>WVSO01000007.1 GCA_015689745.1 Rhodobacterales bacterium HKCCSP123 | reverse complement strand
CGACGGCGCCTACGCCCGCCTCGAAGCCCTCCAGTCCGCAGGACTGACGCCGCAGTTGTAACGGCGGGCACGCGCCGGAACCCGCCGGTCCGGGTCACGCCAGGCCGTGCAGGCGTCGCTCCATCTGGCGCAGAAGGCACTGGCCCGGCCGGGTGAGGGGAATGCCGGTGTGACGGACGACGCTGATCTGCACCGATCCAACATCCACCGGCAGCGGCTTCAGGCCCGCCGGCGCATCCGGACCCGCGAAGACGGTGGCCGGGAAGATGCAGCTCCGCATGCCGCGTGCCATGGCGGGTGCAAGCTGGGACGCGGCAACGCTTGTCGTGGCGCCTTCCTCGAGCGCGTGGCGCCGCAGGGCATGGCTGATCACCGTGCGCGCGCCCGTCTGTTCGGGCGGCAGCACGAGACGCTGGCGCACGAGGTCCCACAATCCGACCCGCTCGCCCGCGGCGTCGGCCCATTCCGGGGTTGCGCAGGCCAGGAGCGGCACGGTCTGGGAGGCCAGGACCTCCACCGACCGGTCCGTTTCCGGGTTGGTGACGATGGCGAGGTCGAGTTCGCGGCGCAGAAGAAGCTGCATCGCGTCACCGCTCACGACGTCCGCGGATACGCCCGGCATGTCGTCCTCGAGATCCTGGATGGCAAGAAGCGGGAGGCCGGCGGCGATGTCTGCGCTGAAGCCGATCCGCAACCGGCCCATCTGCCCATCCCGGAGAAGGCCGAACTGCCGCTGCAGGTCCTCGAATTCGACGAGATGCCGCTCGACGACATCGACCAGGAGTTCTCCGGCGGAGGTCAGCCGGACGCCTGAAGGCACGCGGTCGAAGATGCGGGCGCCGATCGCATCCTCGAACCCCTGGATGGAGCGGTTGAGCGCAGAAGGAGAGACTGCCAGCAGCTCGGCCGCCTTCCGGATCGACCCGTGCCGACGGATCATCTTGATTGCATGATAGATTTTCAGGTGCTTCATCTGCCGGTCCGAGGGTGGTGCAAAATTTGCACCACGTCGGGGCAAAACTAACGGCAGACAACAGCACGTCAATCGGATTTGGTTTTTCTGCACGTGCAAAATGCACTGAGACTGCCAAGGGGATTCTCATGAAAAAACTGCTTCTCGCCAGCGCGGTCGCGGCGCTGTCCGTGACGGCTGCCAAGGCCGAAATCAGGGTCGGGGTGCTGCACTCGACCACCGGAACGATGGCGATTTCGGAAACGACGCTGCGCGACGTGATGCTGATGCTCATCGAGCAACAGAACGCCGCCGGCGGGTTGCTCGGCGAACAGCTGGTGCCGGTCGTCGTCGATGGCGCATCGGACTGGCCGACCTTCGCCGAGCGGACGCGCGAGCTTCTGACGGTCGAAGAGGTCGACGTGATCTTCTGCTGCTGGACCTCCACCAGCCGGAAGGCCATCCTGCCCGTGGTCGAGGAACTGGGCGGCATCGTCTTCTACCCGGTCCAGTACGAGGGCGAGGAAAGCTCGCTCAACGTGTTCTATACCGGCGCGGCGCCGAACCAGCAGGCGATCCCGGCCGTGGACTACTTCCTCGAGGAACTGGGCGTCGAGTCCTTCGCGCTCCTGGGGACCGACTACGTCTACCCGCGGACGACCAACCGCATCCTCGAGCAGTACCTGCTCGATTCGGGCATCCCGCAGGAGAACATCTTCGTCAACTACACGCCCTTCGGGCATTCCGACTGGTCGTCCATCGTTGCCGACGTCGTGGCGCTTGGCGAGACGGGTGCGCAGGTCGGCGTGATCTCGACGATCAACGGTGACGCGAACGTGGGCTTCTACAACGAGCTGATCGCACAGGGCGTGACCGCCGACGACATTCCCGTCGTCGCCTTCTCCGTGGGCGAGGAAGAGCTGTCGGGTCTCGACACCGAGCCGCTCGTGGGGCACCTGGCGGCGTGGAACTACTTCATGTCGGCCGACACGCCCGAGAACGAGGCCTTCATCGCCGCCTGGCATGAATTCACCGGCGATCCGACCCGCGTGACCAATGACCCGATGGAAGCGCATTACATCGGCTTCAACATGTGGGTGCAGGCCGTCGAGGCCGCCGGCACGACCGAGCCCGACGCCGTGCGCGCCGCGATGTACGGGTTGCAGGTGCCGAACCTCACCGGCGGGATGGCCGAGATGCTGCCCAACCACCACCTGACCAAGCCTGTCCTGATCGGCGAGATCCGTGCGGACGGGCAGTTCGACATCATCAGCCAGACCGATCCGGTGCCGGGCGATGCATGGACGGACTACCTCCCGGAATCGGCCGTTCTCGTGTCGGACTGGCCCGGCCTCGGCTGCGGCATGTACAACACCGAGACCGAGACCTGCGTCCAGCTTCAGTCGAACTACTGAACAAACCAACAGAGCGACGGGCGGACCCATGTCCGCCTGTCGCCGCCCCGGGGCAGCACACAGCATGACACGTTCCGTTCTCGCCGCAGTCGTCGGCGTCGTTCTGGCCATCTCCGCGCCACTGGCTGCGCATGCGCAGGAGGCAGGCGAACCCGACCTTCAGGCGATCCTGCAGGACAATGCCGAACTGGTCGCGGATGCCTCCCGCAGGACGGTGCAGGAGGTGCTGGACATCCTGGTGGCGAGCCAGCTCCCCGAAGTGCCCGAATTCCTGGCCACCTGGCAGGCCCGCGAGGTCTTCCAACGGAACAGCGACGGGCTGTTCGTGTATGTGGAAGATCCCGAGTCCGACCCGCTTACATTGATCGACATCACCAGTGGAGAGGTGCTTGGCACGGCCGGAAGCCGCGAGGTGACGCAGCTCAGGCCCAATCGCGGCGTGCAGGGCGTGATTGCCGCGACGCGCGTCCAGTTCCAGCTTGCGTCCGAGGACCCGGCCCGCCGCATGGCCGCGCTCGACTCGATCGAAAGCGACCCCGAGGAAAGCCACCTCGGCATTCTGCAGGGCCTTCTCGCGACCGAGACCGACCCCGACGTCCGCGAGCGGATCGAGCTTCTCCTGCCCGCGCTCGTGATCGCCTTCTCTGACGAGGATGCCCCACGCGTCGATGCCATCCGGAGCCTTGGGGGGAACATCAGCCTGACGGCGCGCGCGACGCTCAACCCCCTGCTCGCCACGACGCTCGAATTCGCCGAGACGCTGCCGGAAGGCGCGAACATCGCCCGCGAACTGCGGCCCGGGTCCGATGCGCTGAGCCGCGAGGCCGCCTACGCGATGCTGGTCGACGAGGGGCTCGCCCCCCCGCGGGTCGGACGCTCCGACATCCTGTCGGTCCTGGCGGGGAACATCGTGGACGGAGCCGTCGGGGGCATTCCCGTCGCCGAGCTGAACACGGAGGAGGCCCGCGGCCGCGCCTATGGCGCGCTGGTTGCGGCAGGGATCGCCCCGCCCGCGCCGAGCGAGGCCGATGTCTCCGAGAGCCTTGGCGCCTTCGTCTTCTTCGAGCGGTATCTCGAAGACAGCGCCGCCGTGACCACCGCCGCGCGGGAAACGCTGGACGGGATCGAGACGCGGGTCGGCTTCTACCGCTTCCTCGACCTGTCGCTCGACGGTATCTCGCTGGCCTCGATCTATTTCCTTGCGGCCATCGGCCTTGCCATCACCTTCGGGGTGATGGGGGTCATCAACATGGCCCATGGCGAGTTCATCATGATCGGCGCCTATACCGGCTATGTCGTGCAAAGCCTTGTGCCGAACGAGACCGCGTCGCTTGCCATCGCCATTCCGCTCGCCTTCGTCGTGACCTTCATGGCGGGCGTCGCGATGGAGCGGCTTGTCATCCGGTGGCTCTATCACCGCCCGCTCGAGACCTTGCTGGCGACCTTCGGCATCTCCATCGCGTTGCAGCAGATCGTGCGGCTGGTCTTCGGCGCGTTGACCCAGCCGCTGACGCCGCCCGACTGGCTGGCCGGTTCGGTCACCTTCAACGACGTGGTGTCGATCGGTTCGGTCCGCGTGGCGATCTTCATTCTCGCCGTGCTGTTCTTCGTGGTGCTCTGGCTGATCCTGAACCGCACCCGGCTGGGCCTCGAGGTGCGGGCGGTCACGCAAAACCCCGCCATGGCCGCGTCGATGGGCATCAACCCCGACCGGATCAACATGCTGACCTTCGGCCTTGGCTCCGGCATTGCCGGGATCGCGGGCGTCGCCATCGGGCTTTTCGCGCAAGTCGTGCCCGACATGGGCTCCAACTACATCGTCCAAAGCTTCATGACCGTCGTCGTCGGCGGCGTCGGCAACATCTTCGGCACGCTGGTGGGCGCCTCGATGATCGGCGGCCTGCAGAAGGCGATCGAGTGGTTGAACCCGACCAACACGCTGGCAGCCCAGACCTACATGATCCTTTTCGTGATCCTGTTCATCCAGTTCCGTCCGCGCGGCATCATCGCGCTGCGCGGCCGAGCGGCGGGGGATTGAGGGGATGGGCAACTCGATCTTCGTCCGCAACCGGTCGGTCCCGGTCTTCATCGCGGTCCTCGCGCTTGTCGCGCTTGGCGTGACCTTCCTGTCGCCCGCCTATGGCACGGGCGCGCTCTCGGTCAGTTTCACCAAGGTGCTGGGCATGACGCTCTGCCTGTGCCTTGCGGCACTCGCGATGGACCTGGTCTGGGGCTATTGCGGCATCCTGAGCCTCGGGCATTTCGCCTTCTTCGGGCTGGGCGGCTACATGATCGGCATGTGGCTGATGACCGCCCGGACCGAGGCGGTGATCCGCGCGAACCTTGCCGAAAGCCCGATCCCGCCGACCGAAGCCGAGGTCAGCCAGGCGACCGCTCTGCAGATCTTCTCGGTCGTCGGGGCCGAGGACTGGCCGTGGATGTGGGCGGTCTCCGACAGTTTGTTCCTCAGCCTCCTGCTGGTCGTTCTCGTGCCGGGGGTGCTGGCGCTGGTCTTCGGCTGGCTCGCCTTCCGCAGCCGGGTGACGGGGGTCTATCTCTCGATCCTGACACAGGCGATGACGCTGGCGCTGTCGCTCTACCTGTTCCAGAACGACACCGGCCTGCGCGGCAACAACGGCCTGTCGGGGCTCCAGAACATCCCCGGCGCCGAGGCCATCGGGCAGGACCGCCTGTCGGTCTGGTTCTTCTGGGCCTCCGCGCTGGCGCTGGGGCTGGGCTATGTCGGCGCGGCGTGGCTTGTCTCGGGCAAGTTCGGCAACATCGTGCGCGGCATCCGCGACGACGAATTGCGCGTGCGCTTCCTCGGCTACCCGGTCGAGGTCTACAAGCTGGTCGTCTTCACCCTGTCGGCCATGATCTGCGGCGTCGCGGGCGCGCTCTATTACCCGCAGGCAGGCATCATCAACCCCGACGAGATCGCGCCCATCGCGTCGATCTACCTTGCCGTCTGGGTCGCCATCGGCGGGCGCGGGCGGCTTTACGGCGCGGTCATCGGGGCGGCGGTCGTCTCGCTCTTGTCCACGTTCTTCACCTCGGGCCGCGCGCCCGATGTCGACCTCGGCTTCTACGAGATCAGCTGGATCGACTGGTGGCCGGTCCTTCTGGGCCTCGGCTTCGTTCTCGTGACGCTCTTCGCGCCGCGGGGGCTGGCGGGTCTCTTCGACTACGTCGTGCGGAGGCAGGACCCATGAGCACGCTTCTCGAGGTCAACGGCGTCTCGGTCTCCTTCGACGGGTTCAAGGCGATCAACAACCTCAGCTTCACCATCGGCCTGCCGGAAATGCGGGCGGTGATCGGCCCGAACGGGGCCGGCAAGACCACCTTCATGGACATCGTCACCGGCAAGACGCGGCCCGACGTGGGAACCGTGCGCTGGGGCGAGATGGGCCATTCCCTCCTGTCCATGTCCGAGGCGCAGATCGCCCGCGCGGGGATCGGCCGCAAGTTCCAGCGCCCCACCGTCTTCGAGGACCAGAGCGTGCGCGACAACCTGCGCGTGGCGCTGAAAAAGCCACGCGGCCCGTTCAGCGCGATGTTCGACCGGGTCACCGTCGCGGACCATGGCCGGATCGAGGAGATCGCGGTCGAGATCGGCCTGTCGGACCACCTCGGGCGCAAGGCGGGCATCCTGAGCCACGGCCAGAAACAATGGCTCGAGATCGGGATGCTGCTGGCGCAGGACCCGAAGCTTCTCCTGGTGGACGAACCGGCCGCCGGCATGACCACGGAAGAGCGCAACCATACCGCGGACCTGCTGAAGCGGCTGGCGCAGTCGCACGCGGTCGTGGTCGTGGAACATGACATGGAATTCGTGCGCAGGCTCGACTGCCGCGTGACCGTGCTGCACGAGGGATCGGTCATCGCGGAAGGGTCGCTCGAGCATGTCATGGGCATCGAGCGCGTCATCGAAGTCTACCTGGGGCGCTGACATGCTGGAAACCCGCGACCTTACGCTTCACTACGGCGGCAGCCAGATCCTCAACGGCATCTCGATGCGCGCCGAGCGCGGCGAGGTGACCTGCGTGATGGGCACGAACGGGGTGGGCAAGACCTCGCTGATGAAGGCGATTTCCGGGAACCATCCCCGCTCTGGCGGAACGCTCGCGCTCGAGGGTCTGGATGTCCCCGTCCTCCCGCCGCACAGGCTGGCACAGATGGGTGTCGGCTACGTGCCGCAGGGGCGCATGATCTTTCCACTGCTGACGGTGCGGGAGAACCTCGAGACCGGGTTCGCATGCCTGCCGAAGGAGGATCGCTCGATCCCCGATCGCGTCTTCGAGTATTTTCCGGTTCTGAAGGACATGGAGAATCGCCGCGGGGGCGACCTTTCGGGGGGACAGCAGCAGCAACTCGCCATAGCCCGCGCCCTGATCGCCCGCCCCCGGGTCCTGCTGATGGACGAGCCGACCGAGGGGATCCAGCCGAACATCATCCAGCTCATCGGGAACGTCATCCGTCAACTGAGGGAGGAGGGAGAGATGGCGATCGTCCTGGTGGAACAGTATTTCGACTTCGCCTTCGACCTGGCGGATCGCTTCTACGTGCTGAGCCGCGGCTCGGTCGTCTTGTCGAAGACCAGGTCCGAGACCGACAAGACGGAGGTCCAGAAGGCGTTCGATCTCAACAGTTGATGGTCTCGTTGCGCTCTGGCTGACCGAGGTCGCAAGGAGCACCTGCTCGGCTCGTCGCATTTCGGAACCATGTCCGGCAGGGGTTGCCGCGCCCGCAAGCCGCATCCGGTGAACCCGCAATCGCGGGTCCGCGGCGTCCTTCGGGGCGGCGGCACGGTCAAGCGCCTCTAGCGGTCGCGTGGGGCCTTCCAGCGGCGATGCGTCCACATCCACTGTCCCGGGTGCGCACGAACCATTCTTTCCAGGCTGTCGTTCAGGCTCTGCGACATCCTCTCCGGCGTGTCACGTGCGACCGGGTCGTCGATGACGACATCGAAGTGGATCCCATCGGACCGTCTCACGCCATAGGCCGGAACCAACGGGGCGTCGTACTTCAAGGCCAGCCGGGCGGCGGCGGTCGATGTCGCGGCGCGTTTGCCCATGAACGTGAGGTCTGCGCCATCGGCGACGTGCTGATCGCCGACGATCGCCGTGATGTTGCCCGCCCTGATGTTGCGCAACATGGCTTGCAGGCCCGCAGGTCCGCGCGGGAACTGAAGGCCGAAGACGCTCTGCGCTGCCCTGTGTCGCCGCTCGAAATAGGGATTGCTGAAGGGGCGGTAGAGCACGCCAAGCGTGTGCCCCCTGGCCTCGAGTGCCAGCCGAATGGCGGCGTAGTTTCCGAAATGCCCGGTGAACAGGATCGATGGCTTCCCGGCCTTTCGAGCGGTCTCGAGTGCCTCGAAACCGGGGCCGGACAGCTGGATGTCCCGGCAACATGCGACCAGATCCGCGTAGGAATAGGACTCGATGAACGACCGGCCGAGATTGTCCTCGGCCGCACGGCAGATGCGTCGCCGTGTTTGCGGATCCATGTCGGGAAAGGCGAATTTCAGGTTGGCCTCGACGCGGCGATCGAAACCGCCCAGCGGGCCCAGCACATGCGACGAGACGGCCCCGAAGGTCCGGACCCGGGTCTTGTAGGGCAGCAACATGCTGAGACCGATAAGCGCATGGATGGCCCCGTTGACGGCGCGGTCCGCCATTTGGCTGCGCCTGCCGCGAGTCCTCCGCTTGCTGTTCGCCGCCACGGTCAGGGCGCCGTTCGGAGGCTGTTCCGTTCGATCAGGCCGGTGGCGGCCATGAGCCGGATGATCTGACCCGCCGGGTCGAATTCCCACCATCTTTCGCGCAGGCTCCAACTGGTTGGGCGGGCATGGTGGTTGTTGTGCCAGCCCTCTCCCCAGGTCAGCAGCGCGAGGAGCGCGTTGTTCGTCGAGCCGTCCCGGAGGTCGTGGTTGCGGTAGCCGTGCCCGTGACCCAGGATCGTGGACAGGTTCGACGTCGTTACGTGAACCCCGGCGGGAATGACGAAACCGAAGACGACAGCACGCGGATCGATCACCGCAAGGAGCAACGCCCAGGTCAGAGGCACCAGCAGGTAATACCGGTGAAGCCAGCGCTGGAAGGGATCCCGCAGCATGTCGCGAATGCGCCACCAGTCGATCTCGAGATCGGGACCCGTCCAGAGAAGCCACCAGCCATGATCGCCCGGTGCATGCGGATCCTCGGGCCGGTCGGCGTGTGCGTGATGCGTCCTGTGCGTGCCGATCCAGCCCATCGGGCTGCCGGTCAGTCCAAGGGCCGCGACGATCGAGAGCACGCGCGTCACCGCGGGTTTCATCACGAAGGCCCGGTGGCAGAGTCCGCGATGCACGCAGATCGCGTATCCAAGGCAGGACATCGCGAAATACATGACGGCCGCCACCGCCCACCAGAGCGATGAGACCCCCGCCACGAGCGCCCAGGCAATTCCGACCAGGGCGCCGAGTTGTGCGGCCTTCCCCGTCCAGGCCCGGTACGTGAACCGTCGGTCGGTCCATGCCTCATTCGCGCGGATTGTCATGGCAGGCCCCTGCAAATGGTAGTCGTCGAACACTACTTACGGCGTCAAATCGGCGCAACAATCATGCGAGGGCACCGTCCGGGACGGCAGTCGCTGTGCAGATCGGGTCCTTGCCGCTCGGGAAGCCGCCATCGCCCCATGGAACATGCGCCCTGGACCGGTAGGGACAAAAGGCGGCGCTGCCTCCGCTTCGGGACCTTCCGGGGCCATCGGCTCGCGTGGCCCTCCCGGATCTCCCTCGCAGGTCGCGTGGTGTCAGCGGGACGGTCCCGGGGCGAAACCGGCCTCGCCGAGCCGGTCGCGGAACATCTGCATTCTTGCTTCATCCCTGAGAGGGGTGCGTTCGGCATCCGCCACGGACATGCCCGGTAGCACCGTCTCGCAGGCGGCGACGGCGGCGCGGGCCTGATCCATGTGTCCAAGCCCGACGTGACTTGCGGCAAGGAGGAAGTGCGCGAGATACCAACGCGGCATCCGGTGGATCGCACGCTCGGCCCAGAGGATCGCCATCTCGAAGTCGTCCGCTGTGTAATGCGCCAGCGCGAGGCCCGAAAAGCGGAAGAAGATGCTCGGGTCCCGGGGGTTCATGCGGATCGCGATCTCCTGGTTCGCGATGGCGTCCTCCACGCGGCCCGCGATCGCAAGCGCGGTGCCGAGGCTGCCATAGGCGACCGAGCAATTCGGATTGAGCTCGACCGCGCGCTCCAGCGCTGCGATCCCCTCGTCGAGCCGGTGAAGACCCCAGCAGCTGATCCCCAGTGCCCAATGCGCATATTCGTTGCGGTCGTCGAGTTGCGTGGCGCGCCGGCCAAGGGCGTAGGCGGCCTCCATCGCCGGGGTCGGATCGGGCGCGAATCCGAGGATGGCGACGTGATGGTTGACCAGCGAAAGGACCATGTTCGCCTCGGCGCTCTCCGGGTCGATCGCCAGCGCGCGCTCCAGGAGCGTCTTTGCGGAGGCATAGGCCTCGGGGGTGAAATCATAGAGCAGGTGCCAGGCCCGCATGGTCAATTCCCAGACGGTCAGGTCCGGGCGGTTCAGGCGTTCGACGGGCGTCTCGACGGTGCTGCGATGCACGATGGTCTGGATCGAGGCGACAACCTGCCGGGTGATCTCGTCCTGCAGATCGAAGACATCCTCGATGCGCCCGTCGTAGCGATCCGACCAGACATGCCCTCCGGTCAGCCCGTCGATCATCTGTGCGGTGACCCGCACCCGGTCGCCCGCGCGCCGCACGCTGCCCTCGAGCACGAAACGCACGCCAAGTTCGGCGGCGACGCGCCGGACATCCACGTTTTCCCCCTTGTAGGTGAAGGTCGTGTTGCGGGCGATGATGAACAGCCAGGGCGAGCGCGACAGGGCGGTGATGATCTCGTCGGTGATCGCGTCCGAGAAATATTCCTGACCGGGATCGTCCGACATGTTCTCGAAGGCGAGCACGGCGATCGAGGGCCGGTCGGGCCGCTGTGGCAGGCTCTGCCCGGGGTCCGGGACTGCCCCCGTCTCGAGCCGCTTGCGCAAGTCCAGCTTCGTCGAGACGCCGAGCTTCCGGTAGATCGTCGCAAGATGGGTGCGCACCGTCGATGGGGCGAGGTGAAGGCGCTCTGCGATCTGCTGGTAGGTCTCGCCCTCGGCAAAGCCCTCGGCGATCTCGCGTTCGCGGGTGCTGAGCGGATCACCGGCGATGCTCATGCCTCCATTGCCTTTTGGCGCAGGGTCGTGATCAAGCGCGCGTTTTCTAGCGCGATGACGCTCTGATCGGCAAAGGTCTGGGCGAGCGTCGTCGCCTGCGCGCCGAAGGGCCGGACGCTCTGGCGGTAGATCGTGAAGGCGCCGACCAGCGTGTCGCCCGACATCATCGGAATGGCGACGAAGGATCGCGCGCCGCCGAGGATCGCGGTGGCATATCGCAGGGGATCGTCGGTCCGAAAGATCTCCTCGGCGCGCACATCGTAGATGTTCACGACGCTACGGGACGCCGCCAGCCGGCCAAGGCCGGTGCGCTGGCCCGCCGTGAAGGCTCCCTGGGCGTCCAGCCAGTCCTGGAATTGCCCCGGGATGCCCAATGTGTGACTGGCTACATAACGGCCCTGTCCCTGGTGCTCGAAAAGGATACCGAACTCGGCCTCGCAGAGATCGAGCGCAAAGCCGAGGATCGCCGGCATCACGGTGTCGATGTCGCCGCGAGACCTGCTGATGATGCGCAGCACCTCGGCCAGAGCCTGCTCCCGGCGCAGGGCCTCTTCGAGGCTCAGCGCCAGTTCCGAAATCACGGCCGCATGGTCGGTCTGAACGTCATCGTTGGGCAAGTCGCCCCCGAGCCGCGCGTGAAGGTCCAGTTTCGAGGATACCCCGAGCTTGCGATAGATCGTGGCCAGGTGCGTCCGCACGGTCGACGGGGCGATGCCCAGCCCGTTCGCGATCGCCTGGTAGGTGTCGCCCTGCGCATAGGCGCTGGCGATCTCTATCTCGCGTGGGCTGAGGATCTCGTCGGGCGACACGGGCGGGCATATCCTGCGATGGAGTATCACCCGATCATGTTGGACCGCCGGGCATCAGGCAATCCTGCAGATGCATTAGCAGAATACTGCATGCCGCGAGTGCGGATTACTGCAAATGGCCGATATCCACGATGCCGGGATCGGCGCATCCTGACTTCGCCTTCACAACGGAGACCGACCCATGACACTGGAACGGACGGGCAATGCCTCTGCCCCTGCCCCTGCCCGGTCGGGCATGATGACCGGCAATCAGGACGCAAGCCCCGCGGATGCGGCGGGTCGCGACGGCAATCCTTCGGGGTATCGGATCACATCGGTGACCGAGGTGACGGACCGCGCAGAGATCGACGCGCTGCTCCTGGAGTACTATGGCGTGATCGTCCGGAAGATCACCGCGGCCGGGATCGTCCACGACTTCACGCCGACCGGTCTCATGGCGTCGTTCTGGCCGAACCTGGACAGGATCCTGCCACCGAACGGGCGGTTCCTGCTGGTGCGCGACGGCGCGGACGGGCTGATGGGATGTGCGACCCTGCACCGGATCGGGCCCGAGACGGGCGAGTTCAAGCGCCTTTACGTCCGCCCCGAGGCGAACGGTCACGGTCTTGGTCGCGCGCTGGTCATGGCGCAGATGGAGGCGGCGCGGTCGATGGGGTGGCAAAGGCTCATGGTGAACATCATCAAGGGCAACCGCGAGAGCATCCGGATCTTCGAAGCCCTCGGGTTTCGCTACATTCCGCGCTACGAGGGGTGCTCGGACCCGATCGAGGCCGACCCCCACTTCGTCTACCTGCAGAAAGACCTCGCATGACCCGCTGGCACATGCTTGCCCTGCTTTTCGCCGCGCGGGTGGGGCTTGGGATCAACTTCCAGACGCTTGGTTCCGCCGGGGACAGCCTCGGCGCGGCCTTCGGTCTCGGCTACGCGCAGATCGGATTGATGATCGGGTTCTTCATGGCGCCCGGCATGTTCCTGGCGCTGCCGGCCGGCTATGCGGGGCGCTATGCATCGGACAGGCTGCTCTGCGGGCTCGGGCTTTCGGTGCTGGCCGTGGGTGCCCTCGTCACGGCACTGGCGACCGGCCCGGAGCAGATCGCCGCCGGGCGGCTGGCCGCGGGTGCGGGGGGCGTGCTCTCCATGCTCTACTTCACCAAGATGGCGGCCGACTGGTTCGACGGACGCGAGATGGCGACGGCCATGAGCATTCTCGTCATGAGCTGGCCCCTCGGCATCGCGATGGGCCAGGTCGGCCACACCTGGCTCGCGGCCGCCTTCGGGTGGCAGGTGCCGTTCCTGGCCGCCGCGGGATACTGCGCGGTCGCGGCGCTGGGCATCTTCACCTTCTACCGATCTCCCGGCACGGGACCGCGCCGCGCGCTGGCGGGCAGGACCTGGCTCCTGCCCCATGAATGGGCGCTCGTGGCCTGCGCCGGCGTCGCATGGGGCGCGTTCAACGCGGGCTACATCGTCTACCTCAGCTTCGGACCGGAAATGCTGAAGGCACAGGGTGTGAGCGTGCTGGGTGCCGCCTCGATCATCAGCTTCGCGAGCTGGATCATGATCGGGTCGGGAACGATCTGCGGTCAGATATCCGATCGTCTCGGCCACACCAGCCTCATTCTCGCCGTGACCATGGCGGCGGCCATGGCGGCCCTGCTGATGCTCTCGGTTCCGGGCGCCGGTTTCGGCGCGAGCCTGCTCTTCGGTCTCGTCGGAATGGCACCCGCCGGTGTCATCATGGCACTCTACGGCCAGGCGGTCGCCGTCGAGCGGCGTGCGTTCGGAATGGGCGTGTTCCTGACGATTTACTATGCGATCATCACGGCGGCCCCGCCTGTCGCGGGCTGGATCTTCGACCGGACGGGCGCGGCCGATGGCGCCATTCTCTTCGGCGTCGCGCTTTTTGCCCTCGTGTTTCCGGCCGCCGCCCTGTTCCGGATGATCAAGACCATGGCCACCAACGCAAGGATGGAGGAAATCGCCTGATGCAGATCCGAAAGAGGATGCTGATCCGCGAGCGGACCGAGACCGACGAGATGGGCGCCCCCTGTGAGCCGTTGACCCGGGTGGCCGCGCTGGCGGTCCTGCGCAACCCCCTTGCCGGCAAGGATCATGCCGACCTGTCGGAGTTGTTCGACTGCGGTGCGCTGCTTGGCGCGCAACTGGCGGCGGAAGCCGTCGCCGCACTCGGCGCGCCTCCGGTCAGCTATGGCAAGGCCGCCATCGTCGGGACACTGGGCGCGGCCGAGCATGGTGCGGCGCTGCTGCATCCACGCCTGGGCAAGCCCGTGCGTGCCGCCATCGGCGGGGGCAAGGCGCTGATGCCCTCGAACGTGAAGACCGGCGGGATCGGTGCCGTCATCGACCTGCCCCTCGGCCACAAGGACGATCCCTGGTCCTTCGATCACATCGACACGCTGTCGGTCACGGTGCCGGACGCGCCGCTCCCCGGTGAGATCGTGGTCTGCGTCGGCATGGCCGATGGCGCCCGGGTCCGCGCGCGCGTCGGTTCGGGTCCGACCTGACGACCGGTGCCGCGCGCCTTTGTCCGCAGGGTCTACTCCCCATCGATGGCGTAAAGCTCCTCGCTGGCCTTGCGACCGAGGGGAAGCGGGGCCTGGTGAACGGCCCGGGGGGCAAGGACGCGAAGGGGCGTCTGCCCGAGCGACATGGTGACGGGCAGCAGTCCCAACAATTCGCCATCTCCGAACACCATCGGGGCCGGGGACCCGTCCGGATCACCGGCAATCGTGCATCGCTCGAAAAATCCGCTCGTCACGGCGTCATGATCCAGGTGCCTGCCCGCCAGCGCCCGCAGCAGGAGCTTCACGGCCGCCAGTCGCCCCAGCCGGTCTGCCCACAGGATATTCAGGCGCGCCGCGTCCGACCTGGCATGCGGCGCGATCGGGATGCCGCCGCCCGTGTATTCCGACGCCGCGCCGATCATGATCAGCAGGTCCCGGGACGTTTCCCGGCCATCGAGCGTGATCGAATAGCGTCGGGACGTGAGCCTCGCCACACTGATCAGGGCGGCAACGGCATACAGTAGCTGCCCGCGCAGGTAGGGCAGGGCCATGGCCCGGGCGCTGGCGTCACTCAACAGCCCGACACCTGCGCAGGTCAGGCAGATCCGCGAATGCGTCTCGAACCGAAGATCCAGGTATCGTGCCTGGCGGATGTGCCCCCGTCTCAACGCGGCCTCGGTATCCTCGATCGTGCGCAACTGCAGGGACGCGCCGAAGTCGTTACCCCGCCCGATCGGCAGAACGCTCATGACGCCCCCGGTTTCGACGGCTTGCTGCGCCACGATGTTCTGCAACCCGTCGCCACCGCAGGCGACGACGATCCGTCCCGACCGCATCGCGTCGCGGGCGAGGTCCGAGGCATGCCCCTCGGACGTGCTGACGCGGGTTTCCGCGCTCAATCCGTTTGACAGCCGCGCCACGATGCCCGTCTTTCTCGCGAGGTTCGTCCCGCCTGAACCGGGGTTGACCAGGAACATGTATCGGCGGTCGCCGTCATCCGGCGTTGCGCGCCCGCCCGGGGAATTGCCAGTCATGACGGTCGAACGGCTCCTTTCCGGCCATGCCCTTCACGGCGGCCAACGGGTCGGCGGATGCGGTCCGGCGTCTGCCACGCTTGCGAGGGCCTCCCCCGGGCCGAGAGCCGCGGTGACGGCCCCGATGCCAGAATAGGCGCATTTCACGGCGAAGGCACTTCCCTGGGTTCGGTCGGGCGTACCGGTCGGATCGCCGCCGGCTGCGGACCCTTCGCGGGCTGTGTCCCGGTCCGGTCATCCTGCCCGCCCGCCGGTGTTCGCTGCAATCGAGAAAGAATCTCTTGACGCCTCGTCAGGGGATGAACCAATAATAAATTGGTTACGAACCAATATATACTTGGTGCAACCTTGGGTGGAATTGTGCGCGACACGGCAGCCCTGACAGACAACGCCTCGGCGGCGCGAGCCAAGATCCGGGACCTGATCCGGAGCGGGGAAATCGAGGCCGACGGGCGCTTGCCCACGGAACGGGAACTGTCCGAACGTTTCGGGATCGGCCGACGCGGCATACGCCGCGCCCTGGACGCGCTTGAGGCCGAGGGTCTCGTCTGGCGGCGCCAGGGCAAGGGCACCTTTGCCGGGGAGCCGCCGGACCCGAACGGCCCTCTCGCCGCCCGCCTTGCGCCGGAGGCCGACCCGGTCACCGTGATGGAGGCGCGCATGGCGCTCGAACCCGAGATGGCGGCGCTGGCCGCCCGCCGGGCCACGGCCGAGGATGTCGCCCGCATGCGCGACCTGGCCGACCGGACGGCCAAGGCCACGGATGCCGACGCGGCCGAGCTTTGGGACGGCTCGCTTCATCGCATGATCGCGCGCATCGCCGGAAACCCGATCCTTCGTGCGGCCTTTGCCCTCCTGAACGAGGTGCGCAGCGAACAACGCTGGCAGCGCGAGCGCCAGAGCGCCCGTTCGCCCGACCTGGTCGCCGAGTATGACCGGCAGCATCAGAGGATCATCGCCGCCATAGATGCCCGCGACGAGGCCGCCGCGCGCGAGGCGATGCGCTCGCATTTGCAGGCGCTGACCTCCAACCTCGAACAGGCTCGGGGGCGGTCGTCATGACACGTCGCACCGGTCCGCTTCTCGACGTCGACGGTCTGTCCATCGCGCTGCGCGGCGTGGACGGCAACCTCGTGGACGATGTGAGCTTCTCCCTGAATGCGGGCGAGACACTGTGTCTCGTGGGCGAATCCGGCTGCGGGAAAAGCCTGACCTCGCTCGCGCTCATGGGATTTCTGCAGAGCCCGCCGCTGAGCGTGGCGGGCGGTCGTGCCTTGTTCTCCGGTGATGATCTCCTGACGATGGATGCCGCGGCGCTGCGCGAGATCCGGGGCGGGCGGATGGCGATGATCTTCCAGGAGCCGATGACCTCGCTCAACCCGGCCCTGCGGATCGGCGAGCAGATCGCCGAGTCCGTGCGACGCCACAAGTCGGTGTCGGCCGCCGAGGCCCGGGCGCGTGCGCTGGAAATGCTGCGCCGCGTGCGCATTCCGGCGCCCGAGAAGCGGCTCGACGAATTTCCGCACCAGCTTTCGGGCGGCATGAGGCAGCGCGCGATGATCGCAATGGCGCTGGCCAACGACCCCGAGCTTCTGATCGCTGACGAGCCGACGACCGCGCTCGATGTGACGATCCAGGCCCAGATCCTCGAATTGCTTCGCGCCCTGCAATCCGAGACGGGCGCGGCGCTCGTCCTGATCACCCACGACCTTGGCGTGGTGGCCGAAATGGCCGACAAGGTGGCGGTCATGTACGGCGGGCGCATCGTCGAGATCGGCTCGGCCGAGCGGATCTTCACCGATCCGCAGCACCCCTACACGATCGGCCTGATGAGCTCGATGCCCTCTCTCGGGGCCAGGCGCGGGCGGCTCGTGACGGTTCCGGGCACGGTGCCCCAGCCCGGGTCGATGCCCGCCGGATGCCGGTTCTCGACGCGCTGCCCCTTCCGCACCGGGGCCTGCGATGAGGTGCCGCCGCTGCGCATCCTCGACGGGGATCATGCCGTGGCCTGCGTGCACGCCCCGCTGGGGGGCCTCGGAGAGGCTCCGTTGAAGGAGACCGGAACATGAGCGCGATCCTGTCGGTCCGCGACCTGCGCAAGGAATTCGTGACCGCCCGCCCGCTCTTCGGCACCCCAACGGTCGTGCGGGCGGTCGATGGTGTGTCTCTCGAGGTGGCGCAAGGCGAAACCTTCGCGATCGTCGGCGAAAGCGGCTGCGGGAAATCCACGCTGGCGCGTTTGCTGCTGCGGCTGATCGAGCCGACCGAGGGCGAGGTCTGGTACCATGGCGAGGACCTGGCTCATCTCCCGCCCGAGCGGATGCGCGCCCTGCGGCGCGACCTTCAGTTCATCTTCCAGGATCCGTTTTCGTCGCTCAATCCGCGGATGACCGTCGGCGCCCTGATCGAGGAACCGATGCGCGCCCACGGGATCGGCACGGCAAGTGACCGGCGCGCACGGGTGGCCGACCTGCTCACGCGCGTGGGCCTGACACCGGCCCATGCCGACCGCTATCCGCACGAGTTCTCCGGTGGTCAGCGCCAGCGCATCGGCATCGCGCGGGCGCTGGCCTCGGGGCCGACCGTCCTGATCGGGGACGAGCCCGTCAGCGCGCTCGACGTGTCCATCCAGGCGCAGGTGGTGAACCTGCTCGAGGACCTGAAGGACGAGTTCGGCCTGACGCTGATCGTGATCGCCCATGACCTCGCCGTGATCCGTCACATGGCCGACCGCGTCGCCGTGATGTACCTCGGCGAGATCGTCGAGACGGCGCCCGCGGACGCGCTTTTCGAGGCGCCGAAGCATCCCTATTCCGAGACCCTGCTGGCCGCGATCCCCGTCGCCGATTTCGGCGCCCGGCGCGCGCGCCCGCTGGTCGAGGGCGATCCGCCCAACCCGATCGACCCGCCCCCGGGCTGCCGGTTCCATCCCCGCTGCCCCTACGCGCAGGACCGCTGCCGCGCCGAGCGTCCGGCGCTCTCGCCTGCCGGCGAGGGGCGGGCGGTCGCCTGTCACCGGGCGGCGGAGCTTGACCTGACCGGGCTCGGCGACCCCACCCCGAAACGCAGCGCCGACGCCGAGCGGCGGTTCGACCTCTACGCCCGCGCCCTGGCCGGGGCCGTCCCTACCAATAACGACTCGTAAACGAGCGCCTTCAAAATCCAAGCCGACAATCGGAGGACTACGAAAGATGGCACATACAAAGAAAGTCGCACTGGCGCTTGCCTTCGGGCTCGCCGCCGCCGGAGTGACGGGGGCCGCCCTTGCGCAGGACATGCGCATCGGCCTGCAGGAGGACCCGGACGTCCTCGATCCTGACCAGTCGCGGACCTTCGTGGGGCGGATCGTCTACGCCTCGCTCTGCGACAAGCTGGTCGACATCACGCCCGACCTCGAGATCGTCCCGCAGTTGGCGACCGGCTGGGAGTGGTCCGACGACGGCCTGTCGCTGACGATGACCCTGCGCGAGGGTGTGGTCTTCCACGATGGAACGCCCTTCAACGCCGAGGCCGTGGCCGCGAACATCGACCGCAGCCAGAACCTTCCCGAGAGCCGCCGGAAATCCGAGCTGAGCTCGATCACCGGTGTCGAGGTCGTGGACGAGTACACCATTCGCTTCAGCCTCGACGCGCCCGACGCGACGCTGCTCGCGCAACTCGCGGACCGCGCGGGCATGATGATCTCTCCGACCGCTGCCGAAGCGGCCGGCACCGATTTCGGTCTCAACCCGGTCTGTTCGGGCCCCTTCAGCTTCGTCGAGCGCATCCAGCAGGACCGCATCGTGCTTCAGGCCTTCCCCGACTACTGGAACGCCGATGCGATCAATATCGACAGCGTGACCTTCCTGCCCATTCCCGACACGACCGTGCGTCTTGCCAACCTGCGGGCGGGCGATCTCGACATGCTCGAGCGGCTGGCGGCAACCGACGTGGCCTCGGTCATGGCGGATGAAGACCTGACGATTGAACAGGCGGTGTCGCTGGGCTACCAGGGCATCACGATCAACGTCGCAAACGGCGCGGGCGCCGACAATCCGCTCGGCCAGGACGCGCGTATCCGGCAGGCCCTGTCGCTGTCGATCGACCGCAACGTGATCAACCAGGTCGTCTTCGAGGGCGCCTTCGCCCCCGGCAACCAGCCGTTCCCGCCGACCTCGCCCTGGTACAACGACGCCTACCCCGTGCCTGAGCGCGACGTGGAGGCGGCCCGCGCGCTGCTGGCCGAGGCGGGCTTTGCCGACGGCATCACGATCACCGTGCAGGTCGCCAACAACCCCGTGCAGACCCAGCTGATGCAGGTCGTGCAGGCGATGGCCTCCGAGGCCGGTATCACCATCGAGCTCGAGGCCAAGGAATTCGCCACGCTGCTCGCCGACCAGTCCGCCGGTGACTACCAGGCCAGCCAGGTCGGGTGGTCCGGCCGCGTCGATCCCGATGGCAACATCCACCAGTTCATGACCACCGGTGGCGGCATCAACGACTCGGGCTACTCCAACGAGGAGGTCGACCGCCTTCTGAACGAGGCCCGGACCTCGACCGACCTCGAGGTGCGCCGCGCGTCCTACAACGCGGCCCGCGATATCCTGATCGAGGATCTGCCGATCATCTACCTCTACCACGTCACGTGGATCTGGGCGCTCGATGACAGCGTGCAGGGCTTCGTGCCCTATCCCGACGGGATGATCCGCCTCGAAGGCGTGTCCATCGCGGAATAACTGCAACCGGGGCGCGCGCGGAAACACCCCCGCGCGTCCCTCCACCCCTGCCGGAGCCTGCGGCCATGCTCGCCTTCATCGGACGCCGACTGCTGATCGCGATCCCGACGATCATCCTGATCTCGATCTTCGTCTTCACGCTGCAGAAGCTGCTGCCGGGCGACCCCATCCTTGTCATGGCGGGCGAAGAGCGCGACCCCGAGGTGATCGCCTTCCTGCGCGAGAAGTACCGCCTGAACGACCCCGTCATCGTGCAATATTTCGCCTGGATCGGCGCGGCGCTGCAGGGCGATCTCGGCATCTCGCTGCGCACCAACCAGCCGGTCCTCGAGCTGATCGCCGAGAAGCTGCCCGTGACGATCCAGCTTGCGACGATGGCCCTCGTGATCGCGATGGTGATCGGCATCCCCGCCGGTGTGCTGTCGGCCTACAAGAAGGGCACCTGGATCGACTGGGTCGCCAATGTCGTGGCCCTGTCGGGCCTGTCGGTCCCGAATTTCTGGCTAGGGATCATGATGATCCTGCTCGTCTCGGTGCAGCTCGGCTGGCTTCCTGCCTCGGGCTACCAGCCGTTTTCCGACGACCCGCTACAATCCATCAAGACCATGCTGATGCCGGCCTTCGTCCTGGGCACGGCCATCGCGGCGACGCTGATGCGCCACACGCGCTCGGCGATGCTGAGCGTCCTGAAATCCGACTACATCCGCACCGCGCGGGCCAAGGGCCTGAGCGAACGGATCGTCCTGGTCAAGCACGCGCTGCGCAACGCGCTGGTGCCCATCGTGACGGTCACCACGCTGCTGTTCGGCGAACTTCTGGCCGGCGCCGTGCTGACCGAACAGATCTTCACCATTCCGGGCTTCGGCAAGCTCGTGGTCGATGCCGTCTTCAACCGTGACTACGCGGTGGTGCAGGGAATCGTGCTCTGCACCGGCGTCGCCTTCATCTTCATGAACCTCCTGGCCGACGTGGCCTACCGCGTCCTCAACCCGCGCATGAGGGACCAATGACCAGCGTCGTCGACCCGCGCGCCGCCGCGCCCGCACCCGACCTGCCGAAGCGTCAGAGCCGCGTCTGGAAGAAGCTGCGCCGCAATCCCGCCGCGCTTCTGGGTGGGGCGGTTGTCCTCTTCTTCGTGCTCGTGGCGCTGCTTGCGCCCCTGCTGCCGATCAACGATCCGACCGCGACCGACTGGCTTGCGGTGCGGCAGGCGCCATCGGACAAGTACCTTTTCGGAACCGACGAGATCGGGCGCGACGTGCTCTCGCGCATGATCTGGGGGGCGCAGGCCTCGCTTCTGGCGGGCGTCGTCTCGGTCGTGATCGCCGTCTGCCTCGGCGTGCCGCTCGGCGTCATGGCGGGCTACCTCGGCGGCTGGACCGATGCCACGATCAGCCGCGTGACCGAGGCGCTCCTGGCCGCGCCCTTCCTGATCCTCGCCATCGCGCTGGCCGCCTTCCTCGGCCCGTCGCTGACCAACGCCATGATCGCAATCGGCCTCTCGGCGATGCCGATCTTCATTCGGCTGGCCCGTGCGCAGACCATGACCGTGATGACGGAGGATTACGTCGAGAGCGCCCGCGCGGTGGGCCTGCGCCACGGAGCGCTCGTGACCCGCTACATCCTGCCCAACATCTTTCCGCCGATCCTGGTGCAGGCGACGCTGACCATCGCCACCGCGATCATCGCCGAGGCCTCGCTCAGCTTCCTCGGCCTCGGACAACAGGCGCCCGCGCCGTCCTGGGGGTCGATGCTGAACATCGCCAAGAACTTCCTCGAACAGGCGCCCTGGATGGCGCTTTACCCCGGCGCCGCGATCTTCCTCGTGGTGCTCGGCTTCAACCTGCTGGGCGACGGGCTGCGCGATGCGCTCGACCCCCGCGACACCTGACCTGACGAACGGGACTGCCATGACCTTCACAACCCGCCCCGAGATCACCGGCACCTTCGGCGTGGCCACCTCGACCCACTGGATCGCATCGGCTGTGGGGATGCGCATTCTCGAGCAGGGCGGCAACGCCTTCGATGCGGCCGCCGCCATGGGCTTCACCCTGCAGGTGGTAGAGCCGCACCTGAACGGCCCGCTGGGGGACATGCCGCTTCTGATGCGGCGGGCGGGCGATGCCGCGCCGCGCGTGATCTGCGGCCAGGGAACGGCGCCCGCGGCAGCCACCATCGCGCATTACCGGGCCGAGGGGCTGACGCTGGTGCCGGGCTCGGGCCTTCTGGCGACCGTGGTGCCCGGCGCCTTCGGGGCCTGGATGCTGATGCTGCGCGACCATGGGCAACTGCCGTTGCGCGCCATCCTCGAGCCCGCGATCCACTACGCCCGCCACGGGCATCCCGTGCTGCCGCGCGTGGCCAACACCATCGCCGGGCTGGCCGGGTTCTTCCGCGAGGAATGGCCGACCTCCTACGCGACATGGCTGCCCGGCGGCACGGCGCCCGAGCCCGGCGCGCTCTTCGCCAACCCCGACCTCGCCGACACCTGGGAGCGCCTCCTGGCCGAGGCCGAGCGTGTCCCCGACCGCGCCGAGCAGATCGAGGCCGCGCGCACCGCCTTCTACGAGGGTTTCGTCGCCGAGGCGATCGACACCTACCTGCGCGACGCCGAGGTGATGGACGCCGCCGGTGGGCGCCGCAAGGGCGTGCTGAACGGGCAGGACATGGCCGACTGGAGCGCCACCTACGAAGACCCGCTGTCGGTCGACTACCACGGATGGACCGTGTGGAAGGTCGGCATGTGGTCCCAGGGCCCGACGCTTCTGCAATCGCTGATGACGCTGTCCGGGATCGACCTCGGACGGATGGACCTCGTCGGGGCCGAGTTCGTCCACACCGTCACCGAGGCGATGAAGCTCAGCTTCGCCGACCGCGAGGCCTATTACGGCGATCCGGCGCACACGGACCTGCCCACCGAAACGCTTCTGTCCGAGGCCTATGCCGCGACGCGACGCGCGCTGATCGGCAGCCAGGCCTCGCGGGAGCAGCGCCCGGGCGTCATCCCCGGTTTCGAGGATTGGGCCAGCGCCGCCGTGGCGCGGGCCGGGCGCGACTTCGCCACCGGCCCGGGGGTGGGCGCGGGCGAGCCCACCATGGCGCATCTGACGGAACGCCGCGGCGACACCGTGCATATCGACGTGATCGACCGCTGGGGCAACAGCGTCTCGGCCACGCCCTCGGGCGGGTGGCTGCAATCCTCGCCGGTCGTTCCGGGGCTGGGCATGCCGCTCAACTCCCGCGCTCAGATGTTCTGGCTCGACGAGGGCCTGCCGACGTCGCTCGCGCCGGGCCGCCGCCCGCGCACGACGCTGTCGCCCTCGATGGCGCAGGGGCCCGATGGCCGCCACCTCGCCTTCGGCACGCCCGGCGGCGACCAGCAGGACCAGTGGCAGCTGATCTATTTCCTGCGCCTCGTCCATGGCGGAATGAACCTGCAGGAAGGCATCGACGCGCCGCTCTTTCACACCGGGCATTTCCAGTCGTCCTTCTACCCGCGCGGCACGCGGCCCGGTCACCTGATGGCCGAGCCCGCCTTCGGCGAGAGCGTGCTGCAGGCGCTGCGCGACAAGGGGCACGAGGTCGAGGTGGCCGAGCCCTGGACGGTAGGCCGCCTGACCGCGGCGTCGCGCGATACCGGGGGCCTCCTGCGGGCCGCCGCGACACCGCGCCTGATGCAGGCCTACGCGGCCGGGCGCTGAGACAGGGGGAAAAATCCATGACCTATTCCATCATCGCCCGAGACCCCGGGACCGGTCACTACGGCGTCGCCGTCGCCAGCCGCTTCTTCGCCGTGGGTGCGCTCGTCCCACACCTGCGCGGCGGCAGATGCGCCGTTGCCACGCAGGCCTTCGTCAGCCCGATCTGGGGGATCGAGGCCGCCGACCGCATGGCGGCTGGCGAGGGCGCCGCCGAGGTGCTCGCCGACCTCGTCGCGCGCGACGGCGGTCAGGCGATCCGCCAGATCCACATGATCGACGCCGAGGGCCGCATCGCCGCTCACACCGGGGAGAACTGCGTCGACTGGTGCGGCCATGTCGCGGGCGACGGCGTGTCGGTCGCGGGCAACATGCTGGCCGGCCCCGAGGTCATCGCCCGGACCCTCGCGGCCTACGAGGCGCACATGGCCCTTCCCCTGGCGGAACGGCTGATGACCGCGATGGAAGCCGGGCAGGCGGCAGGAGGGGACAAGCGCGGCACGCAATCCGCCGCCCTCGTCATCCACCGCAGCGAGGATTACCCGTGGCTGTCGCTCCGGGCCGACGACCACCCCGATCCGCTCGCCGAATTGCGCCGCCTCCACGATGTCGCGCATGAGCGCTTCATCCATGTCGCCGAAGCCATGCCGACACGCGCCAATTTCTCGGGCACCACCGACCGGACCGGCATAGACGCGGCCATCGCCGCGGCCGATGCGCGGCGCAAGGCCGAGGGGCGCCCGAGCCGGTCCTTCGCGACCGAGCTCTGATCCGCCCCGGTCCCGCGCGGCCTGATCCTCAGTAGGATTTTCGCGGCGACCGGTCGTCCGAGAGCGACGCCTGCCTGCGCGCGACCAGAAGCTCGATCGCGTCGGCCAGATGCTCACGGTCGATGTGGTGGTCGCCGCGCGCCACCCGGATCTTGTGGGCTTCGATCATCACGTCCGCGTGCCGGCAGCCTTCCGGCGGCTCGAACCGGTAGCTTGCAAGCTCGAGCCGAAGACCGAGCGGGTCGCGGAAATAGATGGAGTCCATGAAGCCGCGATCCACCGGGCCCGAATGCTTGACCCCGCGCGCGTCGAGACGGGTGGCCACCTGCCAGAACGTCGCTTGGCTGACGTTGAGCGCCAGGTGGTGAAGGGATCCGATCGCCTCGGGCACGGGCTTGGCATCGGGCTTGCGCTCTTCGTTCGTGAAGATCGTGATGAGGCGACCGTCGCCCGGATCGAAATAAAGGTGGCCCTCGTTCGGGTTGTCGAGGTTCGGCTGGTCGAAGATGAACGGCATCCCCAAAACGCCCTCCCAGAAATCGATCGAGGTCTGACGGTCCGCCCCGTTGAGGGTGATGTGGTGAACGCCCTGGGTCTGGATTTTTCGGATCTCGTTGGATTGCGGCATGGCCCTGTTCCCTTGTTTCCGCCTCAACTGGCCCCGGGCCAGTCGATCGGCTTTGATTTGTGGTCCGAGCGCGGCAGCGTCCCGAAAGGAAGGAACTCGATCCCCTACGCGTCGGCCACTCGTGCACCCCATGCCGCTTCGAGCCGGGCCCGCATCGCGGGTTCCCCGACACCGGGTTCGCCTGCCAGGAGCATCCTGTCAACCGAACCGATGACCGCATCGATGCCGCGTTCCGCCGCCCGACCGCCCAGGTACAGGCCATCGGACGGCCAAAAGCGCGGTACGGTGCTCTTCAGGAACTGCGCCGCAGGCATCAGCCCTTGTATGTTCCCCGCGCCGAACGGGATGTGGCGCAGGCCGAGCCGGGTGAGGGCGTGCAGGGTGCCTCCGGACACGAAGGGGCCGGGGTTTTCGGCCGATCGGGGCCGGCGTCTTCCGGTGGAAGCTCGAGCGGTGCGACAGGTCTCAGACCTGCGCCCGGGCTGGCATCCTATCTCGGGTGCGCTGCTGCTCCGGACGCAGGGCCGCGGCCTCCTCGGCGCTCACTCCGCGGCATCCCGTGGCCTGTACGTGATCCCCATTTCCGCGTGATGCGCCAGCGTGAAGCCGATCGGTGTCCGGCTTTCCTCGGCGAGATGCGCCAGGAGGCTCGCGGTGCGGGCCAGGATCGGTATCCCCTTCAGAACCGAGACCGGGAAGTCGAGGTCCAGAAGGACCGCCGGGATCGCGAAGGAGACGTTCATCGGCAATGGCTTCGGCCAGAGGCGTGTGACGGCATCCTCGATGGCGCGGGCCAGCCGCACGTATGTCCTTGCGACACCCCGCTCCTCCGCCAGCGACAGGATGCGCTGGGCGCGTGGGTCGACGGGCTTGTGCAGCGGATGCCCGAAACCCGGCAGGCGCCGTCCTTCGTCCCGTGCCCGGGAAATGATGTCGTCGAGGGTGTCGCCCCCATCCTCGATCCGCCTCTGTGTGTCCCGAAGGAACGCGCCAGCGACCTCGGTGGTACCCAGAATGACCTTGCCGCACCCGAGCAGTCCGGCCGCCACGGCGCCCTGCAGGAAGTCGGGGTCCGCCGCATAGGTCATGCGGGCGGCCTGATTGGTCGGAACCAGGCCATGCTCGGCGATCGAGACCAGCAGGAGATCGAGGAAGAACCTCTGGTCTTGCGTCGGTTTTCGTCCCGTCGTCAGGAGAAAGAAGTACTCGGTGAAGCTCAGGTGCCCCATGAGATCATGGACGAGGTCATGGTTCCGGACGGTGATCGCCTCCGCCGTCGCCGTCGAAATGGATGTGGTCGCCGATCCGGTCTTCCCGATTTGCATGGCCGTCCTCCCTCGCGTTCCAATGTAGCCCGATCTCCGGATATCATAATGCCAAAGATGGTCAGCTGTCCGGCCGTGGTCCGCGCCGCGCCCTCTCGCCGGCAAGCCGCGGCGGCCAGGACACGATCCGCACCCGGGCCTTGCACCGTCCGAAGCTGCCGACGTGACCGGCTGCGCCGCCCGTTCCGCGGGATCGTGTTGCGCCCTGATGTCCCGGAATGCGGGGAAGAAGCCGGGGGACTTGCGCATTCAGGACAATCCGGAGCCTGACGCAGCGCGGGGTTTGGCGCGAGTTCAATCGTCCCGGCCCGCTGTCTACGGAGCGGTGAACAGGGACTCTCCCGCGGCACGATTGTGGGGCCTCGATTTCGAGCAGGGAAGCTGCCACGGCAGCCGTTGACCGCCGAGCATTCCTTGAACATGCGGGTCCGATGGCGGAGAGAGGATGCCAGAGCCCGAACCCGGAGATGACGCCATGCCCGACACACCCATGCTTTTCCAGTCTCTCGAGCTGCGCGGCATCGAGACACGCAACCGTGTCGTCATCTCGCCCATGTGCCAGTATTCGGCTCACGAAGGGCACCTCGAGGACTGGCATCTTGTCCATCTCGGCCGGTTCGCCATCGGTGGCGCCGGTATCGTGTTCACCGAAGCGACAGCCGTGCAGAAGCGTGGGCGGATCACGCACGGGTGTCCGGGCCTCTGGGCGGACAGCCAGGTCCCGGGGCACGCGCGGGTGGCCCAGTTCGTGCTGCGCCACGGAGCGATCCCGGCCATCCAACTGGGACATGCGGGACGGAAAGCCGGCATGCAGCGCCCCTGGTTCGGAAACGGCCCTCTCGACGGGTCCGATTTCGCCCGCGGCGACATGCCATGGACGCCTGTGGGCCCATCGGCGATGCCGGTTGCCGAAGGCTGGCCGGTTCCGCATGAACTTACGGTGCCGGAGATCCGCGACCTGGTTGCGGATTACGTGTCGGCCACGCATCGCGCCCGGGAGGCGGGCTATCGCATCGTCGAGATCCATGGCGCACATGGCTATCTCGTCCACAGCTTTCTTTCGCCGCTGTCGAACAGGCGGACAGACGCATACGGCGGTGACCTGAAGGGGCGGATGCGGCTGGCCCTCGAAATCGCCGAGGCGGTCCGGGCAGCCTGGCCGGAGAACCGTCCGCTGTTCTTCCGGACCTCCGCCGTCGATGGCCCCCCGGATGGCTGGAGCCTCGAGGATACGGTCGTTCTTGCCCGAGCGCTGAAGGACATCGGGGTCGATGTCATGGATTGTTCTTCGGGCGGCATCGCGGGCCCCGCGACGGCGGCCGGCGGGCAGAAGCGCCAGCCGGGTTTCCAGGTGCCCTATGCCGACCGTGTCCGAACGGAGGTTGGCATGACGACCATGGCGGTGGGCCTCATCACGCATCCCGAGCAAGCCGAGGCGATCCTCGCCCGCGGAAGCGCCGATCTCATCGCCATCGCGCGCGAGGCACTCGTCGATCCGATGTGGGCGCTCCATGCTGCGCGCCACCTCGGGCACGACACCGCGTTCTCGGCATGGCCCGAGCAGTCAGGCTGGTGGCTCGCCGCGCGGGAGAAGACGTCGGAGCTCTACAAGCCCTAGACAGGTTCGACCGCACGGGTGCCGTGTCGGCGGCGCAGAAGGCCGGGGAACGACGGAAGGCGGTCGCCGGTCTTGCCGCGCCCCTGGGCGCAAGTGACGGCTCATGCCGGAGGGGCAGGCCGTGAAATGGGCTTTTCCGCGTGGTCAAGGGCTTGCCTGATGTGGGATTGCCGCGAAGCGCGATGGAAACGCTCCCGGGCAAAGGCCGTGACGGCGGCGACCCAGGGTTCTGCCAGCCGCGCGGGTTCGAGGGGACGGGCACGTGATGCAAGGACGGGCCCGACAGGGCCCGCCACTCCGCTCAAGCGTCCTCGCGGTCGGCAGCCTACCAGCTGTTGTAGGCGAGATACTTGCCCGACATCTCGAGCTTCACGCGATCGCCCTTCGGATGCTCGACCTTGGTGAGCTGCATGTCGAAGTCGATGGCCGACATGATCCCGGTCCCGAACTTCTCTTCGATCAGGGCCTTGATCGTGGGTCCGTAGACTCCGACGATCTCGTATAGGCGATAGATGCACGGATCGGTCGGAACGGCCTGGTCCCAGACCTTCGTGGGCGGCTCCTCGAGGACGAGCGCCGCCTCCTGCGGCAGGCCGAGATAGGATACCAGCGCCTCGGCCTTGTCCTTGGGGAACGCGTTCATGCCCATGCAGGCGGAATGGGTCCAGACCGGCGACATGCCGATCTTTTCCGCGATGCCTTCCCAGGTGAGACCGCCCTGCCGCTTGGCGGACAGGATCATCACCGTCACGTCTTCCTTGGTCATCATCGATGTCATATCAAGATTGTCCTTCATGTCTGGTCTCCTCTCTCGTGAGTGTCGGGGATCGGGGCGTCAAAGCCCGAGATCCGTCAGGCCTGGGTGATCGTCCGGGCGGGGCCCCTGTGGCCATTGAAACAGACGGTCCGCCTCGTCTATCGGCACGTCGTTGATCGAGGCGTGGCGCGTTGCCATGTAGCCGTTCGAGTCAAATTCCCAGTTCTCGTTGCCATGGGCACGGAACCACTGGCCCGTCTCGTCGTGCCACTCGTAGCAAAAGCGCACGGCGATCCGGTTCTCGGAATGGGCCCAGATTTCCTTGATCAGGCGGTAGCCGTTCTCCTTGGCCCACTTGCGGGTCAGGAAATCCTCGACCTCTGCACGGCCGCTCATGAACTCGGACCGGTTGCGCCAGCGCGTGTCCGGCGTGTAGGCCAAGGCGACCCGGGCGGGTTCGCGCGTGTTCCACGCGTCCTCGGCCATCCGCACCTTCCGCACGGCGTCTTCACGAGTGAAGGGCGGGACCGGCAGTCTCGGCGCGTCGGGCATGGCGGCGGCCTCAGTCATTGACCGCGCGCAGGCGGCGTTCACCCTCGGCATCCTCTTCGGTCGCCGAGGGAGCGGTCCTGTCGATGCGCACGGTTGCGGGCGACTGGGTTTCGCCGCCCGAGGCCTTCCCGGCCAGCGCCTTCGAGCGCTCGCCCAGGAAATGCACGAGGTGGTTGCGGATCGCGTAGTAGTTGGGGTGCTCCACGATCTCGGTCCGGTTGCGCGGTCGGGGAATGGTGATATCGACGCTCTCGGCGACACGCGCATGCGGCCCGTTGGTCATCAGAAGGATGCGGTCGGACAGAAGGATCGCCTCGTCGATGTCATGGGTGATCATGAACACCGTCTGGTTCGTGCCCCGCCAGATCTTGAGCAGCTCTTCCTGGATCGTGCCCCGCGTCAGCGCGTCGAGTGCGCCGAAGGGCTCGTCGAGCAGCAGGAGCTTCGGTTCGTTGGCGAAGGCGCGCGCGATCGACACACGCTGACGCATGCCCCCCGACAGCTGCGAGGGTTTGCGGTGCACGACCTCGCCTTCGAGGCCCACCTTCGCGAGAAACTCGCGGGCGTGGGCCTCGACCCTGTCCTTGGACCAGTCGGGGTGGCGGGCCTTGATGCCGAAGGTGACGTTCTTCAGCGCCGAGAGCCACGGCAGAAGCGAATAGTTCTGGAACACCACGCCGCGGTCGAGCGACGGGCCCGACACCTCGAAACCATCCATCTTCACCACGCCCGACGTGGGCTCGGCCAGCCCGGCGAGGATGTTCATGATCGTGGATTTGCCGCAGCCCGAATGTCCGAGAATGCAGACGAACTCGCCCTTCTCGATACCGAAGCTCGCGTTTTCGAACACGGTCAGCGTGCCGCCCGCGCCATCGGGAAAGATCTGGGTCAGGCGTTCTATGCTCAGAAAGGTGTTGGACATGCCTTGCACTCCTTATTCCGCGTAGGCGACGAAGCGCTGGAGCGCCCCGAAGGCCGCATCAAGCAACATGCCGACGACACCGATCATGAGGATCGAGAAGATGACGGAGGTGAGATCGAGGTTGTTCCACTCGTTCCAGACGAAATAGCCGATGCCGGTTCCCCCGACGAGCATCTCCGCCGCGACGATCACGAGCCAGGCGATGCCGATGGAGATCCGCATGCCCGTCACGATGGTCGGGGCTGCGGCGGGAAGGATCACCTGGAAGGCCGTCCTGAGGGCCCCCAGTTCATGGGTGCGCGCAACGTTGACCCAGTCGCGCCGGACACCGGCAACGCCGAAGGCGGTGTTGATCAGCATGGGCCAGATCGAACAGATGAAGATCACGAAGATCGCGCTGGCCTCGCTGTCCTGGATGATGAACAGCGCAAGCGGCATCCACGCGAGCGGCGAGATCGGGCGCAGCACCTGGATGAACGGGTTCAGCGCCTTGTAGGCGACCGGCGACATGCCGATCAGGAACCCGAGCGGAATGGCGATCAGCGCGGCGAGCAGGTAGCCGGTCAGCACGCGGTAGATCGAGTAGCCGATCTGGATGCCGATGCCCTTGTCGTTCGGGCCCGCGTCGTAGAACGGATCCGACAGCTCCTCCCAGGCACGCACGAGGATGTCGCTCGGCGGGGGTACGGCGGCGCGGGGGGCGCCGCCGCCCGCCAGAAGCTCGTATTCGGTCAGCTCGGTGGCAAGCTGTTGCTGGGGAATGGCGACCTCCCACAACAGGAGGCCGACCACCAGCATGACGACGGAGAGTACCGCCGCCCGCTGGTTGATGGAGAGCGACTGCATGGCTCAGGCCCGCCGGATCGCGAAGCTGTCGATATAGCCGACCGGGTCGGCCGGATCGAAGGTCTTCCCCATGATCGTATGGGTCCGGTAGGTTTCCGCCGGCGCCTCGTAGCCCAGCTCGTTCATGATGCGCCGTGCGTCCGAGGCGAGGTAGACCTGCTCGGCGACCGCCGCGTAGTCCACATGCTCCTCGATGTAGCCCCAACGCCGCATCTGGGTCAGGATCCAGACGCCCATCGAGTGCCAGGGGAAGGGGTCGAAATCGATCCGGTCGGGAACGCGCTGAACCTCGCCCAGGCCGTCTGCGAACGTCCCGGTCAGAACCTGCTGGATCACGGGCACCGGCTGGTTGAGGTAGTTTTCCGGCGCGATGGCCTCGGAGATCTCGACCCGGTTGTCGGGGTTGGAGGCATACTGGGTCGCGTCGATGATCGCCTTCAGCAGGGCGCCGTAGGTATTCGGCAATTCCTGCGCGAAGGAGGCGGGCGCTGCAAACGCGCAGCAGGGGTGACCTTCCCAGATGTCCTTGGTCAGCGTGTGGATGAAGCCGATACCTTCCCAGACGGCGCGCTGGTTGAACGGGTCGGGAGAGAGGTAGCCGTCGAGGTTGCCGGCACGCAGGTTGGCGACCATCTCCGGTGGCGGCACCACGCGGATCTGGATGTCGGTGTCGGGGTCGAGCCCGAATTCGGCCACATAGTAGCGCAGCAGGAAGTTGTGCATAGAGTATTCGAAGGGCACGCCGAAGGTGAAGCCGCGCCACTGCGAAGGGTCACGCTTGTCCAGGTGCTCGTTCGACAGGACGATGGCTTGCCCGTTGATGTTTTCCACCGCAGGCATAATGTAGGGTGTCGCGACCGAGCCCGCGCCGAGCGTCATGGCGAGCGGCATGGGGGTCAGCATGTGGCTCGCGTCGTATTCGCCCGACAGCGACTTGTCGCGGGCCACGGCCCAACCTGCGGTCTTGATGACCTGGGCGTTGAGGCCATAGCGCTCGTAGAAGCCCATGGGCTGCGCCATGATGATCGGCGTGGCGCAGGTGATGGGAACGAAGCCGATGTTGAGGTCGGTCTTTTCCGGCGGCCCGAGTTCGTCCAGCAGCATCGCCTTCGCGGCATCGAGAGGGAAGACGGACGCGAGGATCGACGCGACTGCACCGCCGCCCAGCATCCCCATGAACGACCGTCTCTGAATGTCGTTCTGGCCGAATATCGAGCGGACGACCGCGCTTTCGATCGCGCGTTCCATGATCTGTTCCGACGACATCGGGGCCGGAGCGGCATGGTGCTCGTGCTTGTGGCCGGTGTGATCGCCCGAGCAGGTGTCGCAGCGGCAGCCGGCGCCATGGCGAAGATCCGATTCTCCCGAGAACGGGTTTCCGAGGCTCTTGAAAGACATTTTGATCCCCTGTGCTGGATGTCCCGGGCAGTATGAGAAGGCACTGCCGGGAAAAAAAGCGATGCAGCCGAAGGTTTTGCAAATTAAATAAGTTATAAAAAACAATAATATAAACCAGTCATCATCCTTAGCGTGTTTACTAAAGATCGTAAATTACGAAAAAATCGAACACCTTTGCGCCGGATGTGGCACGATCCGTCCATGAACGAATCGTCGCCTGTCCCTGCCTTCAGCCTGAACGCCGTGCCCGAGGCCGCGCTGCTGCTCGACACGCGGCGTGACGTCATCCTCGACGCCAATGAAGCCGCCTGTGCGATGCTGGGCCTGACCCGGCCACGGGGGCTGGCGCTCTCCCCGCTTCTCGGGCGGCAGGTGCCGCGCTTCATCATCTTCGTGGAGGAGGTGGAGCATCGCGGCGAGGCTTGGACCCGCGACCTCCGCTTCCGCACGCCCAATGGCGACCGGGCCTGCGAGCTGCGCGGGTCCTTGATCGATCCGAACGAGACGACGATCCTTCTGATGCTCGTCGATCTCGCCGAACTGGAGCGCAGGGCACAGATCTTCGACACCGAGGAACTGCATCGGGCCGGGCTGGAAGGGTGGAAGCGCGCCCAATCCTTCTTCGCCGAGCTGGAGAACGAGAACCAGCTGATCCTGAACGCGGCCGGCGAGGGCATCTACGGTGTCAATGCCGAAGGCAAGACGACCTTCGTGAACCGTGCCGCGCAGGAAATGCTTGGCTGGACCAGCGAAGACCTGATGGGAAAGTCGATCCACGACATGATCCACCACCATCATGTCAACGGCGAGGTGTACCATTCGCACGAGTGCCCTATCTACCGGTCCTTTCGTTTCGAACAGGTGCACCGGATCGAGGACGAGGTGTTCTGGCGCAAGGATGGCAAGCCGATCCGGGTCGAATACGTGTCGACGCCGATCTATGACCAACAGGTGCTGGCCGGTGCCGTCGTGATCTTTCGTGACATCACCGAGCGCAAGGAGAACGAACGCCGCCTCCGCGAGGCGCTCGAAGAGGTCGCGGCCCTTCGGGACCGGCTTGAACAGGAAAACGCCTACCTGCAGGAAGCGATCACCAGCGAGCAGGCCCATCACGACATCATCGGGACTGCCCCTGCGACGCGCCAGCTACGCACACGCATCGACCTTGTCGCCAAGACCTCCGCCAATGTCCTGATCTCGGGCGAAAGGGGGACAGGCAAGGGACTCGTCGCGAACGCCATCCACAATGCCAGCGACCGCCGACGACGCGCCCTGATCCACCTGCGATGCGGTTCCGTGCCTGCAGATGCGATGGGCTCGGAGCTTTTCGGACATATCCGCGGCGCCTATCAGAGCGCCTTGCGAGACAAGCCCGGCAAGCTCGAACTGGCCCACAGCGGCACGATCTTCCTCGAGAACGTCGAGGAGCTGCCGCTCGAGCACCAGGGACAGCTCTTGCGGGCCCTTCAGGACCGCGAGGTGACGCGTCTCGGCGATAGCCGGAGCCGCATCATCGACGTGCGGGTGATCGCAGCCACGACCAAGGTCCTCGAACGTGAAGTGGACGCAGGGCGCTTCCGCGAGGATCTGTTTCTCTTCCTCAACGTGTTTCCGATTGCCTGCCATCCGCTCCGTGAGAAGCGGGAGGACATCCCGGCGCTTGCGACCCATTTCCTGTCGCTGGCCAACATGCGGCTGAACCGCGCCAGGAATGTCATCACGCAGCGCACGATGCAGCAACTCCAGGCCTATTCCTGGCCCGGTAACGCACGGGAGCTGCGAAACGTGATCGAGCGCGCGGCGATCATTTCCCAAGGCGGCAAACTCATCGTCGATATCGGCGACCCGGCGGTGTCCACGATCGGGCAACCGGCTCAGATCAAGTCGGAAGCAACCTTGCAGGCGGAAGCGAGGGCGAACCTCGTGGCATGCCTCCACGAGACGGGGGGGCGCGTCTCCGGCCCCAACGGCGCAGCCCGGGTGCTCGGGGTGCCTGCCACGACGATCTATTCGAGGATCAAGAAATTCGGAATCGAAGACCGCGAATGGCGCAACTGATGCGCAGCCCTTTGCCCGGATCCCGGGAGAGACGCTGCAAGTGGACCCTTGACGGTCTCCTGCCCAGCCCGAAACCCGCGCTGGATTTGCCATCCGCTCGGGCCTGGACGGAAACACCTGACTGGTCCGGTCGGATGCCCCTTCATCCAGACAGACCGGCCCGGACCGCAAGATCGGAAGGCCGAGGCAGCATGCGGAAAGGTCGTTGATCGGAACGCCTCCATGGATCTGGGGCGTCATTCACGCCGATGCCGCTTGATCTAGGACCCTCTCCCGACCCTGGACGGGGCGGCGACAAGGTTGGCGAAGGACCCGAGGATACCCTCTCTCGCCGCCAGCCAGAAGAGAAGCGCTGAAAGCCAGACCGTCCACGAAAAGCTCAGCACGGTGTTGTACATGAACCGGTAGTAATGCGTTTCGTAGAGCGCCCAATGGGCAAGAAGGCTGGTCAGGAACCATAGCGACAAAAGGAGCGTTCCCCCGGCAGTGCCGGCACGGCGGTGCAATCCGAGGATGACGAGGCTCGCACAGGCGAAGTAGTAGCTGACAGTTCCCAGCAGGCAGAAGAACAGGGTGAAACCCAATATCGTTGCCGCCTCCACGTCGTCGCGGGTCTTCACGGCAAGGGCCAGCGCAAGACCGATCAAGGTGATCGCCAATGGATAGTAGACCTTCCGGTTTTCGTGGAAGAGGTCCCGCCGAACGCTCTCGGTCACCTGGTCGCTGTCACGGGTATTTGCGCCCCGGTAGATGAACGGGAACTTGAGACCGACGCCGAAGGCCTGGAACCGCTCGCTGCTGTGATGGGCCATGTTGGCAATCCAGCCCGAGTAATTGCCGACATGCCGCGCCGGCAGGAGGCCCACGCCAATCCCGATGAAGGACGTCACGAGTGCGGCAAGGACAAAGCTCCTGTAGCACGGCACGAGGCGGCGCTCCTGCCAGCACGTGACGACGCCGCGGATGACGATCCCGACGGAAAAGACGACGGGAAACACGTTGAGCAGGGCGGACAAGGCCATGAAGACGCCTGACATCGCGTAGCTGCCCCGGCGCAGCGCCGCGAAACCCAGGGTCAGGGTCGCCAACCAGGCATAACGAAACCAGGAACCGCCGATGATACCCGGCGAATCCGCCGCAATGGCGAAGACGGACAGGGCGAACAGCAACCCGATTTTCCAGCCGAAAGCGACGGCCACGGCATAGAGCATCACGCTGATCATGAGAATATCGAGCAATGGCACCAGGTTGTGCGTCGCCACGCTCAGAGGGATCCTGTCCGCGAGAAACCCGGAAATGGCGGCATGGGGCGGTGTTCCGTTGTATCCGCGATCGCGGATCGCGAGACGCAAGATATCTGCGGCCCCCGGGGTCTCCGTGAAGACCTCGAGATCTCTCTCCCACCGCTCCCAGCGATCCGGTGTGAAGTCCTGTCTGGGGCAGAGGCCTTGGTCCCGCAGGTCGCCCGCCGTGGTCATGTCATAGGTGCGGAGATCCCTGACCGGGTTGTCGTCGGGGATGACATCCCGCGAGAGCGCCTCGACGGTGCAGGCGTAGAGATCCTGGTAGTCCAGCTCGGCGTAGTACCGCGGGTGAAGCAGGTAGTGAAACGTGTCGTAACGGTGAGCGTAATGATCGTTCATCACGCCTTGCCTCACATAGAAATAGGAGAACCCGCTGGCGAATACGGCGAAGATCAGGACCGACTTCATCAGGCGTCGAACCGTCCGATGATGCGCCCACGTCCAGCGTCTGACGACACCCCATGTCAGGACGCCGACCGCTCCAACACAGCAAGACGCGATCAGCCCCGATACGAACTGCCTGTGAGAAAGCGCCCCGCCGGGAAGAAAGGGGACCGATGGGCTGGGATGCTCGCCGGGATCCAGCTCAAACACAACGACCATGACGAACACCAGGAGGCAGAGACCACCAAACAGCACCGCGAATTGGATGCGCTGCCTCGACGAAGGGGAGCGCGCCTCGTCGGGGCCGGGTGTCCTTGTCCTCAACGGATGTCTTGGACCGTTCAACATGTTCATCGTGGAATGAAAAATGACGTTGTCTGCTTTCGCCCGCAACAATCAAATCGATCGGCCAACGGATTTTCGCCTGCCTGAGACACGTTGCCAAGCCAAGGGTGGCGGGTTCGAAGGGAGCGTGCTTCGCAAGTTCCAGCCAGGTCCGTCCGCGCAGGCATCATCGGCTTGCGGCAGCGCGAGCGACCGCCTTGGCCGGCACCGCCAAGGCCGATGTGCAAGCATCGTGCGCGCCGGACCCTCAGGCCGGGTGCAGACATCCTGCGGGGGGGGCGGCCGCACCGCGGTGATCGGCGGCCGCTTCCGGGTAGACGGACCGATAGCGCCAATTCTGCTGGCCGTCTCCAGGCCGCTCAGGGGGGCAACTGGTCGGATCCGCATTTCCTTCCGTCCGATCGACAGGCCCGGAGGCGCTGCCCGACGAAGACCTGCCGCGCCATCCGGACCCGGAAGAGTCTCGAGGATGGTCTCAAGCGGGAGTTCATCGGGCGCCATGGCCTGCGCAGGACCCGCGCCGCCCACATCGCCAGCCAGAAGCACGAAGGCCGGGTGACCCCGCAGAACCAAGACGAAGACGGGATCCGCGAAGCGTAGGAGGCGGGTGGCGACGCGGTGCAGGTCAGACGACACACGGTCGTCCCTCGCCATGCGACCGGCCCGGGGGGGCGAGCGGGTGAGGCAAGGACAGAGGATCGAACCCGAAGCTCCGCTTGCGGCGCAGCCGGGGCCGCCCAGGCGGGTGGGCCGACGCGTCGCCCGATTTCCGATACGTGACGGAAGTGACTGGCTGGGGTGGTAGGATTCGAACCTACGGTACACGGTACCAAAAACCGCTGCCTTACCGCTTGGCTACACCCCAACCGTGCCGCGCTAGTTACGCTGCGAGCGTCGGGGGATCAAGACCCAAGCGGCAAGAATCTGTAGGCTCCTTCGTTCACTCCTGCGGGGCGTTGCGGCGCAGCAGATCGTCACCGGGAAGGGCCTCGCGCTCGGCCTCGATGATCTCCTCCAGCGCCTGTTTCTCGGCGGCGCCGATGTCCTGCACCTCGACCGGCGCCACTGGTGCCGGAGCGGCGGTGCCCGTCGCGTCGGTTACGTCCTTCCAGGCGGGAATGCCGACAAGGCGGTAGGTCGGTTCGGGCAGGGTGATGCCCGCCTCTTCAAGCCGGGCCTTCACCACGCGGATCGCCTCTCCCTTGGCCATGCCGATCCCGGTCTGGTGCTGCATGATCCACCCCGCCGCGGTGATGTCGATGGTCGATGCGCCGATGCCTTCGACCCACACACCCGGGCCGGGCGTTTCGAGGACGAAGGGCAGTTCCTTCAGCGCGGCCAGCATGATGGCTTGCGCCTCGGCGATGTCGGCGGCCGGGTCGATGCCCAGCGTGAAGGTGAAGCGCCGCTCGTCGTTGCGCGTGTAGTTGATGATCTTTGCCTTGAAGACGGTCGAATTGGGGATCCGGATGTGGTTGCCGTCGAGGCTGAGGAGGATCGTGGCCCGGCTCGTGAGGCGGATCACGTGCCCTGTTTCGCCCTCGATCTCCACGAGATCCTTGGGCCTGAAGGGCTGCCGGATCGACAGCATGACGGAAGAGATGAAATTCTCGACCGTGTCGCGCACCGCGAAACCTATGGCGAGCCCGACGATCCCGGCGGCGCCCAGGATCGTGCCGAGCAGCGCCGTCGCGTTCAGCAGGTCCAGCGCCAGGACGATGCCGGCCAGGACGAAGGCCAAACGCACCAGCTGCCGGTAGATGTCCGCGATGAAGCTGTTCGGGGCGATGCGGTCCCATGGCCAGCTACGCCGCGCGATGAAGAAACCGAGCCAGATCGTCAGTAGGCCCGCCGTGGCGGCGATCAGGATCAGCGGCGAAAAGGCGATGGCCTGTTCGATGCGGTGGCGGATGCGGTCGACCGCGGGGTTCAGGCGTTCGACGACGTCGGTGCTTTCCACCACAGTGTTCTCGATCGCCACGACCCCCTCGACGCGCGCGACAAGACCGTTCAGCGCCTCGATCCGGCCTGCGTCCACGACGGTTCCGCGCAGCGTGACGATGCCGTTCGAAACCGTCGCGCGCACGTCTTCGTAACCGTCGAGTTGCCCGAGGATGTCCATGATGCGGTCCCGCGTCGCGAAATCCTGCGCGCGGGAACTTTCGATCGCGATGGTCCCGTCGGGCTGGTTGCCGTCCGTCTGGGCCGGCGAGGGGCCCGGTGCGAATGCCAGGAAGGCGAGAAGGGTGACGAGAAAAAAGCGCATCGCAGAATGTCCGGCGGAACGGTCGGTCCCCGGAGCCTAGGCCGGACAGGCGACCGGGGAAAAGTCCTCAGAGCCGGATCGGGTCGGATTTCGCCAGCCGGTCGAAGGCCATCAGGCTGTCGATCAGGGCGGGCATCTGCGAAAGCGGGATCATGTTCGGCCCGTCCGAAGGCGCGCGGTCGGGGTCCTCATGCGTTTCGATGAAGACGCCGGCAATCCCAAGCGAGACGGCGGCGCGCGCCATCACAGGCGCGAACTCGCGCTGGCCGCCCGAGCTGCCGCCCTGGCCGCCGGGTTGCTGGACCGAGTGGGTGGCGTCCATGATGACGGGATAGCCTGTCTTCATCATCTCGGGCAGCGAGCGCATGTCGGCGACCAGCGTGTTGTAGCCGAAACTCGCCCCCCGCTCGGTCAGCAGGATGCGGCGGTTGCCGGTACTCTCGACCTTGGCCACGACGTTCTTCATGTCCCACGGCGCGAGGAACTGGCCCTTTTTGATGTTGACGACGGCACCGGTCTCGCCGGCCGCCACCAGAAGATCGGTCTGGCGGCAGAGGAAAGCCGGGATCTGGATGATGTCGCAGACCTTGGCCACGGGGGCGCATTGCTCGGGGCCGTGCACGTCCGTCAGGACCGGGCAACCAAGCTCGGCCTTCACGTCGGCGAGGATCGCCAGACCCTCGTCCATGCCGAGGCCGCGCTTGCCCGACAGGCTGGTGCGGTTCGCCTTGTCGTAGCTTGCCTTGAAGACGAAGCCCGCACCCGCCGCCGCGCAGGCCTCGGCCATGCGGCGCGCGACCATGAGCGCGTGGTCGCGCCCCTCCAGCTGGCAGGGGCCCGCGATGACCGTCAGGGGTATGTCGTTGCCAAAGGCCACGGGGCCCGTTTCCACGATCTGCATGGTTGTCCTTCCGGTCGTCTCGGCCCCGTCCGGGGCTCAGGTGCTGACCTGCTCGCGCAGGATCGACGCTGTCATCGACACCATCAGGTAGATGCCCGAGAACACGAGGAATGCAAGCAGGGTGTTCTCGAAGGCGCGCGGATAGGCGGCTTCATCCGGGGCGACCGGGAACACACCTATGGACAGGTAGAGCGACTGGCGGTTGGCCTCGATCCGCGCGGTTTCCATCGCCTGAAGCGCCTGTGCCAGCATCATCTGTCGGGTTTCGAGATCTGCCTGCGCGATCAGAAGCTCGGACTGCACGCGGGCGAGCGACGCGTTGCCGGCATCCGCCTCGGTCAGTCCGCCGCGCAACTCGGCAATCAGCGTCTCGAGACGTTGAATGTTGTTCTGAGCGACCTGGACACGCGTCACGTTCGGGTTGCGCGCGGCCTGGATCTCGGCCAGTCGAAGGCGCTCCTGCTGCAATTCCAGTTCGAAGGTGCCGATCTGGCTGAACACCGCCGAGACCTCCGCCTCGGCCGAGAGGACGCCGCGCCGTTCCTGCAGGGCCAGGACGCGGGCCTGCGCCTCGGCCACACGCCGTTCGGCATCTTCGTAGCTTTCCCGGGCACCGGCCATCTGGTCCTCGCGCAGGCGCTGGCTCATCTGGTCGACGCGTTCCTCGGCGTAGCGGATCAGCGCCTCGGAGAAGGCCTGGCTGACCTCGGGGTCGGCGGCCAGCATCTCCAGCTTGATCACGCCCTCGGTCGGATCGTAGCCGATGGTCAGCTGATCGCGATAGGTGCTGTAGACCGACTCGACAGCGGCGTCGGGTGCAAGGCGCACGAGCGGATCGATGCGCTCCGCCGAGAAATGCGCGCGGAAGCCGAGGTCTTCGTCGAGCCGCAGCATCGCCTCGCGGCTCTCGAGGTAGCTCTGCACGACGATGCTTTCCTGCACCGTGGCGAAACTTGTGCCGCCAAGCAGGCCGCCGAGGCCGCCCCCCGCACTGGCGCCGCCCTCGGCCTTCTGGATCACGAACTCGGTGTTGGTGGCATAGAGTGGGGTCGCCACACGGTAGAAGTAGTAACCCACCAGCAACGTCGGGAGCAGGACGAAAAAGGCCAGCCGGCTGGCCAGAAGGACCAGGCGCTTGCGCCGGCGGCGCACGATGTCGCGCTGCACCTTCATGATCTCTGCGGCGCGTTCGTCGGCGCTCAGCCCGCGGGGCGGCCCGGGTTGGGCAGGCGGCTGCACGGGGCGGGTCGTGACCGGAAGGTTCGCTCCGCGGGGTGCGGCCGCCTCGCCGTTTTGAGCGTCCTCGACGACCAGCTCGAGCATGCTCGCCAGCGAGAACGGATCGATGCCACGCGCGCGCAACAGGCGCACCGCGTCGAAATCCGAGGTCGGGCTCAGGCCGTTCTTCTGCGCCGTACGCCGCGCCATGCGCAGCTGTCGCCCGCTCAGGCCCTCGGCGCGGATGGCCGCGATCTCCTGGTCGGACCCTGGTGCGACGGCAGCATGGCCCTGTGGCGTCTCGGGCCGTGCCGCGTCCATGCGCGCGTCGCGGGCGGCCTGCTGGCGGGCAAGCGCCTCTGCCTGCAGACGCGCCTCGGCAGCGGACCCCGGCATCGCGAGGTCGCCGAAGCCGTCTTCCGGCCTTTCGGGGGCGGCAAGCAGGTCTTCCGGGGCGTGCCGGGCCCGGGCTTGAAGGGACTGTCTCTGCTCGGTCGAGGTGACGTGCGTCGCGGCCGGGGCCAGGGTCGTTTCACTGCGGCGGATACGGAACTTACGCGCCTTGGGTGTCGTAGTCATAAAGCTGCTTCGCCTCTTCGAGCGTGTCGAACTCGTACAATTGCCCGTCGCGCAGAACTGCCGCGCGGCGGGCAAACTTCTCCAACGTCTGCGCCTGGTGAGACACGATCACCACGGTCGCGTTCTTCAACCGGTCGGCCAGGATCGATCCGGCCTTCCGGTTGAATTCGGCGTCGGTCGTCTGCGGCATCCCCTCGTCGATCAGGTAGATGTCGAAGTCCAGCGCCAGGAGGAGCGAGAAGTTGAACCGCGCCCGCATCCCCGACGAGTAGGTGCCGACCGGCATGTCGAAATACTCCTCGATCCCGCAGACCCAGCTGCAGAACGCCTCGACGTAGTCGGGGTCCAGCCCGTAGAGCTGCGCGATGTAGCGTGCGTTTTCGCAGGCCGACAGCTTCGTGAGGACGCCCCCCATGAAACCCAGCGGAAAGGAGATGCGGGCGTTGCGGTAGATGTTGCCCTCGTCGGGCTTCTCCAGACCGGCCATCATCTTGACCAGCGTCGTCTTGCCCGCGCCGTTCGGTGCGAGAATGCCGAGGGACGACCCCAGCTCGACCCTGAACGAGGCGCGGTCCAGAATCACCTTGCGGCGTTCCCCGGTCCAGAAGGATTTCGAAACCTCGACGAATTCGAGCATCTGTGCCTGTCGCTCTTGCGGTCTGTACCTGCGATGTGGTGGTCGGACCGCCACCTTTCGACCATACCACCCTATTCCCCATTTTGGGCGGCAATATGTTCAATCTGCCGGGATGTGATGCGATTGATGCCACTTTTGACAAAATGTGGACGGGCCCGCCCGCATCCGGCCGGCCCGTCCATGGCGCCGCATCTGCTTTCGATCAGGCCAGCGCGGCCCAGGCTGCACCCGCGACAAGGGCACCTGCGATGGCGAAACCGATGTAGGCGGCGAAAACCCGCGGCTTGACAAGTGCCCAGACCGCGACCGCCGCCGGTATGCAACTGACCCCGCCCGCGATGACGAAGGCCATGGCCGCGCCCGGGTTCATCCCCTGGGCAAGGAGCCCTTCGAGGAGCGGAACGGCGGCGTAGCCGTTGAGGTAGGCAGGCGCACCGACGAGAGCGGCCAATGCGATGGGGCCGAAACCGTCGCCGCCGATCACGCGGGCCACCATCTCGGCAGGAACGTAGGCGATCAGCAGTGCCTGCAGCAGGTAGGCCAGCAGGAGCCACTTGCCGAGGAAGAGGAAGTTGCTCCAGCCACTGTCGCGGAAGATCGTGCGGCGCCTCTCTTCCTGCCAGAAGCGCCAGTTGAGCGTCAGCTTCCTCGCGCTGCAGCAGCCGCCGATCTTCACCTCGGTCTTCAGAGGATCGGCGAAGACGGGAGTCGCGGCCATGAGCTTGACGGTCAACCCACCCGCGAGGCCGAGGCCCACGGCGGCCACGGTCTTCGCCACGGCGAAGTCGAAGCCGAGCCCGCCCGCCGTGATCGCGAACATGGCCGGGTCCATCAGCGGAGACGCGAGCCAGAAGGCCATGACCGCCGACAGCGGCGCGCCTGCCGCCAGGAGGGCCGCGACGAAGGGGATCACCTGGCATGAACAGAAAGGCGAGAGTCCGCCCACCAGGGCACCGATGACGATCATCCGCGTCTCGCGCCCCTGGAACGCACCGTCGAGCAGCCGCTCCGACCCGCTGGCCTTCATGCCCGCGATCGCCACGACGGCGAACAGGATGTAGGGCAGGGTGCCCCAGAAATGCTCGAGCGTTTCCGCGATGGTGGGCACCACGGCGGGCCGGTCGAAGGCGGCCAGCACGAGCAGGATCAGGGCGCCGGTCAGCGCGACCTTGTCGATCCTGTGCCAGAGCTCGGAGAAGGGGCGGGGGGTCTGCGTGAGGTCAGCCATGGCGATGGTCCGGTCTTCTTGCCTGTGGGATATGCCCGCCGAGATCGGCGCAGCATTCGGAAACGAGAAAGCGCGACAGCGCCTCGACGGCGGCGATGTCGACCGAGGACAGGATGCGCCGCCCGTCGCGCCTCTGCATGACGAGGCCCGCCGACACGAGTTGTCTGAGGTGATGGGTCAGAACCGAGCCGGTCACCCCCACCGCCTCGCCCAGATCGCCGATCGGAAGGCCCTGCGGACCGGCGCGGACAAGCCTGCGCAGGATCGCCAGACGATGTTCCGACCCCAGTGCGGCAAAGGCCGTGGCGGCAAGGGTCAGTTCGGGAAGGGGCGGTTGAGTCGTTTTCATGTTTCTATTTTTATAGAAATGTATTCCGGCTGTCGAGCGGTCCCTGTGCCGCAGGGCATGGCCCGTGCCGGTCGAGGGCCCTATCTCTGCCGCATGTCCGACCTCCGCTCAGAGATCGCCGCCTGCCGCCTCTGCTCCGCGCGCTTCGCGGCGACGGCCACCGGCCACGCGCCGAACCCGGTCGTCTGGTTCGGTCCCGGCGCGCGCATCCTGGTCGCCGGACAGGCGCCCGGCCTGCGCGTCCACGAGGCGGGCATCCCGTTTCACGACCGTTCGGGGGATCGTTTGCGCGACTGGATGGGCGTGGACAGGGCAACCTTCTACGACCGCGCGCGCATCGCGATCGTGCCCATGGCCTTCTGCTTTCCCGGCTACGACGCCAGGGGTGCCGACCTCGCGCCGCCGCGCCTTTGCGCCGAGACCTGGCGGGCGCGGGCGATGGAGATGCTCGCGGGCGTGGACCTGACGCTTCTGATCGGAGCCCATGCGCAGGGTTGGCATCTCGGCGGGCGGATGGGCGTCACCGAGCGCGTCGCGCGCTGGCGCGACCATGCGCCCGAGGTCTTCCCCTTGCCGCATCCCTCCTGGCGCAATACCGCGTGGCTGAAGAGGAACACCTGGTTCGAGGCCGAGCTGCTGCCGGTCCTCAGGGCCCGGATTCGCGAGGTGCTGGACAGATGACGCCGCTCGATCACGCCCATGCCGCGATGGAGGCATCGCCCGAGGATGACGCTGCCCGGCTGCGCTTCTACGACAGGCTCGCCGGCTCCGAGTTGTTCCTGATGCTCGAGGCCGAGCCCGAGGGCGACCGGATCCGCCCCGCACTCTTCCCCGTCGAGGGGCAAACCTTCGCACTTGTCTTCGACCGGGAGGAGCGGCTGACCCGCTTCGCCGAAGGGGCCGCGCCCTATGCGGCGCTTTCGGGGCGGGCGCTGGCCGGGATGCTGGCGGGGCAGGGGATCGGGCTGGGGGTCAACCTCGGCGTCGCGCCCTCCTCGATCCTGATCGAGGCGGGATCGGTCGACTGGCTGGCCGCGACCCTCGAGGCCGCGCCCGAGGAGGTGGAAGAGCGCCCCGAGCAACTGGCCGCGCCGGCGGGCCTGCCCGAGGGTCTTCTGACCGCGCTCGATGCGCGGCTTGCGACGGCCGAGGGGCTGGCGCGGATGGCCTACCTGGTGGCGGCGACCTACGCGGGCGGGCGGCGCGGGCACCTGATGGCGTTCGTCGATCCACTGCCGGGTGCCGAGCCGTCGCTTGCCCGCGCCATCGGCGACGCGCTGACCTTTTCGGGCGTCGAGGCAGGGTCGCTCGACGTGGGCTTCTTCCGCGCCTCCGACCCGGTCGCGGCGCGGCTGGCGCGGGTGGGCCTGCGCTTCGACCTGCCCGAGGCACCGAAGGCCGAACAGCTGCCCGGGGCCGCGCCCGGCATGGACCCCGACGCGCCGCCGAGGCTGCGCTAGGACGGGGAGGGGGCGCCACGCGTCAGGCGCCTCTGGCGCCCTCCTTGCGGCGCATTGCCATGGATGGCGTCGCGGGCCGGTCCCGGCGGACGGCGGCTCGAAGGGCGGCCGTGTCGGATGCCTCCGGCGGCCATATTTGCGGGATGAAGATGGGCAGGTCCGCGCGCGGTCAGTAGCCCCTGCCCCGGTCGACGAGGTGGAGGAAGGGTTCCCCGGCCTCGCCCCGGCGGATGTTCTCGGCAATGGCGCGCGAGGCGGAGGGCGCACGCGTTTCACTGGCGATGTGCGGGGTGACGGTGACGCGGGGATGCGCCCAGTAGGGGTGGTCTGCCGGCAGGGGTTCGGTGCGGAACGTGTCGAGCGTCGCATGCCCGATCCGGCCGCTGTCGAGCGCTGCAATCAGCGCATCGTCGTCGATCAGCGGGCCACGGCCCGGGTTCAGGATCACCGCGCCCTCGGGCATCAGGGCAAGGCGCCCGGCATCCAGCGTGTTCTCCGTCGCGGGCGTGTCGGGCAGCAGCAGAACCGCGATCTCGGCCTGTTTCAGGACGGTGTCCAGCCCGTCGGGCCCATGATGCGTCTCGACGCCCGCGATCTCCTTCGGGCTGCGCGACCAGCCGAGCGTGCGGAAGTTCAGTTGCGCCAGCATCCGCGCCGCGGCCGAGCCAAGTTCGCCAAGGCCCAGCATCGCCACGGTCCGGTCACGGGCGAGCGGCGGCGCTGTGCCCGCGCGCCAGACCCCGTCCTGCCCGTGGATGTAGCGGTCCATCCCGAGATGGTGGCGCAGGACATGGCCCGTGACCCATTCCACCATCCCCTCGGTCAGCCCGGCATCGACCATGCGCGCGAGCGGCACGTTCAGCGTGGGGTTGCCCACCACGTCCTCGACCCCCGCCCAGAGGTTCAGGACCGCCTTGAGCCGTGTGTAGGGGGTGAAATCGGTCAGTCCGCTGTTCGGGGCGTAGACGATGTAGTCGACCTCTGCCGGATCGGCCTCGGTCGTCAGGGTCGCCTTGCCCAGGCCCACCTCGGACAGCGCCGTGCGCAAGGGGGTTTCATAGGTATCCCAGCGCTCGGACTTGGCGGCAAAGAGGATGGTGGTCATTGGCGGTCTCCTGTCAGCGCGGGCGATGAATATGCGCGCTTTGCACCAGACCGAAGGCCACCATCAAGACCAGCATCGCCGAACCGCCGTAGCTGACCAGCGGCAGCGGCACGCCGACCACCGGGGCGAGGCCCATCACCATCGCCATGTTGATCGCGAAATAGAGGAAGAAGGCCACTGCGATTCCCATCACCAGAAGCGATGCGTAGCGGTCCCTGTTCATGAGCGCGGTCGCGATGCAGAAGACGAGGATCAGGATGTAGAGCGTCAGAAGCGACGCCGCGCCGACGAAGCCGAATTCCTCGGCCAGCGTCGTGAAGATGAAATCCGTGTGTTTCTCGGGCAGGAAGTTCAGGCGGCTCTGCGTGCCTTCCATGAAGCCGCGCCCGGTCCAGCCGCCAGATCCCAGCGCGATCTGGCTTTGCGTGATGTGGTAGCCGGCGCCAAGCGGGTCCGAGGTGGGGTCGAGGAAGGTGTCGATCCGGCGGTACTGGTAATCCTGAAGGAGTTGCCAGGGCGTTCCGCGCGAGGTGAAGACCGCCGTCACCGCCCCCACGCCCGCCGCGATCACGCCGGCGAAATACGCCCAGTGCACGCCCGCCACGAACATCACCGCGCCGCCGCCGATGAGGATCAGGAGCGCGGTCCCGAGGTCGGGCTGCATGAAGGTCAGGAAGGTCGGGATGCCGATCAGCAGCAGCGGGATCAGCACGTAGAGGGGGCGCGATTTCTTCGACAGGTCGAGCCAGTCGTAATAGGCCGCGAGGATCATGACGACGGTGATCTTGGTCAGCTCCGAAGGTTGCAGCCTCATGAAGCCGAGGTCGATCCAGCGCTGCGCCCCCATGCCGACCGAGCCGAAGAATTCCACGTAGAGCAGAAGGAGCACCGAAATGCCGTAAGCGAGGCCCGACATGTTGCGCCAGAACCAGATCGGCACCATCGCCACGATCAGCATGGCGACAAGGCCGAGGACGAAGCGTTCGAGCTGCGGTTCGGCCCAGCGGTCGAAATTGCCGCCCGCGACCGAGTAGAGCATCAGGAATCCGACGCTCGACACCGCGATCAGCAAAAGGATCAGCGCCCAGTTGAGATAGAGCACCTTGCGCCAGCCCGAGGGCGTGGATTTCACGTTGTATTCGAGAAAGCTCATGCCTGGCTCCGCACGGTGCGTCCCGTCGGAACGGGGGGCTGCGGCAGGATCGGAAGCTCGCGATGCATCCGCTCGATGTCGCGGCGCTGGCCGACCGGGTAAAGCTCGGGCGGGGGCACCTCGCCAAGCTGCGCGCGCAGAAGGATGTCGCGCGCGATGGGGGCGGCCACGGCCGAGCCGCCACCGCCATGCTCGACGATCACCGCGCAGGCGTAGCGCGGGTTGTCATAGGGGGCGTAGCCCACGTAGAGCGCGTGATCGCGCCGCTCCCACGGAAGGTCCTCGTTGCGGATGACGCCCGCGGCGCGCTCGGCGGCCGAGATATTGCGCACCTGGCTGGTGCCCGTCTTGCCGGCGATCTTGTAGTCCGCGACCTCGACCCTGGCACCATAGGCCGTGCCACGCCGGTCGTTGTTCACGTTCCACATGCCGCGGTGAACCTGGTCCAGATGCCTCGCATCGAAGCCCATCTCCGCGGCCGGCGGCGGCAGCTGGCTGACCCCGTCGACCGAGCGGATGATCGACGGCACGATCTCGCGCCCCGTGGCCAGCCGTGCGGTCATCACCGCGAGGTGCAGCGGCGAGGAGAGGACGAAACCCTGGCCGATCGAGGCGTTCAGCGTGTCGCCCACCACCCATTGCGCGCCACGGTTCTGCATCTTCCACTGCATCGTCGGCGCCAACCCCTCGGCGATGCCTGACAGCGGAAGGTCGTGCCGCACCCCGCATCCGAGGCGGCGCGCCATTTCGGAGATGGCCTCGATCCCCACGCGCTGAGCCAGCTCGTAATAATAGACGTCGCAGCTCTGGCTGATGCTTTCGACCAGGTTGACCCGCCCGTGGCCGTCACGACGCCAGCAGTGGAACCTGCGGTTTCCGACCTCCATGTGGCCGGGGCAGTTGACGGTTTCCTCCGGTGTGACGACGCCGGCCTCGAGCGCCGCGAGCGCCACGATCATCTTGTAGGTCGATCCCGGCGGGTAGAGACCCTGGGTCGCCTTGTTCGCCAGCGGGCGGTAGGGATCTTCGTTCAGGTCCGTCCAGGCCGCGGTGGAGATGCCGCGCACGAAGAGGTTGGGATCGTACGTCGGGGCCGAGGCCAGCGCGAGGATCTCCCCCGTCTCGCAATCCAGCACCACCGATCCCGCGCTTTGCCCTGAAAGCCGCGCCTCGACGTAGTTCTGCAGCCCTGCGTCGATGGTCAACTGGACATCCGAGCCGGGCTCCGGCGGGTCGCGGTCAAGCTCGCGCATGACCCGACCGCCGGCGTTCACTTCGACCCGCTTGGTGCCCGCGCGCCCGCGAAGCGTGTGCTCCATGCGCGCCTCGACATTGTTCCGCCCCACCTGGAAATCGGGGATCTGCAGGACCGGATCGGTGTCGCCGGTCTGTTCGAGGTAGTAGTCCGAGACCGGACCGACGTAGCCCACGACATGAGCGAAATCGCCCCCCATCGGGTAGATGCGGCTGAGGCCGACCTCGGGGTTGACGCCGGGCAAAGCCGGTGCGTTGACGGCGACCGCGCTCACTTCGGCCCAGCTGAGCCGGTCGGCGACGGTCACCGGCACGAAGGGCGGGCGGCGGTCGATCTCCCGCCGCGCGCGGTCGAGCGTCACGAGGTCCAGGTTCACGATCCGCGCAAGTTCGGCCAACACGGCATCCACGTCGCCCGCATCCTCGCGCACAAGCGTGATGCGGTAGTTCTGCTCGTTCGCGGCCAACAGAACGCCGCCGCGATCGAAGATCAGGCCGCGGGCGGGCGGAAGAAGGCGGATGTTGATCCGGTTTTCCTCGGCGAGAAGGCGGAAATCGTCGGCGCGTTCGACCTGCAGGTAGCGCATCCGAGCGGCCAGGACCGCGCCGGTGCCCACGAAGATGCCGCCCAGCAGGAGGCTCCGCCGCCCGATCTGGCGCGCGCTGTCCTCCGTGTCCTTCTGGGTGCGTTTCATGGGGCTACAGGGCCTCGGCTTCTGCGGGTCCGATCTTACGCAGACCGAAGAGGAATATCGAGACGGCCACGACCGGCGGGTAGATCGCCGCGGTGACAATCCCGTGAGCGAGCGACAGGCCGAGCGACGGCGGATCCACCATCAGCAGCCAGAGTGCCAGCCGGTTCAGGATGATCATCGTGAAGACCGCGCCGGCGAAGGCCGACCATTCCACGAGAAAGGGAAACTCGGTCATTGTCAGCCGGCGCCGGCGCAGGCTTTCCGAGACCACGATCACGAGGAGCGTCCAGAGGCCAGGGGGACGCTGGAACAGGAAATCCGCCAGCAGGAACACGACCAGGATGGACCCGATCGGCACGACGGCGGGCTGGCGGAGGAGCCATGCCAGCGTCAGCGCCAGCAGAAGGTCCGGCCCCGGGACGCCGTAGTCGTCAAGGCCGAGCGGAAGGATCTTGAACGAGATCACCAGGAGGCAGAGCACCAGAAAGAGACCCCGGTAACTCCAGACGTGCCGGGGAGAGGTGAGAGCGTTCATTCCAGCACCCCTTCACGCGAGAGCCGCGCGGCCTGGTCGGGGCGCGGTTGAGGTGAGACGCCGGGAGGCAGCACGAAGCCCTCGGGCGGTGGCCATGGCGGGCCGATCAGGTCGCCCGGATCCTCGAGCGCGGTGCCGGGATGGCTGCGCATCACGCGCAGGAAACTCAGCCGCGCCATGTCGGCCGCCAGCCGCGCGCGCAGGCGGCGGTCGGTCGTTTCGATGACCTGGCCCACCAGCAGGCCGGGCGGAAAGAGGCCGCCGTCGCCCGAGGTGACGATGCGGTCGCCCGCGCTGATATCCTCGGGTGTTTCCAGAAACTCGAGGATCGGCGTCTGCGTGTTGTCCCCCATCAGGAGCGCCTGTTGCCCCGAGGGCTGGATCGTTACGGGAACGCGGCTGTTGGAGTCGGTCATAAGCAGGACGCGCGCCGTGCGCTCGCCCACGCCCGATATCCGGCCGACCACGCCCAGGCCGTCCATCGTTGCCCACCCGTCGAGGATGCCATCCCGTGCCCCCACGTTCAGAAGCACCGAGCGCCGGAAAGGGCTGCCAGAATCGGCCATGACGATCCCGGTGACGAAGGTCAGCTCCGGGTCCAGCTGCACGCGGTTGAGGTCCAGCAGCCGGGCGTTTTCCTGCTCGAGCTGAAGCGCGGCCTCGCGCCAGGCGCGCATCTGCTGCAACTCGCGGCGCAATTGCTGGTTCTGCTCGTAGAGGCGTGCGTAGCTCTGGAAGTCGTCCAGCATCCGCGCCAGGCCCGTCACGGGGGCCATCGCCCATTCCATGTTCGGCACCACGCGGTCGACGATGGCGGCGCGGATGCGCTCGACGCGGGGATTGTCGATGCGCCAGACCAGGACGAGGGCGACCAGCAACAACACCAGAACCGTCACCAGCAAGCGCCGGACGGGGCGGGTATGGGTCGCGTCATACGGGTCCCGTGCCATGTCGCTCCTTCTGGCAGGCCGCGCAGGGGGCTTGGTCGGGTCTCAGCTGTCGTAGTCTATCGCATGGCGGAGGAGCTTTTCATACTCCAGCGCCTTGCCGGTGCCGATGGCCACGCAGTTCAGGCTTTCATCCGCCACCGAAATCGCCAGCCCGGTCTGTTCCCTGAGCGCGATGTCGAGATCGCCCAGAAGCGCGCCGCCGCCCGTGAGCATCACGCCGCGATCGACGATGTCGGCGGCAAGGTCCGGCGGCGTCGCCTCCAGCGCGCCCATGACCGCCTCGCAGATCGTCTGCACCGGTTCGGCCAGCGCCTCGGCGACCTGCGCCTGGCTGATCTCGGTTTCCTTGGGCACACCGTTCAGCAGGTCTCGGCCGCGGATGCGCATCGAGGCACCGCGCCCGTCGTCGGGCATCCGCGCCGTGCCGATCGAGGTCTTGATCCGTTCGGCGGTGGATTCGCCGATCAGCAGGTTATGCTGGCGGCGCAGGTAGCTGATGATCGCCTCGTCCATGCGGTCGCCGCCGACGCGGACCGAGCGGGCGTAGACGATATCGGCAAGCGACAGGACGGCGACCTCGGTCGTGCCGCCGCCGATGTCCACGACCATCGAGCCGGTGGGATCGGTGATCGGCATGCCCGCCCCGATGGCCGCCGCGATGGGTTCCGCGATGAGGCCGGCCTTTCGCGCACCCGCGCCCAGAACCGATTGGCGGATCGCGCGTTTCTCGACCGGGGTCGCACCATGGGGGACGCAGACGATGATCTTGGGCTTGGTGAAGGTGGTGCGCTTGTGGACCTTCCGGATGAAATGCTTGATCATTTCTTCGGCCACGTCGAAGTCCGCGATGACCCCGTCGCGCATCGGGCGGATCGCCTGGATCGAGCCGGGCGTCCGGCCCAGCATCAGCTTAGCATCCTCGCCGAAGGCCAGCGCCTTCTTGACCCCGTCCTTGACCTGGTAGGCCACGACCGAGGGTTCGTTCAGGATCACGCCGCGGCCCTTCACGTAAACGAGCGTGTTCGCCGTGCCGAGGTCGATCGCCATGTCCGACGAGAATAGATTGCCCCAGAACGCCATCAGACCTGCCCCGCCTCTCAGTTCCAGAAGGGCGTGCGCCGTGCCTCCCCAGAGACTCGGCCACGCCCCGATCGACGCTATATAGGCGGTGCGCTTGCCGGGCGTAAAGGGCCGGAACCGCGCCCGATCAGCGCGATTCCGCCGGGGCCGGGCGCGGAAATCCCGAGATTTCCGGATTGGAAAACTGCAGTTTTCCAGACCGAAAAACTGCAGTTTTTCGCCGCTCCACTCAGCCCACGTCCTTGTAGGACACTTCCTTCGTGTCGCTGCCCAGCTTCTCGCGCCGCACGATCAGCCGGTTGAGCGCGTTCACGTAGGCCTTCACGCTCGCGACCACGGTGTCGGTATCCGCCGACTGGCCGGTTGCGATGCGCCCGTCTTCCTCGATCCGCACGGTCACGGTCGCCTGCGCGTCCATGCCTTCGGTCACCGCGCTGACCTGGTAGAGGTTGAGCACCGCGTCATTGGGGTAGAGCGCCTTGACCGCGTTGAAGGCGGCATCGACCGGCCCGTCGCCCTGGGCCGTGGCCTGACGGTCCTTGTCGCCCACGCGCAGCGTGATGTCGGCCGATTGCGGCGCCTCCGTGCCGCAGATCACGCGCAGGAACTTCAGTTCCAGGTGATCCTCGGTGCCCGCCGCGGCGGCATCGGTGACCAGGGCGATCAGGTCGTCGTCGAAGACCTCCTTCTTTCGGTCGGCCAGCGCCTTGAACCGCACGAAGAGGTCGTTGAGCTGGTTGTCGACCATGTCGAAGCCGAGGTCCTTCAGCTTCGCCCGCAACGCGGCCCGGCCCGAATGCTTGCCCAAGGGCAAGGAGGTGCCGGCGAGGCCCACGTCCTCGGGGCGCATGATCTCGAAGGTATCCGCCGATTTCAGCATGCCGTCCTGGTGGATGCCGCTTTCATGCGCGAAGGCGTTCTTGCCCACGATCGCCTTGTTCGGCTGCACGGCGAAGCCCGACACGGTCGAGACGCGGCGCGAGATATGCATGATCTTGGTCGTGTCGATCCCGGTCGTGTAGGGCATGATGTCATGGCGGACCTTCATCGCCATCACGACCTCTTCCAGCGCGGTGTTGCCCGCGCGCTCGCCCAGGCCGTTGATCGTGCATTCGATCTGCCGTGCGCCGCCCGCGACGGCGGCCAGCGCGTTGGCGGTCGCCATGCCCAGGTCGTTATGGCAATGGGTGGCGAAGATCACGTCCTCGGCCCCCGGTACCTCGGCGATGAGCCGCCGGATCAGGTCGGCGCTTTCCACGGGCGCGGTGTAGCCCACCGTGTCGGGAATGTTGATCGTCGTGGCGCCTGCCCTGATCGCGATCTCGACGACGCGGGCGAGATAGTCCCACTCGGTCCGCGTCGCGTCCATCGGCGACCATTGCACGTTGTCGCAGAGGTTGCGCGCGTGGGTCACCGTCTCGTGGATGCGCTCGGCCATCTCGTCCATGGTCAGGTTCGGAATGGCGCGGTGCTGGGGCGAGGTGCCGATGAAGGTGTGGATGCGCGGGGACTTGGCGTGTTTCACCGCCTCCCAGCAGCGGTCGATATCCTTGAAGTTCGCGCGGGCGAGGCCGCAGATCGTGGCGTTCTTCGCCAGCTTGGCGATCTCGGATACGGCGGCGAAATCCCCTTCGGACGCGATGGGAAACCCGGCTTCGATGATATCGACGCCCATCTCGTCGAGCAGCGCCGCGATCTCCAGCTTTTCCTCGTGGCTCATGGTCGCGCCGGGCGATTGCTCGCCGTCGCGCAGCGTCGTGTCGAAGATCAGGACGCGGTTCTTGTCGGTGGTCATGTCGTGTAGTCCTTAGCTGAGTGCGTGTCTCCGGCGCTGTCCCTCCCCTGAGCGGTCGCGCCGAATGGCACGCTCAGAGGCGGCTAAGGAGAAGAAGACCACGCAGCGGCAGACGGGCCCGGGGGGCCGCAAGGGTCGCGATATGGGTCTGCGTCGTCATGGGCGCGGAGAATACCCATCCCGCGCCGCTTGAAAACCCCCAATCGGGTCAGGGATCGTGACCCAAGGCGCCTGTCAGATCAGCCCCAGCTCGGTATCGGAGGCGATGCGGTCATACTTGTCCTTCGGCGGCATCGGGCGGTGGCGCCAATGCGGCTCGAAGACGAAGCTCGAGCGGCTCCGGCCTTCGGCCAGCGCGCCGTTTCCAAGACCGACGGCATAGTCGTAGTAGAGCTTGACGATCTCGTCGTAGCTGACCTGCTGAGCCGCGGGATGTGCGAGGCAGGCATCGCGCCACCGGCGCACCCGGTCGAAACCGGGCCCGGTGGGCAGGTCGAAGCCCTCGTAATACTCGAGAAACCAGAACCGCATGAACATCGGCGTATAGACAAGGTCGGCCAGCCCGAACCCCTCGAACAGGAAGGTGCCGTCCGGGTTGTGGTGGCGCAGGAAATCGTCGAGCCAGGCGTAATGTTCCATCACGGCGTCGCGTTTCGCGGCCGATTGCGCGCGGTCGCGGTTCATCACCATCAGGTAGCCCGCCATGGTGAAGGCACCGCAGCGCTCGATCATCAGCCGCTCGACGCCGCGCTCATAGGGGTCCTGCCGGGCGATCTGCGGGTCGGGAAAGGCCTCCTCGACATAGCGCAGGATGACGAGGCTTTCCTTCAGCACCCGGCCGCCGCCAAGGTCCATGATCGGCAGGGCCGTGGTGCCCCGCGACAGTTCCAGCAGCGCCGGGTCGCGCGGTTTGGTGATGTCGACGACGCGGAAGTCCACCGCGTCGCGCAGGCCCTTCAGCTCCAGCAGGATCTCGATCCGCTGCGAAAAGGGGCAGACGGGAATGTGATGGATGATGGGCTTCGTCACGCGGGTCTCCTGTCGGTCCGTCGCGGCATCCTGCCCCAGGAGGGCCGCGATTGACCAGACCGCGCCGGGCATTAGCTGGGCCGCCATGGAAGACGCACTGGTGATCGGGGCTTCGGGCGGCATCGGGCGCGCCGTGGCGGATGAAATGGAAGCGCGCGGCGGCAGGGTCGCGCGGCTCTCGCGGGCCACGGACGGGCTGGACGTGACGGACGCCGCCAGCGTGGCGCGCGTGATGGGCGCGCTCGAAGGGCCGTTCCAGACCGTCTTCGTCTCGGTCGGCATCCTCGCCCCCGAGGGCGGCGCGCCGGAGAAACAGCTGGCCGCCATCGACCCCGCGACCATGGCGCGCGTCTTTGCCGTGAACACCATCGGCGTCGCCCATCTTCTCGCCCACCTGCCGCGCCTTCTGCCGAAGCGGGGCCGGTCGGTGACGGGCGTTCTGACCGCACGGGTCGGGTCCATCGGCGACAACCGCTTGGGCGGCTGGCATTCCTACCGCGCCTCGAAAGCCGCGTTGAACCAGGTCGTGCATGGCGCGGCGATCGAGCTGGGCCGGTCGCACCGGGGCGCCGTCGTCGCGGCGCTGCATCCGGGCACGGTCGCCACGCCCTTTACCGCGGGCTATGACCCGAAGCACGGCAAGGTCACGGCCGAGGAGGCCGCGCGCAACCTCTGCGACGTGATGGAGCGGCTGACCGTCGACCAGTCGGGCGGGTTCTACGACTATTCCGGCGCGGAGATTCCGTGGTGAGCCGTCTTGTCCTGATCCTCGGTGATCAGCTCTCCGACGACATCGCCGCCCTGCGCGAGGCTGACAAGGACAGCGACATCATCGTCATGGCCGAGGTGATGGACGAGGCCGCCTACGTTCCACATCACCCCAAGAAGATCGCCTTCCTGTTTGCCGCCATGCGCAAATTCGCGGCGCATCTGGAGGGGCGGGGGTGGCGCGTCCGCTACACGCGGCTCGACGATCCCGAGAACGCGGGCTCCATCCCCGGCGAGTTGCTGCGCCGCGCCGGGGAAACGGGAGCCACCGAGGTGCTGGCCACCGAACCTGGCGAGTTCCGCCTGATCGCCGCGCTCGAAGACTGCCCGATCCCCGTCCACCAGTTCCCCGACGACCGTTTCCTGTGTTCCCATGCCGAGTTCGAGGCCTGGGCCGAGGGACGGAAAGAACTGCGGATGGAGTGGTTCTACCGCGAGATGCGCCGCAAGACCGGCCTGCTGATGGAGGGCGACAAGCCAGAGGGCGGGAAGTGGAATTACGACCACGACAACCGCAAGCCCGCCCCCGACGAGATCACCTTCGGCGGTCCGATGCAATTCGCCCCCGACGAGACGGTCGAAGAGGTTCTGGCACTGGTCGAAGATCGTTTCGGCGGCAATTTCGGCAGGCTGCGTCCCTTCTGGTTCGCCACCGACCGAGGCCAGGCGCGGCAGGCGCTCCGCCATTTCATCCGGAACGCCCTGCCGGAATTCGGCGACTACCAGGACGCGATGCTCGACCGGAACCGCTTCCTCTACCACGCGGTCATCTCGATGTATCTCAACGCGGGCCTTCTCGGCTGGCGGGAGATCTGCGAGGCGGCCGAGGACGCCTACCGGGCTGGCGATGCCCCCCTGAACGCGGTCGAAGGGTTCATCCGCCAGGTCATCGGCTGGCGCGAATACATGCGCGGCATCTACTTCCGCGAAGGCCCCGATTACACAAGCCGCAACGCGCTGAACCACCAGCGCAAGCTTCCGGGCTTCTACTGGACCGCCGAGACCGACATGCGCTGCATGGCGCGCGCGATCGAACAGACCCGGGACGAGGCCTATGCCCATCACATCCAGCGGCTGATGGTGACGGGCAATTTCGCGCTGCTGGCGGGCATCGACCCGCACGAGGTGCACGAATGGTATCTCGCGGTTTATGCGGATGCCTACGAATGGGTCGAGGCACCCAATGTGATCGGCATGAGCCAGTTCGCCGATGGCGGAATCGTCGGGTCGAAACCCTATGTCTCCGGGGGCAACTACATCCGGAAGATGTCTGATTACTGCAATAGTTGCAGCTATCATGTTGGGGATAAAACTGGGGATAAGGCGTGTCCGTTCAATTATCTCTACTGGGCGTTCCTCCATCGCCACCGGGAGCGGTTCGGCAAGAACCCCCGCATGGCGCAGATGTACCGGACCTGGATGCGGATGTCCGACGAGAAGCGCCAGGCGACGCTGGAGAGCGCCGGTGCCTTCCTTGACAAGCTCTCGAAGGGTGCGCGCGTCTGAGGGCGCTTGACGGCGCGCGCGTCGCGCCCCATCTGCGGCCAAGCGCGGACGGAATTGATCCACGGCCCGCGCCCCCTCTTGCAGGACATGCCAGATGATCGCCGTTCATTCCGTGAGCGATGCCTTTTCGGGTGCCGAGTGCGCCCGGCTTCTCGACCTCGTGGCAGATGCGCCAGCCCGCGATGCGGGCCTCGTGCGGCAGGCGCGCGACCACAACCTGCGCCGCGCCGACCTTGTCTGGCTCGACGATGTCGAAGGGGCGGAGTGGGTGATGGACCGCATGATCGCGCTGGTCCGTGACGCGAACCGCGCGGTCTTCGACTTCGACGTCACCGATTTCGCCGAAAGCGCGCAGGTCGCCCGCTACGGGGCCGAGCGCGAGGGACATTTCGGCTGGCATTCCGACATCGGCGAGGGGCGGCTGGCCGAGCGGCGCAAGCTGACCATCGTGGTCCAGCTCTCCGAGCCTGACGCCTACGAGGGCGGCGCGCTCGAACTGATGCCCGGCGCGGGTGTCCTGACGGCCGAGCGTGCGCGGGGGGCGGCGACACTCTTCCCGTCCTTCGTCCTCCACCGTGTCACGCCGGTCATGGCGGGCGAACGGTATTCCCTGACCGTCTGGTGCCACGGCGCGCCGTTCCGCTAGGGCACGGACGCGGCAACCGTGGGGCGCTGCCCTGCTCTGCCTCGATGTCCGGACTCGCGCTTGCGGACCTAGTCCCACCAGGGATCGATGGCCGCGATGTCGTCGTCGGACCAGCCGAAGTGATGCGCGATCTCGTGCACCAGGACGTGTGTCACCAGTTCCCCGAGCGTCACGTTGCCCCGGTCGGCCCATTCGTCGAGGATCGGACGCCGGAAGAGCCAGATCGTGTCGGGGCCCATCGGCTGATCCATCACCGACTTCTCGGTCAGCGGAATCCCGTCATAGAGACCGGTCAGGTCGAACGGGTCCTCCATCTCCATGTCGGACAGGATGTCGGGGGGTGCGAAATCCTCGATCCGGATCAGGATGTCGCGGGCGCGGCCCCGCCAGGGCTCAGGCAGGGATTCGAGCGCGGCCTCGGCGAGCGCTTCGAAGGCCCCGAGATCGGGGGCGGTCAGGGCGGCGGGGTCGATCGTGCGGGTCATGGCGCCGATATGGACAATTCCGGCCCGATCTGAAAGACCACCCCGCACATCGACAGAGGCTTTCCGATGACCGTCACGACCCGTTTCGCGCCCTCGCCCACCGGCTACCTGCACGTGGGCAACCTGCGCACCGCGCTCTTCAATCACCTCATCGCGAAAAAGGCGGGCGGGCAATTCATCCTGCGGCTCGACGACACCGACCCCGATCGGTCCAAGACGGAATATGCCGACGCGATCCAGGAGGACCTGGAATGGCTCGGCATCACCTGGGACCGGCTTGAACGGCAGTCCGCCCGCCTCGACCGCTATGCCGAGGCCGCCGATACGCTGCGCGCGAAGGCGAGGTTCTACGAGGCCTGGGAAACGCCGACCGAGCTCGACCTGAAGCGCAAGAAGCAGCTGAACATGGGGCAGCCGCCGGTCTATGACCGCGCCGCCCTTGCCCTGTCGGAGGACGACAAGGCCAGGATGCGCGCCGAGCGTGGGGCGGGTGTCTGGCGCTTCAAGCTCGACCAGCAGCGCATTGAATGGGTGGATGGCATCCTCGGCCCGCTCTCGATCGACGCGGCCAGCGTGTCGGACCCGGTCCTGATCCGCGCCGATGGACAGGTCCTTTATACGCTCGCCTCGGTGGTGGATGACACCGATATGGGCATCACCCATGTCGTGCGCGGTTCGGACCACGTGACCAACACCGCGACGCAGATCCAGATCATGGCCGCACTTGGCCACGACCACCCGAGCTTCGCGCATCACTCGCTTCTGACCGGCCCGCAAGGCGAGGCGCTGTCCAAGCGCCTCGGCACGCTGTCCTTGCGCGACCTGCGCGCGGCGGGGGTGGAGCCGATGGCGCTTCTGAGCCTGCTCGCACGGATCGGCTCGTCGCAACCGGTGGTGCTGGCGGGCTCGATCGACGAGTTGGCGGACGGGTTCGACCTGTCGCAGTTCAGCTCGGCACCGACCAAGTTCGACGAGGGGGACCTTTTCCCGCTCACCGCGCGGGTGCTGCACGAGACACCCTTCGACGCGATGGCGGGCGAGATCGCGGCGCTTGGCGTGCCGGAGGCGCTTGCCCCGACCTTCTGGGAGGTGGCGCGCGCGAACATCACCACGAAGGCCGACCTGCCCGGCTGGTGGCAGCTCTTCCGCGACGGGGCCACGCCGCTGGTCGATGAAGAGGACCGGGACTTCGTGGCGGAGGCCTTCGCCATGCTGCCGGAGCCGCCCTATGACGGCGAGACCTGGGGCAACTGGACCAGTGCCGTGAAGGAGGCGACGGGCCGGAAGGGCAAGGGGCTCTTCATGCCGCTTCGGAAGGCCGTGACGGGCCTCGAGCGCGGGCCGGAAATGGCCGACGTGATGCGGCTTCTGCAGAAAAAGCCGACCTTCTGATCCCTGAGCGGGGCGCAGCCGCGCATCTCGGCCTGCGGCCTGCGTCAGCGACGGCGTTGGCACCGCTGGCGCGGTGCGGCGGCGCTTGGCTCCTGGGTGTCGCGCGGGGGGACGAGGGCAGGATAGTGGGGGGCGCTGCCCCCCTTTGTCGGCTTCGCCGACACCCCCCGCCATATTTTCGGGATAGAGATATGGAGGACGTCACTCGGGCCGTGGCACGCCCAGGTCTCGCAAGGCCGCGTCGACCAGCGCGCGTTCCCGGTCTGTCGTGGGCTGCGCGCGGGGGTAGATCGGTTCGGCGCGGTCGTCGAGGATGCCCGCCTCCCAGCCGCGCGTCGTCGCGAAGAAGCGTGCGGCGCCCGCCTCGCCGAATTCATGCAGGAAGCCCTGGACGACAGTGTCGAGATAACTGAGCAGGATCGGATGGTTCTCTGCCGTGCTGACGTGGTGCGGCTCGACCTTGTAGATCATGATGGTCAGCTCCTCGGGGTGGTCGTGCTCGACCATCGCGACGGGGTGACGCGCATAGGCGCGTTCGCGCGCGTCGAGCGCGGCCCAGTCACCGCCGGGGACCGCGGCGATCAGCCCCTCGATCTCGGTGCCCGGCGCCTCGATCGCCGAGAGATAGGCCACCTGCCGGAGCGAGGTGCCGCGCCAGACCCGCGCCCAGCCGCGCACCCGGGCGCGCGAGGCGCGCGGGTAGTCATGCGTCGCCCGGTTCACCAGGCTGCCGTAGCCGAAGAAATAGGGTGCACCGCACAGGTCCATGTCGCGTTTGATGACCAAAGCGCCGCGGATGCACAAGGCCCCTTGCGGCATCCCGCAAGCCTGATATTTTCGCACCCGTAGACGCAGGGAGACGCTGACCCGCCCGGGTCAGGGCCGAAGGAGCAACCGCCCCGGTAAACTCTCAGGCAGAAGGGACCTGCGACGACGGACGAGCTCTGGAGAGAGGTGCGCCGCGGCGCATCCGCCGAAGGGATAACGATCTCAGGCGAAAGGACAGAGGGGGCATCTTTCGACGCGGCCCGCAAGGACCGCAGGATGCCCGGCCGCGCGCGGCCCATGACGAGACGGGGACATATGGCCGAGACCGCCGCCGAGACGCTGACCGAGTTGCCGCTGCAGGGATTGCATGGCTCGCTTGGTGCGAAATTCGTGCCCTTCGCGGGCTATTCCATGCCGGTGCAATATGCCGATGGCGTGATGGCGGAACATCTCTGGACGCGCGGGCACGCGGGCCTCTTCGATGTCAGCCACATGGGTCAGGTCCTGTTGCCGAAGGGTGCGCTGGGCGGGTTGGAGGCGTTGATCCCCGCCGACCTTCTGGGTCTGCCCGAGGGGCGGCAGCGGTATGGCATGTTCACCAACGATGCGGGCGGGGTGCTGGATGACCTGATGGTCGCGCATCGCGCGGGCGATGTGTTCCTTGTCGTGAACGCGGCGCGCAAGGCGCATGACCTTGCCCACCTGCACGCGCATCTGCCGGGAGTCGAGGAGGTGACGGACCGCGCGCTTCTGGCGCTGCAAGGCCCCGAGGCCGAGGCCGCGTTGGCGGGTCTTCTGCCGGGTGTCGCCGCGATGCGCTTCATGGATGTCGCCGTGATGGCGTGGCAGGGGGCCGAGCTGTGGCTCTCGCGGTCGGGGTACACGGGAGAGGACGGCTTCGAGATCTCGGTGCCGGTCGCCACGGCCGAGGGTTTCGCAAGGGCGCTCCTCGCCGATGACCGGGTCCGGCCCATCGGGCTCGGCGCGCGGGACTCGCTCAGGCTGGAGGCGGGGCTGCCGCTCTACGGGCAGGAGATGGACGAAGCTATCTCGCCCGTCGAGGCCGGGCAGGGATGGGCGATCGGCAAGGCGCGCCGCGCGGGCGGGGCGCGTGCCGGCGGATTCCCCGGCGCCGATGTCATTCTCGACCACTTGGCGAACGGCGCTCCGCGCCGCCGTGTCGGCCTGCGACCCGAGGGCCGCGCGCCGATGCGCATGGGCGTGCCGCTTTTCGACGGCGCCGAAGGCGGTGACCCGATCGGGCGCATCACCTCGGGCGGGTTCGGCCCGTCGGTGGGCGCGCCCATCGCTATCGGCCTGATCGACGCCGCGGTCGCCCCTGGCGCCACGCTTTACGGAGAGGTCCGCGGCAAGCGCCTGCCTGCGGCGCAGGTGCCGCTGCCCTTCGTGCCCCCCGGTTACAAACGCTGACACCACCCTGAGCAAGAGGCCCCCATGAAATACACCGAAGATCACGAGTGGCTGGAGGCCGATGGCGACATCGTCACCGTCGGCATCACCGAATACGCCGCGACCCAGCTGGGCGACGTGGTGTTCGTCGAACTGCCCGAGGTCGAGACGCAGGTCGCCAAGGGCGACGAGATCGTCGTGATCGAGAGCGTCAAGGCGGCCTCCGACATCGTCGCCCCCATCGACGGCGAGATCGTCGAGATCAACGAGGCGCTCGTCGACAACCCCGCGCTCGTCAACGAGGACCCGACCGGCGAGGCCTGGTTCTTCAAGATCAAGATCGAGGATGCCGCGGCCCTCGACGAGTTCATGACCGAGGACGAATACAAGGACCACATCGGGGAATAGGGCGTTCTGCCCCTGCGGCGGCCCCGACGGGCCGCGCCCTTTCCCCGGTTTTCGAAGCTGAGACGCGCAGGCGGCGTGCTGCCCCTGTGCCTGCTCCTGTCACCTGCAAGGACGACCCGATGCCCTGGACGCCGACAACCTACGATCCGACCGATTTCGCCAACCGCCGCCACATCGGGCCCTCGCCAGCCGAGATTGCCGAGATGCTGAGGGTGGTCGGTGCGGCCAGCGTCGATGACCTGATGGACCAGACTCTGCCGGCCTCGATCCGGCAGGAGGTGCCGCTGGCGTGGGAGCCGATGTCCGAGGCCGAATTGGTGGCCCACATGCGGGGCATCGCGGCGAAGAACAAGCCGATGACCCAGATGATCGGACAGGGCTATTACGGCACCCACACGCCGCCCGCGATCCAGCGCAACGTGCTGGAAAACCCGGCCTGGTACACCGCCTACACCCCCTATCAGCCCGAGATCGCGCAGGGGCGGCTCGAGGCGCTGCTGAACTTTCAGACGATGGTCGCCGATCTGACCGGCCTCGAGATCGCCAATGCCTCTCTGCTGGACGAGGCGACGGCCTGCGCGGAGGCGATGGTGATGGCCGAGCGCGTCGCGAAGTCCAAGGCGCGCGCCTTCTTCATCGACGAGAATTGCCACCCGCAGAACATCGCCGTGATGAAGACCCGCGCCGAGCCGCTCGGGATCGAGGTGATCGTCGGCGCGCCCGAGGCGCTGGACCCCAAGGCGGTCTTCGGGGCGATCTTCCAGTATCCCGGCACCTTCGGTGGCCTGTCCGACCCGAGCGCACGGATTGCCGCGCTCCATGCCGAGAAGGCCATCGCGATCGTGGCGACCGACCTTCTGGCGCTGACGCTGGTGAAGGACCCGGGCAGCATGGGCGCCGATATCGCCGTCGGGTCCGCGCAGCGCTTCGGCGTGCCGCTGGGTTATGGCGGGCCGCACGCGGCCTTCATGTCCTGCCACGACGCGCACACGCGCGCGATGCCGGGGCGGATCGTGGGCGTCTCCGTCGACAGCCACGGGCACAAGGCCTATCGCCTGTCGCTGCAGACCCGCGAGCAGCATATCCGCCGGGAAAAGGCCACGTCGAACGTCTGCACGGCGCAGGCGCTGCTGGCAGTCATGGCGAGTTTCTATGCCGTGTTCCACGGCCCCGAGGGGCTGAAGGCCATCGCGCAGGACGTTCACCTGAAGGCGGTGCGCCTTGTCGACAGCCTGCGCGCGGGGGGCTATGCGCCCGAGGCGGACAGCTTCTTCGACACGATCACCGTTCCCGTCGGAGACCGGCAAAGCCGGATCATGGCCGCCGCGGTGGCGCGGGGGATCAACCTGCGGGACGTGGGTGTCGACCGCATCGGCATCTCGGTCGACGAGACCACGACCGAAGAGCACCTGCTGGCGGTGGCCCGCGCCTTCGACGTGCGGCTCGAAGGCGTGGCCGACGCACCCGCCATCCCCGACGCGCTTCTGCGCAAGACACCTTTCCTGACGCACCCGATCTTTCACATGAACCGGGCCGAGGCCGAGATGATGCGCTACATGCGCCGCCTCTCGGACCGTGACCTGGCGCTCGACCGGGCGATGATTCCGCTGGGGTCCTGCACGATGAAGCTGAACGCCGCGGTCGAGATGATGCCGGTCACCTGGCCCGAGTTCAATTCGATCCACCCGTTCGCCCCTGCCGACCAGGCCGAGGGGTACGCCGAGATGCTGACCGAGCTTTCGTCGAAGCTGTGCGAGATCACGGGCTACGACGCGATGTCGATGCAGCCCAATTCGGGTGCGCAGGGGGAATACGCGGGCCTGCTGACCATTGCGGCCTACCACCGCGCCAATGGCGATCACAAGCGCAACATCTGCCTGATCCCGGTGTCCGCCCACGGCACCAACCCGGCCTCGGCGCAGATGTGCGGGATGGAAGTGGTGGTGGTGAAGGCCGCCGAGCACGGTGACATCGACCTCGCCGATTTCCGGGCCAAGGCCGAGGCCGCCGGCGACCGGCTGGCCGCCAGCATGATCACCTATCCCTCGACGCATGGCGTCTTCGAGCAGACCGTCCGCACGGTCTGCGAGATCACCCATGCGCATGGCGGACAGGTCTATCTCGACGGGGCGAACCTGAACGCGATGGTGGGCCTGTCGCGCCCGGGCGACATCGGCGCCGACGTGAGCCACCTGAACCTGCACAAGACCTTCTGCATCCCGCATGGCGGTGGCGGGCCCGGCATGGGTCCGATCGGGGTCAAGGCGCATCTTGCGCCCTTCCTCCCCGGCCACCCCGAGACGGGCGGGGCACTCGGGCCGGTATCGGGCGCGCCCTATGGCTCGGCCTCGATCCTGCCGATTTCCTACGCCTATATCAGGCTGATGGGGGGCGAGGGGATCACGCGGGCAACCAAGATCGCGATCCTCAACGCGAACTACATCGCCAGGCGCCTCGAAGGGGCCTTCCCCGTGCTTTTCATGGGCAAGGGCGGGCGTGTCGCGCATGAATGCATTCTCGACACGCGCCCCTTCACGGAGGCGGGCGTGACGGTCGATGACATCGCAAAGCGGCTGATGGATGCGGGGTTCCATGCGCCGACGATGAGCTGGCCCGTGGCCGGCACGCTGATGGTCGAACCGACCGAGAGCGAGCCCAAGGCCGAGCTTGACCGGTTCTGCGACGCGATGCTGGCGATCCGGGACGAGATCGCGGCGGTGGAACGCGGAGAGATGCCCATCGACCAAAGCCCGCTCCGCATGGCGCCTCACACCATGGAGGACCTCGTCCGCGACTGGGACCGGCCCTACACCCGCGAACAGGGCTGCTTCCCGCCCGGCGCCTTCCGCGTCGACAAGTACTGGCCGCCGGTCAACCGCGTCGACAATGTCTACGGCGACCGCCACCTCGTCTGCACCTGCCCGCCGCTCGAGAGCTACCAGGAGGCGGCGGAATAGGGCGACGGCGTCGTTCGGATCGAGGTACCGGGAGGGCGCGCCACGCTGGCCCGCCCTTCCGTTACCGCGAGCGACCGAAGCGGGCGTAGAGACCGTCGAGCGTATAGGCCTCGCCGACGGGCCCGTGTTCCTCGGGGAAGAAGTTCGGGTCTTCCGGCAGGCAGCCGCGGCCGCAAACCTGCCGCATCGAGCCGCTCTGCCCGTCCACGTGCCAGAGCCGGCCGCCAGGGGTGGCGACCCATCCGTTGATGCGCTGCCGCATGTCGCCCTCGACGTCCTGGATCGAGGGGACCTCTCCGTCGTAGCCGCGGGCCCAGGCGGCGTGGGTGTGCCAGGACGAGACGACATCCATCCCGTCCACCGTGGGCAGAGACGCGCAGGACGCGTGGCCACCCCAGCTGACCTTGGTCGACGAATAGGCGCCGTTGGGATGGCGAAGCACGTAGCCGCAGACCTCGCGGTTGAAGCGCACCGAAAGCGCGTTCATCGATTCCATGAGCCCGACGACAAAGGCCGTCTCCTGCGCGCTCTGCGCGCGCGCCCCTTGGGGCAGGACGAGGCAGAGCGACAGCAGGACGGGCAGCAGGAGACGAACAGGACGGACGGGGAACGGTGGCATCGCGACACTCCTTCGCACACTCGCCGACAGGTTAGGGAATTTTTCCGCTCAATCCAGAAAAACGACACGCTCCGTCTGGACCGGGGGGATCGGACAGTTATCTTTGCCGTCTGGAGCCGCGCGAATAGAGGGAGATCCGACCATGTCCCGCATGGAATTCATTGACAGCAAGACCTCCTCGGTGACCGAGGTCAGCACGGAGTTCGCCGAGGATCCGGAGATCCAGCTCTGGCTCAAGATGGGTCGGGCAGCGTTCTTTTTCTGCATCTGGACCTCCATGGTCATCCCCGTCGCGCTGATCTATCATGTCCGGTTCTGAGACCTGCGGGCCTCGCTGTCACGGGGAAGGGTAGTTCCGTTTCCCCCTGCGGTCTCCCCGGGATCGCCAGGCCGCGGCGGGCAGACGCCGCGCCACCAGCCAGAGCAGGGCAGGGTACTCGACCTCTCCGGCAAGCATCCGCATGTAGGCCCCTTTGACACGCGTCGATCCTTCGAACGACCGTGAGAAGACCGGGGCCATCATCTTCGAGAAAACGATGGGCCTGAGCAGGCTGGCGATGCGCAGCGACAGGCGAATGTCGCGCGTTTCGGACCGGTAGAGCGCGGCCGCGCCCTCTGGCCGCCCCTCGCGCAGGACACGCGCGGCTGCCTCTGCCGCCTTGCGGCCCGAGGCGAGCGCGTGCGCGATCCCCTCGCCGGTGATCGGATCGACGAATCCCGCCGCATCGCCCGCCAGCAACACGTTGCCACGGCCCGGGCGTGTCCGGTGATCGCCGAAGGGCAGGAAATGCCCCTTCATGCCTTGCGCATCCCCCTGCTCGAGCGTGGCCGCGTAGCGGTGCAGGTTGCCCTTCATGTCGGGGTTGCGCGCCTGCAGCCCCCCGACGCCGACGGTGGTTGAGCCGCGTTTCGGGAAACTCCAGCCATAGCCCCAGTCGGCGGCGCCGAAATCCACGCGTACCGCGCGGGCGGTGTCGGGGTCGGCGAGGGGCGGCATTTCCTTCTCGAGGGCGAAGCCGATCGTCGCCGGATCGAAGGGCCGGCCGAAGAGGGCCCGCGCCACCGAGGACGTGACTCCGTCCGCTCCGATCAGCACGCGGTACCGGATCGGCGTGCCGTCCTCCAACGTGAGGCTGTCCCGCGCCAGGTCGATCCCGGCCACCCTCTGACCCGTCCGCGTCTCCGCCCCGGCGGTCCGGGCCAGCGCCAGGAGATGCGCGTCGAGGTCCCACCGCATGGTGAGGTACATCGGCGGCACATCCTCCATCCGGCCCATCGCGAGACCGCCAAGAAAGAAGCGTATGGCCCGCCGCTCCTCGAACATCCCCTCGGGCGGGTCGCGTCGGAAGATGCGGCGGTATTCGCCGAGCGCGCGACCCGTGAAGAGCCCGCCGCAGAGCTTGTCGCGGGGAAAGCGCGCCTTGTCGATCAGCAGAACATCCAGACCAAGCCCGGCGGCGATCGCCGCCGCGGCCGCACCGGCAGGGCCACCGCCCAGGATCACGATGTCGCGCGTTTCGATGGCATCCATGGGCCGCAGCATAGGGGACTTGCGCCCAAGGGAAAGACCCGTCGACCGCGCAGGCCGGTCAGGCAGGCAGGCGCGTGTTCTGGCGCACGAAGGCCTCGATCTCGGCGGCCGGCCTTGCGCCGGTCAGGCGCGCCACCTCCTGCCCGCCCCGGAACAGGATCAGGAGCGGTATGCCCCGGATGCCGTAGCGTTGCGACACGTCGCCATGAACCTGGGTGTTGATCTTGGCGAAGCGCGCGTGGGGGGCGAGTGCGCGGGCGGCCTTCTCGAATTCGGGTGCCATCATGCGGCAAGGCCCGCACCAGGGGGCCCAGAAATCGACGAGCAGGGGGAGGGTGTCCCTGGTCTCGGCCTTGCGCAGTGTCGCGCTGTCGAGGTCGTGCACGCGTGCATCGACCAGCTTCGCGCCGCAGGTGCCGCACTTGGGATGCGCCGAGAGCTTCGCGTCGGGCACGCGATTGACGGTGGCGCAGGACAGGCAGGTGACGTGGTGGGACATGGCGGGATTGTTTCCATGATTGATCCAGTCAATCATCTGGGGGTTGCGCCGCGGAGTGCAAGCCCCATCCTTGCGGCCCGGTCCTGCGGAACGGCAAACGCCGCCCCGAGGGGCGGCGTCCGGATCGTGTCGATCCTGCCTGATCGGCAGGGACCCGCGGGAGCGGTCGAACCCGGAGGATTACTCCTCGGTTTCCTGCTCTTCCGCGTCGCTCTCGGCAGCTTCCGAGCTCACGAGGCCCGAAGGTGCCGTGATATTCGCGATCACGAAGTCACGGTCGATCGTCGGCTTTGCGCCTTCCGGCAGCTTCACCGACGAGATCGTGACCGTGTCGCCGATGTTCCGGCCTTCGAGGTCGATGGTGATGTGATCGGGAATGTCACCCGCGGTCACGACCAGTTCCACCTCGGGACGCACCATCGTCAGCACGCCGCCGCGCTTGATGCCGGGGGCCTTGTCGGCGTTGATCACCTCGACGGGAATGAAGAGGTTGACCTTCGAGGTGCGGCGCAGGCGCATGAAATCGACATGCGTCGGCAGGTCCTTCACCACGTCACGCTGGACCGAACGACAGATCACGCGCACGTCGTCGTGGCCTTCGACCTTCAGGTTGAAGAGCGTCGACAGGAAACGGCCCGACTTCAGGCGCTTCAGGAGGACGTTGAAGGGGATCTGGATCGCGAGCGGGTCCGCGCCGCCACCATAGACGATACCGGGCACCTTGCCATCGCGGCGAGCTTGGCGGGCGGCCCCCTTGCCTGTCCCCGCGCGTGCCTCGGCGATAAGATCTGGAATCTCACCAGCCATTGCTGTTCTCCATGTATAAGGGGGGCCGCCTCCAAGGGTGTCGGCCCCGATGAAGGGCGCCGGATAGGGCGGAATCCGCGCTTTGTAAAGCCCCGATCAGGCGGCCGCGACGATGCCGAGCTTGCAGCGGAGCGCGGGCGGCAAAAGACGCCGGGCCGAAATGCGCGGGAGGGACATCTCGACGATGACGCGGTCTTCGCCGCCCGTGGCGAGATAAGCCGTGAAATTGTCGAAGCGCGAGCGCGGCGTGTAATCGATGAAGCTTTCGCAAGGGCAATTCTCTGCCATCAGGGCCACATGCGCTTCTGTCTCGACATGCCAGTAGGTGAACCGCGCGGGCATCCGGGCCATCGGTATCGCGGTGATGCTGGTTCCGTTCACCATCGCCCCGGCATTGACAAGGTAGCCCTCGGCGAGAACCGCGTGATCGGCGCTGACCACGAGATCGCGCCTCGGACAGCCGGGGCCGAGCGCATGGGCCTCGATGCGGATCGGCGCCCGCGTGTCGCCCAAGCCGAAAACGTTGGTAATCTCTTGCTGCCAGACCCAAAGCACGGGGACCGCCCCACCCTCCGCCGTCAGGACCAGGTCGCCTGCCTGAAGCGTCTCGATCGGGCGTTCGCCCCCTGGCGTGGCGATGCGGGTGCCGGTCAGAAAGCAGTTCGCCGCAGTCTCGAGCGACAGGCTGAACAGCGTTGTCCCCGTGCTTCCGGACAACGACAGTGCGCCGCCCGCGATCGTGGAGTCGTAGGGGATCAGCCCCATGCTGCCACTCTTGAATACACCGTAGTGCCGCCCGCCGATCTCCACGTAGTAGCCGGTGAAACTGATGCTGGTGTTTGTCATCCAGTCGTCGAAGGAGAGGGAGCCGAACCCGTCGCCCGCGACGTCGCGGACAGTGCTCCTGTTCGCCATGTCGACGGAGCTTGACCAGGTCGCGCCGGATCCGTCCTCCGCAGCGTTGAACCCCAGAAGATAGATGGCGCGATCCACGGCGAAATCGGCCATGTGCGGACCCCCCAGCCTCGGCAACAACCCGTTCGGTGAAGCTCTAGACCCTGCGGGGTTAACATTTCGTTAACGCCGAAGGCTCCAGGTCACGTCCCGTCAGGACTTCGGCCCTGCATCCGTCTCGGACGGGCGTCGCCCTGCAGCGTACGCGGGCCCTTGTGAGCGCGGCGATTTCGATCTAGCGCCCCTGCGCATGCGCCTCCTGTCCGACCTTCGACTGTCACGTGCTCCGATCGGGGCCTTCGTCGGCATCGGCGTCTTCTGGGGCAGCTTCGCGGCGATGCTGCCGGTTCTGAAGGCGCGGCTCGAGGTGTCGGACGCGCTGTTGGGCGTCATCCTTCTGGGCTCCGCGGCGGGTGCACTCCTGGCCATGTGGCTGTCGCCGCGCCTCGATGCGGCCATGCCGCGTTGGGGGCTCACGCTGTCGGGGCTGGCGCTGGGGATCGTCGTTCTTCCCCTTGGACTTGCGGGCTCGCTGCTTCCGTTCGTCCTCGGGATGGTCGCGGTGGGCATGTCGACGGGGATGTACGACATCCTCGGCAACGCCCATATCTCGCGGCTCGAGGCACGGCACCGGGTATCGCTGATGAACCTCAACCACGCGATCTACTCCCTTGCCTATGCCGGCGCCTCCACGGCGACGGGGGTCGCGCGCGAAGCGGGGCTGGCGCCCGGCCTCTGGTTCGCGGTCGTCGGCGCGGTGATCCTCCTCGTTGGCACGCTCACCTGGACCCGGCCCGGTGCGCCCGCCCCCGGGGACGGGACGCCGCAGGAAAGCCGGGGCCGGATCACGCCTTACGTCTGGTGCGCAGGCCTGGTCTGTCTCATCGGTTTCTTCGCCGAGAACGCGACCGAGGGCTGGTCGGCGCTGCACATCGAACGCACGCTGGGCGGCGGTGCCGCCGAGGGGGCGCTCGGGCCGGCGATGCTGGGGCTGACCATGGGGGTGGGGCGGCTGGCCGGCCACCTCGTGACCGTGCGCGGCACCGAAACGGTCGTCCTGCGCTGGGCGGCGCTTCTGGCCGCTTCCGGGCTTGTCGCCGCAGCCGCGGCGCCCGTGCCGCTGGTGGCCTACCTGGGCTTCGGCTGCCTCGGCCTCGGGGTCTCGGTCACGGCGCCCCTGGCGCTCGCGCTGGCGGGACAGACCGCGCGCCCCGAAGCGCGCACCTATGCCGTCTCGCGCGCCGCGATGATCGGCTATTTCGGCTTCTTCATAGGTCCGCCGCTGATGGGCTTCCTCTCCGAGGTCTTCGGCCTGAGGGTCGCTTTCGGCATCGGGGCGGCCATGATCCTGGCTATCCCGCTGTTCCTTGTGCCGCGGATGCGCGCTCTCGGGGCGGCCTGAGCCATTCGGGGAGTGGACGGCCCGCCCGCGCGCGTCTATCAGGCGCGGGCAATCAGCAGGGAGACGACGCGCATGTCCGGCCATGGTGACCCCGTTCCGATGACGGCCCGCAAGGGCGCGGCGCTCAAGGGCGTGGCCGAGGTGCCGGGCGACAAGTCGATCTCGCACCGCTCGCTGATCCTTGGCGCGATGGCCGTGGGCGAAACGGTGATCACCGGCCTTCTGGAAGGGCAGGACGTACTGGACACCGCCCGCGCGATGCGGGCCTTCGGGGCCGATGTGACGCGCGACGAGGATGGCACCTGGCATGTGCATGGCGTCGGCGTCGGCGGCTTCGGCGAACCCGAGGACGTGATCGACTGCGGCAACTCGGGCACGGGCGTCAGGCTCATCATGGGGGCGATGGCGACGACGCCGATCGTCGCGACCTTCACCGGCGACGCCTCGCTGCGCTCGCGGCCGATGGCGCGGGTCACCGATCCGCTGGCGCTTTTCGGGGCGGTGTCGGTGGGCCGTGCGGGTGGACGGCTGCCCATGACGATCACGGGCGCGGCCGAGCCGCTGCCGGTGCGTTACAAGACGCCGGTGCCTTCGGCACAGGTGAAGTCGGCGGTGCTGCTCGCCGGGCTGAACGCGCCGGGGCAGACCGTGGTGATCGAGGCGGAAGCGACCCGCGACCACACCGAGCGGATGCTTGCGGGTTTCGGGGCCGAGATCACGACCGAGGTGACCGAGGAAGGCCGCGTCATCACCCTGACCGGCCAGCCCGAGCTGAAGCCCCAGACCATCGCCGTGCCGCGCGATCCCTCCTCCGCCGCCTTCCCGGTCTGCGCGGCGCTGATCGTCGAGGGGTCTGACGTGCTGGTGCCGAACATCGGTCTGAACCCCACGCGCGCGGGCCTTTTCGAGACGCTGCGCGAGATGGGCGCGGACCTGACCTACGAGAACCTGCGCGAGGAGGGCGGGGAGCCCGTGGCCGACCTGCGCGCACGGTATTCGCCCGACATGAAGGGCATCGAGGTGCCGCCCGAGCGTGCGGCGAGCATGATCGACGAATACCCGATCCTGTCGGTCGTCGCGGCCAATGCCGAGGGCCCGACCGTGATGCGCGGCGTCAAGGAGCTGCGCGTGAAGGAAAGCGACCGGATCGACGCCATGGCCGTGGGCCTGCGCGCCGCGGGCGTGGAGGTCGAGGAGGGGCCGGACTGGTGGATCGTCCATGGCCGGGGTGCCGGCGGCGTTCGGGGCGGCGTGACGGTCGCCACACATCTCGACCACCGGATCGCCATGTCCTTCCTGTGTGGGGGCATGGCCTCGGTGGAGCCGATCACGGTGGATGACGCAGGCCCGATCGCCACGTCCTTCCCGGTGTTCGAGCCGTTGATGCGCGGTCTTGGCGCGCGGATCGACCGGGCGAACGCGGTCTGACAGCCGATCCAAAGGCGCACCTGCGGTGCATTGCCTGGAGGTCGCTTCGCTCCGTGAGTCTTTCGTGGCGCGCGTCGCGCGCGGGGGGCTCTGCCCCCGTCCTTCGGACTCCCCCGGGATATTTGGGAAACGGAGAAGGGTGGATTGCGGCTTGTGGGCCACGCCCGGCTCTGTTTGAAGATGCGGGCATGAGGTTCACGGTCGCAATCGACGGGCCTGCGGCTGCGGGCAAGGGTACGATCGGCCGCGCGGTCGCGGCGCGGTTCGGTTTCGCGCATCTCGACACCGGGCTGCTGTACCGGGCCGTGGGGCGGCGGATGCTGGACGGCGAGCCACCGATCACGGCCGCCGTGGCCCTGACGCCCGAGGACCTCTCCGATCCGGATGCCTTGCGCACCGCCGAGGTGGCCGAGGCGGCCAGCAAGGTCGCCGTGATCCCCGAGGTGCGCGCGGCGCTGCTGGATTTCCAGCGCGCCTTTGCCCGGCGGGCGGGCGGCGCGGTGCTGGACGGGCGCGACATCGGCACGGTGATCTGCCCCGAGGCCGAGGTGAAACTCTTCGTGACGGCAAGCGCCGAGGTCCGGGCCGCGCGGCGGCTGAAGGAACTTCTGGCGGCAGGCTTCGAGACCGACCTCGGGACGGTGCTGGCCGATGTCCTGGCCCGCGACGCGCGCGATGCCGAGCGGGCGACCGCGCCGATGGTGGCCGCCGGTGATGCGCTGACGCTCGACACCAGCGAGATGAGCGTGGAGGAGGCCGTGGCCGCCGCCGTTGCGGCGGTCGAGTCGCGGCAGGGCGCATGACGCATCCTCGCAGCGGACCCGGTCGTCGTCCGCCCCGGTGACTGCGAATTGACGCAGGCGCGTCCGGGGCCGGGATCGGGCCGGACGCACCGGCCCTTGCGTTGCGGGGGAGGTGCCGCTATACGCGCCCCCGTCAACACGGCGATCAACGCCGGAAGCAGAGAGATCGAGCAGGGTCGGGTTCACCGGCCCTCTTTGTTTTCCGGAGCGCTGGACCAACGATCACCCCAAGACCGGCGGAGACAACCGCACGGCCTGAAAAATCGAACGCCCGCACCTTCATCCAAGCAAGGGGCAGGGCACATAAAGGAACCGATACGCATATGTGCGCCAAAGCAACCATGGAGGAGTTCGAAGCGCTCCTGAACGAAAGCTTCGAGATCGACACGCCCGAAGAGGGCAGCGTCGTCAAGGGCAAGGTCATCGCCATCGAGGCGGGCCAGGCCATCATCGATGTGGGCTACAAGATGGAAGGCCGCATCGATCTCAAGGAATTCGCGAACCCCGGTGAAGCTCCCGAGATCGCCGTCGGCGACGAGGTCGAGGTTTACCTTCGCAACGTCGAGAACGCCCGCGGCGAAGCCGTCATCAGCCGCGAGATGGCGCGCCGCGAGGCCGCCTGGGATCGCCTCGAGAAGGCCTATGCCGCGGAAGAGCGCGTAGACGGCGCCATCTTCGGCCGCGTCAAGGGTGGCTTCACCGTCGATCTGGGCGGTGCCGTGGCCTTCCTGCCCGGCTCCCAGGTCGATGTGCGCCCCGTGCGTGACGCAGGCCCGCTGATGGGTCTCAAGCAGCCCTTCCAGATCCTCAAGATGGACCGCCGCCGCGGCAACATCGTGGTGTCGCGCCGCGCGATCCTCGAGGAATCCCGCGCCGAGCAGCGCGCCGAGGTCATCGGCAAGCTGAACGAGGGCGACGTCGTGGACGGCGTGGTCAAGAACATCACCGAATACGGCGCCTTCGTCGACCTCGGCGGTGTGGACGGCCTGCTGCACGTGACCGACATGGCATGGCGCCGCGTCAACGACCCGAAAGAGGTCCTCACCATCGGCGAGACCGTCAAGGTGCAGGTCATCAAGGTCAACAAGGACACGCACCGCATCAGCCTCGGCATGAAGCAGCTGCAGGACGATCCGTGGGATGCCGTGGAAACGCGCTACCCGCTGGAGTCGGTCCACACCGGCCGCGTCACCAACATCACCGACTACGGCGCCTTCGTGGAGCTGGAGCCGGGGGTCGAGGGCCTGGTTCACGTGTCGGAAATGTCCTGGACCAAGAAGAACGTCCATCCCGGCAAGATCGTCTCCACCTCCCAGGAGGTCGAGGTCATGGTGCTGGAGATCGACACCGCCAAGCGCCGCGTGTCGCTGGGCCTCAAGCAGACGATGCGCAACCCCTGGGAGGTCTTCGAGGAAACCCACCCCGTCGGCACGCAGGTCGAGGGCGAGGTCAAGAACATCACCGAGTTCGGCCTGTTCATCGGCCTGCCGGGCGACATCGACGGCATGGTTCACCTGTCGGACCTGACCTGGGAAGGTCGTGGCGAGGACGTGATCGGCGAGTATCGCAAGGGTGACGTGGTCAAGGCCGTCGTCACCGAGGTCGACACCGACAAGGAGCGGATCTCGCTCTCGATCAAGGCGGTCGACGGCGACCCCTTCGCCGAGGCGATCGGCGGCGTGAAGCGCGGCTCGATCATCACCGTCGAGGTGACGGCGATCGAGGATGGCGGCATCGAGGTGGACTACGAGGGCATGAAGTCCTTCATCCGCCGCTCCGACCTGTCGCGTGACCGTGCCGAGCAGCGCCCGGAGCGCTTCCAGAAGGGCGACAAGATCGATGTCCGCGTCACCAACGTGGATGCCAAGACCCGTCGCCTGGGCCTGTCGATCAAGGCGCGCGAGATCGCCGAAGAGAAAGAGGCCGTGGAACAGTTCGGTTCGTCCGACTCGGGTGCATCGCTGGGTGACATCCTCGGCGCTGCCCTGAACAAGACCGACGACTGAGACCTCTCGGCAGAATGACAGAAAGGCCCCGCCTGCGAGGTGGGGCCTTTTTCGTTGCGGTCCCGGGCCAATGGGCGTGCGCCGCATCGGATTTGACACGGCCTGCGCCGACATGCTTCGCTTTCCGGGTCGCCACCGCCGGGAAAGGGATGCAGGGGCCGATGCCGCTCGAGATCGTCGAGGACCAGCGCATCCTTCGCCTTGACGGGCAGGAGGTGCCCCTCGGCGCGCGCGCCTTCGACGTGCTCTGCCACCTGCACCGCAATTCCGAACGGGTCGTGTCGAAGGCCGAACTGCTCGATGCCGTCTGGTCCGACCTGACGGTCGAGGAAGGCAACCTGAGCGTCCAGATCGCGGCCTTGCGCAAGGCCATCGGCAAGGATGCGATCAAGACGGTGCCGGGCGTGGGCTACCGGTTGACGCTCGGGCCCGCTTCGCCAGGCGCCTCCGTCACCGGCCCGGACCTGCCGCAGGTGCCTTCGCTGGCGGTGCTGCCCTTCGCCAACCTGACCGGCAGCGCCGGGCGCGACTACCTTGTCGACGGGATCGTGACCGAGGTGATCTCGGCGCTCAGCCGGGTGTCGGGGATCTTCGTGATCTCTTCGACCTCGACCTTCACCTACAAGGGCAGACCCGTCGACCTGGCCGAGGTCGGTCGGGAACTGGGCGTCCGCTACATTCTGGAGGGATCGATCCAGGCGGCGGGCGACCGGCTGCGCATCTTCACCCAACTGGTCGAGGCCGAAAGCGGTCACACCATCTGGCAGGAGCGGTTCGACGGCACCGCCGCCGACATCTTCGAACTGCAGGACGAGGTTGCCGCCCGCGTCGCGGGTGCGCTCGAGCCGAAACTGCAACATGCCGAGGTGCTCAGGGCGCAGGCCAAGCCGACCGAAAGCCTTGCCGCCTACGAGCTTTGCCTGCGCGCCACGCCGCTGGTGTCGAAGCTGCACGCCCCCGAAACCCTGCCCGAGGGGCTGGCGCTCCTGCGGCAGGCTCTGGCCCTGGACCCCGACTATATCCACGCACACGCGCTCATCTGCTTCGGCCATACCGGCGCCTTCGCAACGCGCTGGTGGACCTTCGCGCAGGCGCAGGCGGCCCTTCCCCATGCGCGCCGGGTGCTTGACAGCGAGACCGACGATGCGCTCGCGCTGTCCTATGCGGGGCATTACATGGCCTACATCGGCCACGGCTACCAGGAGGGGCTGACGGCGCTCAAGCGGGCCGCCGCGCTGAACCCCAATTCGGCCACCATCCAGATGCTTCTCGGCTGGGTCTACAATTACCTCAACGAGAACGCGCCCGCGATCGAACACCTGGAGCGGGCCAAGCGCCTCAGCCCCCTGCATCCGCATATCGGCGTCATCAATTGCGGGATCGGCAATGCCCTGTTCCAGAAGGGCGATTTCGCGGCCGCAGTCGCCTGCTACGAACAGGCGATGACGGAATATCCCGAGTTCGCCTCGACGCAGTTGAGCCTGATCGGGGTCTATTGGGCCCTCGGGCGCAAGGCGGATGCGGCGCGCATGGCGGAATGGTTGCGCCGCAAGGTGCCGGACATGAGCGTGTCGGTCTTCCTGGCGACCCGTCCGCAGCACAGTCGGGACTACAAGCGCCTGATGGTCGAGGCGCTGCGCGGAACCGGCTTTCCCGATTGATGCGGCAGGCGATGCGCCGCCGAGAACGCCCGCCGCCCCCCGTCCGCCAACCTGTCGCACCCGCGCGCGCTTGCCCTTGCGACTGCAAGCATTACCTCCGTTTCAGAAATTTCTGAAATCTCTGCGCGAACAGGGTTTTGACATGGCACTCACGCCGCTCCAGCAGGAGTTCGTCCTGCATTTCGGAGAGATGGGCAGCCGGTGGGGCATCAACCGCACCGTGGGACAGATCTACGCCCTTCTGTTCATCTCCTCCGAGCCGCTCAACGCGGAAACCATCACCGAGGCTCTCGGGATCAGCCGGTCGAACACCTCGATGGGCCTGAAGGAGCTGCAGAGCTGGAACCTCGTCCGGCTCAAGCATTTCCCCGGCGACCGGCGGGATTATTTCACCACTCCGGATGACCTGTGGGAAATCGTCCGAACCCTCGTGGCCGAGCGCAAGAAGCGGGAGATCGATCCGACCCTGACCAAGCTGCGCGAGCTCGAGATGCAAGGCCCCGCCGGCGACGACTACGCCGAGGCCCGCATCGCCGAGCTGCGCGAGCTGATCGAGATGATGACCGGTTTCTACGCCGAGATGGAACGGCTCGAGACCGAGCGCCTTGTGAAGCTGATGACGCTGGGCAGCCGGATCGCGGGGCTGATCGACAAGACCGGCGGAATGATCCCGTCGCTGACGAAACGCAAGTAGGGGACGATGGACATGGAAACGCTCGACACCCTCCTTCTGAGTCGCATCCAGTTCGCGGCGAACATCTCCTTCCACATCCTGTTCCCGACGATCACCATCGCGCTCGGCTGGGTGCTCTTCTTCTTCCGCCTGCGCTTTGCCCAGACCGGCGACGAGAAATGGATGGCCGCCTACCGCTTCTGGGTGAAGGTCTTCGCCCTCTCCTTCGCCATGGGCGTCGTCTCGGGCATCACCATGTCCTTCCAGTTCGGCACCAACTGGCCGGGCTTCATGGAGACCGTGGGCAATATCGCGGGGCCGCTCCTGGCCTACGAGGTGCTGACCGCCTTCTTCCTCGAGGCCGTCTTCATCGGCATCATGCTCTTCGGCTTCTCCCGCGTGCCGGGCTGGCTGCACATGCTGGCGACCTTCCTCGTGGCCTTCGGCACCACCATGTCGGCCTTCTGGATCATCGTCCTGAACTCCTGGATGCACACGCCCCAGGGCTTCGAGATGATCGACGGGCAGGCTTTCGCGACCGACTGGTGGGCGATCATCTTCAACCCCTCCATGCCCTACCGCTTCGCCCACATGATGCTGGCGAGCTTCCTGACGGTGGGCTTCCTCGTCGCGGGCGTCTCGGCCTTCCGCTGGCTTCTGGGCGACCGGAGCCGCGAGGTTCGGGCGATGCTCAAGACCGGTGTTTCCATCGGCGCGCTCCTGATCCCGCTGCAGATTTTCATGGGCGATTTGCACGGCCTCAACACCAAGGAATACCAGCCCGCCAAGGTCGCCGCGATGGAAGGCCTGTGGGAGACCCAGGCAGGCGCGCCGCTGGTCCTCTTCGGCATCCCCGACGAGGAGGCGCGCACGAACCACATGGCCCTGGAAATCCCCGGCCTGGCCTCCTTCATCCTGACCCACGAGTGGGATGGTGAACTCACCGGCCTCAACGATTTCGTCACGGAGGCGGGCGAGGTGCTGCACCCGCCCGTCGCCCCCGTCTTCTGGTCCTTCCGCGTCATGGTCGGCACCGGCGTCGCGATGCTGCTGCTCAGCTGGGCCGCTGTCTTCTTCATGTGGCGCCGCCGTCAGCTTCACGAGGGGCGCATCACCGGACATTGGTTCGCGGTCGAGGGGCTGCCGAAACCTCTCCTCTGGGCCCTCGTGCCCATGGCCTTCTCCGGCTGGGTCGCCACGCTCGCGGGCTGGTACACCACCGAGATCGGCCGCCAGCCCTGGCTGGTGCAGGGCGTCATGACCACCGAGATGGCCGTGGCCGACGTGCCCGCGCCGATGGTGATGGGCACGCTCGTGACCTACCTCGCGATCTACGCGGCTCTCCTCTTCGCCTATGTCGGCGTCATCGCCTATCTCGCGCGCAAGGCCGCCCGCGGCGAGGACGGCCGCGCCATCGGCATGCCCCATCCGGGCAAGGCGCAGGTCGCCGCCCTCAGCCCCGCGGAGTGAACGTCCATGCTGCCCGATTTCGCCAACCCCGCCGACTGGCTGCCCTGGGCCTTCGCCTCGCTCATGGGGCTGTCGATCCTGGTCTACGTGGTGCTCGACGGCTTCGACCTCGGCGTCGGCATCCTGTTTCCGCTGGCCGAACCGGCGGAACAGGACCGCATGATCGGCTCCATCGGGCCGTTCTGGGACGCCAACGAGACCTGGCTCGTCCTCGCCGTGGGGCTCCTCCTCGTGGCCTTCCCGCAGGCGCACGGGATGATCCTGACCGCGCTCTACCTGCCGGTCTTCGTGATGCTCGTCGGCCTCATCCTGCGCGGCGTCGCCTTCGAGTTCCGCGCCAAGGCGCGCGACCACCACAAGCGCCTGTGGAACCGCCTGTTCTTCACCGGCTCGCTGATGACCGCGCTGGCCCAGGGCTTCATGCTCGGTCTCTACATCATGGGCCTGGAGCAGACAGCCGCCACCTACGCCTTCGCCACGCTCACGGCGGTCTTCCTCGCCGTCGGCTACAGCTTCATCGGCTCGGCCTGGCTCATCCACAAGACCGAAGGCGCGCTGCAGTGGAAGGCCGTCCGCTGGGGCCGCGAAAGCCTCTGGGGCGTGATCCTCGGCATCGGGGCGGTCTCGCTCGCCACGCCCCTCGTCTCCCCGCGCATCTTCGACAAGTGGCTGACCGTGCCCGAGGTCTTCTACCTCGCGCCGCTGCCGATCCTCTCGGGCCTGCTGATCCTGTGGCTCTGGAAGATGCTGCGCGAGATGCCCTTTCCCGAAGACCGCCGCTCCTGGCTGCCTTTCGCCGCCGCCACCGCGCTCTTCACGCTGGCCTATCTCGGCATGGCCTACAGCTTCTACCCCTACGTGGTGCCCGAGCAGCTCACGATCCACGAGGCCGCAGCCGCCCCCGAAAGCCTGATGATCATCCTCGTGGGGGCCTGCATCGTGGTGCCGGTGATCCTCGGCTACTCGGTCCTTGCCTACACGATCTTCCGCGGCAAGGCGACGGAACTGCGCTACGACTGACTGCAAACCCCTTCATCTTTCCCCAAATACGCATGGCACCCGGCCCACCACGGGTCTGACGGCGGGCAAGAGCGCAAACACCGGCCACAGGCCCCGGCGGGCGTGCGCCCGCCGCCGGGTCGGCGCGCGAAGCGCGGCGAAACCGGTCAGAAATCCACGCTCACGCCCGGCAGGTTCAGCGCCTTCATCAGGTCGCGCAACTCCTGCCTCGCGGCGAGGTTCGAGATGTTCAGCCGGTCCACACCCAGCTCCCGCAGGTCGAGAAGCGTCATCCCCGTGGGAAACAGCTCGCGAAAGATCACCCGCTCGGAAAACCCCGGTGCCACGCGAAAGCCGATCCGCTCCGACAGCTGCTCCAGCGCCCGGCCGACCTTGCGCTTGTTGTGCATCTCCTGCGCGCCGAGGCGGTTCCTGACCACGATCCAGTCCATCGCGCTCAGTCCCGCCCGCGCCCGCAACTGACGGGCATGCCAGACCATCTCGGAATAGACGCTGGGCCCTTTTATCTCGTAGCTCTCCGGGTCGATCCGGGCCAGCAGGTCGAAATCGACGAAACTGTCGTTCATCGGCGTGATCAGCGTGTCCGCCAGCGAATGCGCCACCTGGCTCAGCCGCGTGTGACTGCCGGGGCAGTCGATGACGATGAAATCGCAGCGCCCCTCGAGCTGCGCGACCGCCGTCGACAGGCGCTTGTCGAGGATGTTCTCGCCCTCGGCCAGCGTCGCCGGGTCGATCTCGGGCAGTTCCATCAGCTCTGGCGCCGCGACATCCATGTGCCGCGCGGCGATCGTGTTGCGGCGGTTCTCCATGTAGCGCGCGAAGCTGCGCTGGCGCAGGTCCAGGTCGAGACCGCCCACGACATGCCCAAGCCGCGCCAGGGCGGTGGCGACATGCATCGCCGTCGTCGACTTGCCCGAGCCGCCCTTCTCGTTACCCAGTACTATGATATGCGACACTGCCCGTCCCCCGGTTGCGGCCTCAAGATGTGGGCGCCCTCTTTGACCGGGGCGCGAATTGTTGCGGATACTACGGCATTTAGCTGCAAAGGTTAAGCCGCAATGGCACGGCCTGCGGTGTTGCGCGCGACCGTTGCGCCATGTCACGCTGGCGCGCGCCGACCGAGGAGGCTCGGATGCTCCAGGACCGCCATGCCAATACCCTCACCACCTCCTCGCCCGTGGCGCGGGATGCCTATGTGGCGGGGGTGGATCACATCCTCGCGGCGACCCACGGCGCCGTCGAGGCCTTCGAGGCGGCGGCCGCGGCCGATCCCGGCTTCGCGCTCGCCCATGCGGGCCTCGCCCGCGCGCGCATGTATGCGGGCGACATGCAGGGCGCGCGGGTCGCGATCGCGCATGCCGCGCCATTGGCGGACAGGGCGACCCCGCGCGAGGCGGAGCATGTCGCGATCTTCGCGCTGTTGCTCGAGGGACGCGCCGCCGAGGCGCGCAAGGCGGTCTTCGCCCATGGCGAGGCCCACCCGCGCGACGTGCTGATCGCACAGCTCTGCACCAACATCTTCGGCCTCATAGGCATGTCCGGCGAGGCCGGGCGCGAGAGCCTGCAATTGGCCTACACCACGCGGCTGCTGGACCGGTTCGGGTCCGACGACTGGTGGATCCTGAGCGTTCATGGCCAGGCACTCTGCGAGGTCGGGCGCCTCGACGAGGCGATGACCACGATGGAGCGCTCGCTTGCGCTCAACGACGCCAACGCGAACGCGTCCCATTTCAAGGCGCATACACTCTACGAACAGGGCGACAGCGCCGCGGGCCGCGCCTATCTCGCGGACTGGATCGCGGGCTACGATCGCCGCGCGCTGCTCCATGGGCACCTCAGCTGGCATCGCGCGCTCTGGGCGCTGGAACAGGGCGACGCGGCCGAGCTGTGGGAGATCTACGACAGCGACATCGCGCCCGAGGCCTCGGCGTCGCTGCCGGTCAACGTGCTGACCGATGCCGCGGCCCTTCTCTACCGGGCCGAGATCGCGGGCGAGCGTGTCGATCCCGCCCAGTGGCGACGCATCAGCGATTTTGCCGCGCAGCATTTCCCCACCCCCGGGATGAGCTTCGCCGACATTCACGGCGCGCTCAGTCATGCCATGGCGGGCGAAGGCGACAGGCTGGCGCGCCTGGCCGGGGCCGAGGCCGGCTTTGCCGCCGATCTCGTGCGACCGGTGGCGCGTGCCTGGGGCCTGATCGCCCGGCAGGATTGGGACGGTGCCCTGGCCGAACTGACCCCGGTCATGGCCGATCACGCCCGGCTCGGCGGCAGCCGGGCGCAGCGGGACCTGCTGGAACTGACCTGGGTGACCCTGCTTCTGAAGTCCGGCCGGTCGGAGGAGGCGCACCGGAGCATCGCGGCACGCCGCCCGGTCTTTGCCACCCATGCGCCCGTCGCGGGCTTCGCCTGAGCCCGGAACGAAAAACGCCGCCCCTTGGGGCGGCGTGTCTCGTCACGAAGACGCGTCGGCTCAGAAGCCGAGGCCCTCGTACTTCTTCTTGAACTTCGACACGCGGCCGCCGGTGTCCAGCAGGCGCGACGAGCCGCCGGTCCAGGCCGGGTGCACCGTGGGGTCGATGTCGAGCGACAGCGTGTCGCCCTCGGCGCCCCAGGTCGAGCGCATCTGCACGATGTCGCCGTTGGTCATCTTGACGTTGATGACGTGATAGTCGGGGTGAAGGTCCTTTTTCATCACGCCTCTCCTTACGCGTCTGCGCTTTCGCGCGCCTTGTAGGTGTTGTCCTCGGCGATCCGGGCAGATTTGCCGCGGCGCGCGCGCAGGTAGTAGAGCTTGGCACGGCGTACCTTGCCGCGGCGCACGACCTCGATCGAGTCGATGTTGGTCGAGTAGAGCGGGAAGACGCGCTCGACGCCCTCGCCGAAGGAAATCTTGCGCACGGTGAACGAGCCGGCGATGCCCTTGCCGTTCTTGCGGCTGATGCAGACGCCTTCGTAGTTCTGCACGCGGCTGCGGGTGCCCTCGGTCACCTTGAAGCCGACGCGGATCGTGTCGCCGGCCTTGAAGTCGGGAATCTCCTTCCCGAGAGAGGCGATCTGTTCCGCCTCGATCTGTGCGATCAGGTCCATCTGATGCGCTCCTATGATTGCCCACGGTTTGCCCGCGGAGGTGTCCAGGTCTTTCGCCGAGAGCTCTGATCTTCGCCCGGGTTCGCCTGTATCCGCATCCGCGGGGCGCCCGTCAGAGGTCGTCCGACCGTTTCTTGTCGTCTGGCTTCCGTCATCACCGCCGCGCAGAAGAATGCGCAACAAACGGAAATCCCGCCGGAGTTCCCTCCCGCGGGCGTGGGCAGCGTATAGGCCGGGTTTTTCCGGGGATCAAGCCGATTCCGCGGCTCTTACCCGTCGGTCCTGGCGATATGGGCGGCCCAGAGATCCGGGCGCCGCTCGGCTGTCAGGCGTTCGGCCTCGGCCCGGCGCCATTTCGCGATTTCGCCGTGATTTCCCGAAAGCAGGACGGGCGGGATCTCGCGCCCGCGCCATTCGCGCGGCTGGGTGTATTGCGGATGCTCCAGAAGGCCGTCGGCAAAGCTTTCCTCTTCGGTCGAGGCCGCGTTGCCGAGCACCCCGGGGATCAGGCGCACGGTGGCGTCGATCAGGGCCTGTGCCGCGATCTCGCCGCCCGTCAGGACGAAATCGCCGATCGAGACCTCTTCCAGCGCAAACTCCTCGATCACCCGCTCGTCCACGCCTTCGAACCGCCCGCACAGAAGCGTCATGCCCTCGGCCGCCGCGAAGCGGCGTGCATCGGCCTGCGTGAAGGGCTTGCCGCGCGGCGACAGGTAGACGCGCGGCCAGCGCGCGGCATCCTCCGGCGTGCCCACCGATGCCATCCCCAGCGCACGCCCCACCACGTCGGGTTTCATGACCAACCCCGCACCGCCACCCGCGGGCGTGTCGTCCACCTGCCGGTGCTTGCCCGTGCCGAAGGTCCTGAGATCGATCGTCTCCAGCGCCCAAAGACCCTGCTGCAACGCCTTGCCGGTCAGCGAGGCGTCCAGCACGCCCGGGAAGACGTTGGGAAAGAGCGTCACGACCTTCGCGCACCACGCCCCCTTGAGGCGCGGCCGGTCGGTCATCAGCTCCCGCGGGGTGGCGCTGGCCGAGACCGCGAGGCGGCCATGGGATCTGGAGGGCGTGTCGGACATGGCGCTGCGATACTCACGACGCGCGCCTTCGGCAAGGGGCAGCGGCCATCCGGCGGGCCGCCTCCGCGCTGGCCAAGGAGCGGCAGCCGACGTATGACAGCCCCATGTTGCGTCGTGTTCTGTCTGCCCTGCGTGAGGGTCGAAGCCGCCCCGGTGCGGGCGATGAGGACGCGTCCGGTTCCACGCTCGGGGCTGGACCGCGGATGCAGCGCACCCGCTCGCCCGCGACGCGCGGCGTCTGCCTCGTGACCATGGCCCGGAACGAGACCGAGGTGCTGACCCACTGGGCCTGGCATTACTGCCGCCTGCTGGAGGCGCCGAAGTTCGTCGTGCTCGACGACGCCTCGGAGCCCGGCATGTTGGAAACCGTGCGCAGCCGCGTACCGCAGGCGGATATCGACGTCATCCGCCTGCCCGAGGGGCCTTTCTCGGACCAGTACAAGTCGAACGCGCTGTCTGCGCTCGCGACCGTGATGGTCGAGCGCTACGCCACCGTCATCGCCACCGACGCCGACGAGATCGTCGCGCCCATCGGCCCGCACCGCGGCCGCCCCTTCGAGGATCTCCTGCGGGAGGTTCCCCACCCATTCGCGGCCCCGATCGGCATCGCGCCGATCCATGACATCGCGGGTGAGGAGCCGTTCGATCCTCTTCGCCCCATCGCCGCGCAGCGCAGTGTCGGCATGCTCAAGGCCGTCTCGACCAAGCCCGCGATCTGGCAGGGCGAGGCCTGGGTCTTCAGCCCCGGCCAGCACGCCCTGCGCCAGCGCCGCGTGCCCGTCACGACGGCGCTTGGCCTCGTTCACCTGAAATTCGTGGATGCCGATCTCCTCGCCGCCCGGCAGACCGTCCGCCATTCCCGCGAGATGTCCGGCGCGCAGGGTCCCCACCTCGCGCGGCACTGGCGGCGCGATCCCGCGGCGATCAGGGGGATGCAGGTCTTCCGCGATGCCGCCAAGCTCCGGACCGGACCGCGGCTCCTGGACGAGATCCCGGGTTTTCTCGACCGCGAGTTCGACCGGGCCGAGGGCGCCCATGTCATCCGGAACCTGAACGGCGAACGGCGCGGCTCGCTCGATGGGCTGCTCTGACGGGCCGGCGGTGCGCCCGTGCAATCGGCCTGACCGGCCTGTGCAACGCTGCATGTTGCAGGTTCGGCGAAAGCGGTTAAGTCACCCCCCATGACCACGGCCACCCCCCTAGACCCCACCACCGGAGAGGACGCTTGCCCCATTCGATCCTGACGGTCGACCGTCTCGAAAAGACCTATGACGGAGGGTTCCGCGCCCTCGATGCCGTCTCTCTGGACATTCGCGCGGGAGAAATCCTTGCCCTCCTCGGCCCGAACGGGGCAGGCAAGACCACGCTGATCTCGGCGATCTGCGGCCTCGTGCAGCCGACCGGGGGCAAAGTCACCGTGGGCGGGCATGACACGGTGACCGCCTATCGCGCGGCGCGGGCGCTGATCGGGCTGGTCCCGCAGGAGATCAACCTTGAACCCTTCGAAAAGGTGATCAACACCGTCCGCTTCTCGCGCGGGCTCTTCGGCAAGCCGCGCGATGACGCCTTTCTCGAGCGGATCCTCCGGCAGCTCTCGCTCTGGGACAAGCGTGACCAGCCCATCCGGTCGCTCTCGGGCGGCATGAAGCGCCGCGTCCTGATCGCCAAGGCGCTCAGCCACGAACCACGGGTCCTGTTCCTCGACGAGCCCACGGCGGGCGTCGACGTGGAACTGCGCCGCGACATGTGGGAGGTCGTGCGCCAGCTGAAGGAGGATGGCGTCACCATCATCCTGACCACCCATTACATCGAGGAAGCCGAGGCCATGGCCGACCGGATCGCCGTCATCAACGGTGGCCGCATCCTTCTGATCGAGGAGAAGGAGGCGTTGATGCGCCGGATGGGCCGCAAGGAGATGCGGATCGAGTTGCGCGAGCCGATCGCCCGAGTGCCCGCGGCGCTGGAGGCGTTCGGCCTGTCGCTCGACGAGTCCGGCGCCTGGCTCACCTACGGTTACGACACCCAGGCCGACCGCACCGGCATCGTGCGCCTCTTGACCGCCCTGCAGGAGGCAGGGCTACGGGTGGCCGACGTGGAAACGAAACAAAGCTCGCTCGAAGAGATCTTCGTGGGGCTGGTGAAGGAAGGGGCCGAGGAATGAACCTGACCGCAATCGCCGCGATCTACCGCTTCGAGATGGCGCGGACCTTTCGCACGCTGGCGCAATCGGTGATCTCGCCCGTCCTGTCGACCTCGCTCTATTTCATCGTGTTCGGCACCGCCATCGGCAGCCGGATCGACCAGGTCGAGGGGGTCAGCTACGGCGCCTTCATCGTGCCGGGGCTGATCATGCTGACGGTGCTGACCCAGTCGATTTCCAACGCCTCGTTCGGGATCTACTTCCCGAAATTCATCGGTACGGTCTACGAACTGTTGTCGGCGCCCGCCTCGTTCTTCGAGATCACGGCGGGCTACGTTCTGGCCGCGGCGACCAAGGCGCTGGCGATCGGTCTGATCATCCTCGGCACGGCCTTCTTCTTCGTCGATCTTCAGATCCAGCATCCGGTCTGGATGGTGACCTTTCTCGTGCTGACCTGCCTGTCGTTCAGCCTGTTCGGGTTCATCATCGGAATCTGGGCGCAGAATTTCGAGCAATTGCAGCTTGTTCCGCTTCTGGCGGTGACGCCGCTGGTGTTTCTCGGCGGGGCCTTCTACTCGATCTCGATGCTGCCCGAGGGCTGGCAGGCGGTCAGCCTGTTCAACCCGGTGGTCTACCTCGTGTCGGGATTTCGATGGTCCTTCTTCGGCATGGCGGACGTGGCACTTGGATGGTCGATCCTGGCGATCTGCGGGTTCCTTATGGCGTGCGTCGTGACGATCGGCTGGATCTTCCGCACCGGGTGGCGCTTGCGTCCCTGACCGAAAGGAGCGGCTTCGCCGCGTTTCCTCGAGGTCGCTTCGCTCCGTGAGTCCTTTGTTGGCGCCTTCGGCGCGGGGGGCTCCGCCCCCGTCGCGTGCCGCGACTCCCCCGGGATACTTGTGAAACGGAGAAGGTGTGGCTCAGTCCATCAGGCCTTCGGGCGGGTCGATGATGACGCGGCCGGCGGCGAGGTCGACCGTGGGCACGGCGGCGCGTGTGAAGGGCACGAGGACCGAGCCCTTGAGCCCGGGGCCGCGCAGTTCCAGGAGGTCGCCCGCGCCGTGGTTGAGGACTGCGGCGACCTTGCCGAGGCTCACGCCGCCGGTGTCGAGCGCGGTCAGGCCGATCAGGTCGGCGTGGTAGAATTCGTCGTCGGGCAACGAGGGCAGGGCCGCGCGCGGGGCGTAGAGGCGCGTGCCGCGCAGCGCGTCGGCGGCTTCCTTCGTGGGCACGCCGGAGAGGCGGGCGGCGAAGCCGGATGTCACCGGGCGGGTGAGGGTGATCTCGAAGCTGCGGCTGCCGTCCTCGGTCGTGAGCGGGCCATAGGCCGCGATGTCCGTGGGTTCGGCGCAGAAGCTTTTCAGGCGCACTTCGCCACGGACGCCGAAGGCGCCCGCGACGGTGCCGACGCAGACCCGGTCAGCCATGACCGGGCCCGCGGGTGACGGGGGATGCGGGACGCATCGCCGGGCCGGTTACTCGGTTGCTTCGGCCGCGGTTTCCGCAGCGTCTTCAACGACTTCCTCGGCGGGTGCGGCAGCGGCTTCGGCAGCTGCGGCGGCCTTGGCGGCCTTCTCCTCGGCGCGCTCGACGGCCTTCTTGCCGGGCTGGGCCTTCTTGGGGTTCGAGCGCTCTTTCTTGGCGATCACGCCCGCGGCCTCGAGGAAGCGGCTGACGCGGTCGGTGGGCTGGGCGCCGTGGTCGAGCCAGTACTGCACGCGCTCGACGTTCATGCGCACGCGGTCCTCGCTGTCCTTGGCCAGCAGCGGGTTGTAGGTGCCCAGCTTCTCGATGAAGCGGCCGTCACGGGGCATGCGGCTGTCGGAGGCGACGATGGAGTAATGGGGGCGCTTCTTCGAGCCGCCGCGGGCCAGTCGGATCTTCATTGCCATGGGTGTAACTCCTTGAAATGGCTGGGGGCTCACGCCCCGGTTTCCTGGTGTTGCTTGTGATGCTGAATGACTTCAGCGATGATGAAGTTCAGGAACTTCTTGGCGAATTCCGGGTCCAGATCGGCCTGGATCGCCAGGTCTTCGAGCCGTGCGATCTGCTGCGCCTCGCGGGCGGGATCGGACGGGGGAAGGTCGTGTTCGGCCTTGAGCATGCCGACGGCCTGCGTGTGCTTGAAGCGCTCGCCCAGCGTGTAGACGAGGATCGCGTCGAGGCGGTCGATGCTCTCGCGGTGGCCCTTGAGAAGCTCGGCGGCGCGGGTGGTTGCGTCGGTCATGGGTACTCTCCAGCGCAAAAACGCGCGTAGTGATCCTGTCGTGATCCTGTCGTTATTCCGTAACGACAGCCGGTGGTATCGACATGGGCGGCAAGGGCGTGGGTCATCATGCGGCCGCAACCTCCGACGGGGCGGGGTGGCGCCAGACCTCAAGCGCGGGGTCGCGGTCGGGGCGGTTGGCGCGTTCGTCGAGCGTGCAGCCGAGCCGCCGCGCCAGCGCGCGGGAGCGGTCGTTGCGCGGGTCGATGTAGCTGACGGCGGTGGACCAGCCGAGATCGGCATAGGCGTGGCGGCGCACGGCCTCCACCGCCTCGAAGGCATAGCCCTGGCCCTCGTGGGCCTCGTCCCAGATCGTCCAGCCCAGTTCCTCTTCCGGCCAGTCGCCGGGAAACCACGGGCCGACGGAGCCGACGGGCCGCCCCCCGGCCCGGTGCTCGGCGACGAAGATGCCGTAGCCGCGCAGGTGCCAGTGGCCCGAGAAGATCGCCAGAACGCGCCAGGCGTGACCGATGTCCTTGTCCGCGCCGCCGCCCACGAAGCGGGCGCGGTCGGACATGATGAAGGGTGCGAGCGCCTCGAAATCCGCGGCGCGCGGTGCGCGCAGGATGAGGCGGTCGGTCTCGATCACCGGGGTGTCGGCGAGATGCGGGATCATCGAGCACCTCCGCCGATGCGGGTCGCATAATGGAAAGGCATCCGGCCAATCACGGTGGACAAACCTGTGGAGCGAGCGCGGAACGGCAATCGGTGCATCACGCGGCCCTCCCGTAGCGCCAGACATGGACGGGTGCGCCCTCGCGGGCGGCAAGGCGGGCCTCGGCGGTGCCATCGCGCGCGGCCCCGAGGCGCGCGGCCAGCGCGTCGGAGGCGGGATTGCCCGGATCGACGTAGCTGACGAGGTCGCCGAGCAGGCCGAGGCCGAAGTCGCGCGCCGCGGCGGCGGCTTCCTCGGCGTAGCCGTGGCGGCGGTGTGCGGGCAGGGTCATGTAGCCGAGCTCGGGCTCTTCATCGCCCCATTCGAGGCCGACGAGCACGAAGCCCGTGCGCGCGCCGTCCGACAGGCGCTCGACCGTCCAGAGGCCGTGGCCGTGCAGCATCCAGCCCGCGGTGTACCAGCAGAACTCGGCCCAGGCGCGGTCCGGGCCGTCACCGGGCTCGGCGAAGGCGTCGTTGAAGACGGCGGTCCAGTCGGGCAGGTCGTCGAGGGTCGGCGCGCGCAGGCGCAGGCGCGCGGTCTCGATCACCGGCAGGCTTGCGCGGTGCATCGCGGCGGCCTGGGCCGCGGCGCCGGTGGGCGCCTGGGTGCAGCGGGGGGCGGTCACTTCTTCTTTCCGAAGCCCGAAAGGCCGGGGGGCAGCGCGGCGCCGCCGCCGAGACCCGGAAGGCCGCCCATGCCCATCTGCTTGGCCGCGCGCTCCATCTCGGCGGGGTCCATCTTGCTGGGGTCCATGTCCTTGAGGCCCGCGGGCGCGCCCCGGCCCAGGAGCGCGCCGAGGCCGCCGCGCATCAGGCCCTTCTTGCCCATCTTGCCCAGCTTCTTCATCGCGTCGGCCATCTGGCGTTGCATCTTGAGAAGCTTGTTGAGGTCGGAGACCTCCTGACCGGCACCGGCGGCGATGCGCTTCTTGCGGCTCGCCTGCAGCAGGTCGGGGTTGGCGCGCTCGCGCTTGGTCATCGAGTTGATCAGCGCGATCTGCCGCTTGATCACGGTGTCGTCGAAGCCGGCCTCGTCGAGCTGTTTCTGCATCTTGGCCATGCCGGGCATCATGCCCATCATGCCCTGCATCCCGCCCATCTTGAGCATCTGCTCGAGCTGCGCCCTGAGGTCGTTCATGTTGAACTGACCCTTCTGGAAACGCTTCATCATGCGCTCGGCCTGTTCGGCCTCGAGCACTTCCTGCGCCTTTTCGACGAGGGCGACGATGTCGCCCATGCCGAGGATGCGGCCCGCGATGCGGTCGGGCTCGAAGGTTTCGAGCGCGTCCATCTTTTCGCCGAGGCCAACGAAGCGGATCGGCTTGCCGGTGATGGCGCGCATCGAGAGCGCGGCACCGCCGCGTCCGTCGCCGTCCATCCGGGTGAGGACCACGCCGGTGATGCCGATGCGCGCGTCGAAGTTCTCGGCCGTGTGCACGGCGTCCTGGCCGGTCAGGCCGTCGACGACGAGGAGGGTTTCGCGCGGGTTGGCGACGTCGCGCACCGCCTCGACCTGCGCCATGAGCTCTTCGTCGATGGAGAGGCGGCCGGCGGTGTCGAGCATGTAGACGTCGTAGCCGCCGAGGCTGGCCTGGGTCTTGGCGCGCTTGGCGATGGCGACGGGGTCTTCGCCCTTGACGATGGGCAGGGTGTCGATGCCGATCTGGGTGCCGAGGATCGCCAGCTGCTCCATCGCCGCGGGGCGGTTCACGTCGAGGGAGGCCATGAGGACCTTCTTGCCCTCGCGTTCCTTCAGGCGCTTGGCGATCTTGGCGGTGGTGGTGGTCTTGCCGCCGCCCTGCAGCCCGACCATGAGGACGGGGGCGGGGGGATTGTCGATCTTGAGCTTGCCGGGGTCCTCGTCGCCGGTCAGGACATGCTTGAGTTCGTCATGGACGATCTTGATGACCTGCTGGCCGGGGGTGACGGATTTCGTCACGGCGGCGCCGGTGGCCTTTTTCTCGACCGCCTTGATGAACTGGCGGGCGACGGGGAGGGAGACGTCGGCCTCGAGGAGCGCCACGCGCACCTCGCGCATCGCGGTGCGCACGTCATCCTCGGAGAGCGCGCCCTGCTTCGTGAGCCGGTCGAAGACGCCGCCGAGGCGTTCGGAGAGGTTCTCAAACATGGGCAAGCGCCCCTTTCGTCGGTCCGTGGTGCCCCCCGATGTGGGGAGCGGCCCGGAGAAGCGCCAGACCCAAACGGGTTTTGCCCCCGTGGGCGAAACCTCGCTGACGGGGGGCGATCCTGACGGGATCAGGACCGGAATGCTGGCGCAATCCGGATGTTGGCCTGCCGCTTAGGCGGATTCCGCCCGGCTGTCAATCGCGGGGCGGTCAGGGGCAGGTCACGGTCAGGGCGGTCACGTCGCCCGCCACGCGGTCGTAGCCCTGGGCATGCAGCGCGAAACGGCGCCGGAGGGTCATGGCGTCCCAGGCGGGCTGCGCGGTGGGCACCTGCGTGCCGGCCAGGGTGCCGGGCCTGCCGTAGAGCGTGATCGTCATCGGGCCCGCGTAGCGCAGGCCCGCGACGGTGAAGCCCTCGACATCGCGGGCGTGCAGGGCGAGCAGGTCCGCCACCGGGTTGCCGAAGGTGGTGACGATGGCCCAGACATCGCCGCCGATCCCGCGGTCGAGCGTCATGTCGCCCGTGGCCAGGTGAACGGTGATGCCGGCTTCGCCGGGGAGTTCCTGGCCCGTGGTGCGGAACGCGGCCTGCCCGGTCAGGGTCTGGCCGGGGCGGATGCCGCCCGCGCCCTGGGTCACCGCGACGGTGAACTCGATGCGGCAGTCCTGTGCGGACAGGGGGCCGGGACAGAGGGCCGATGCGAGGGTGAGGGCCAGCAGGGATCGCATGGCGCGGAGCATAGCAGCACGGACCGCCGCGAAAAGGGGAGCGGTCCGTGCGCCCGTGCGGTCAGGCGGCGATCCGGAGGGCCGCGACCTGGTCGGCGGCGGAGGAGAGCGTCGCCTCGGCGTCGATCATCAGGCGGTCGGCGGTGACGAAGCTCACGTCGGTGATGCCGATGAAGCCGAGGACGTGGCGGAGGAAGCCGGTGGCGAAGTCGATCTCGCTGCCTGCTTCCGTGCCGCCCGAGGCGACGGCGACGATGGCGCGCTTGCCGGTCAGGAGGCCCCGGGGGCCCGCCTCGGTGTAACGGAAGGTGACGCCGGCGCGGGCGACGAGGTCGACCCATGCCTTGAGGGCGGCGGGCACGCCGAAGTTGTAGATCGGCAGGCCGATCACAAGGGTGTCGGCGGCCTGAAGCTCGGCGACGAGCCGGTCGGAGAGGGCAAGGGCGGCCTGCTGCGCCTCGGTCCGCTGGTCGGCCGGGGTGAAGTTGGCGTCGATCCAGGCCTCGTCGATCAGGGGAAGACCGGTTGCGAGGTCACGGCTGGTGACACTGACGCCGTCGCCGAAGCGGGCGACGATGCGGTCGGCGAGATCGCGGGAGACGGAGCCGTCGCGGCGGGCGGAGGCGTCGATGCGGAGGATGGAGCGGGTCATGGGGGAAGATCCTTGGCTTGGGACTGGCGGTGTGACCCCGAAGATGGATACGGCAAAAACAAACGCAATTATCACAATTAGCGTTTTGTATGTGATTTTTCGCACAGACATCTTCGCCGGGCGTCGGCACCCGCCTGAGCTCTACCGCCGGGCGTCGGGATCGAGGCGGCGGGCGCGGGAGTGTCTTTCGCCGTCGCGAGACAGGCACCCCTTGCGAAATCAAACATCATCTGCCCTAACTGCATCTGATATGTGAGTGAGCGCACAGAGATGTCATTCGATCACTGGGACGAGATCCGCACCGCCTACCAGGTCGCCCGGATGGGCACCGTTTCCGGCGCGGCCGAGGTGCTGGGCGTGCACCACGCGACCGTCATCCGCCATATCGACGCGCTGGAGGCGCGGCTTGGCGCCAAGCTGTTCCAGCGCCATGCGCGGGGCTACACGCCGACCGAGGCGGGGCAGGACCTGCTGACGGTCGCCGGCCAGACCGACGACCAGTTCAGCCAGCTTGCGAGCCGCATCAAGGGACGCGGCGACGAGGTGACGGGCGATCTGCTGGTGACCTCGCTCGACGCGCTCGCGCCCCTCCTGGTGCCGGCGATCGGGGCGTTCATGGGCCAGCATCCGGACCTGCGGGTCAGGCTCTTGTCGGACCCGCGCCTGTTCCGGCTGGAATACGGCGAGGCGCATGTCGCGATCCGCGCGGGCAAGCTGCCGGACGAGCCCGACAACGTGGTGCAACCCTTCTTCACGCAGACGCTGCGCCTGATGGCCTCGCCGGACTACGTCGCGCGCCACGGGATGCTCGGCGACGGCAACCTTGACGATCATCGCTTCATCGGCACGACCGACGACACGCCGCGCGCGCCCTATTTCCGCTGGCTCGTGGAGACCGTCCCGGCCTCGTCGATCTACCTGCGCGTCACCTCGATGACCGCGGCGAAGGCGGCGGTGCAGGCCGGCATCGGGATCGGCTTCATCGCGGAATGGGACACCGACGGGACGGGCGACCTGGTCGAGATGCTGCCGCCGCTCGAGGACTGGTCGGCGAAGATCTGGCTCGTGACGCACATGGACCTGCACCGCACCGCGAAGGTGCAGACCTTCGTGCGCTTCCTCAAGGACCAGGTCCGGGGCTGGGCGGTCAGCCCGCCGTGACCGCACTGGCCGAGCCGGGCGCCGAGGCGCGGCGCGGGCATCTGGCGATGCTCGCCTTCTCGGCGCTGATCGCCGGGTCCTTCTCGCTGGGCGGGCAGGTCGCCAACGACATCGCGCCCTCGGCGCTGAACGCGGTGCGCTTCGCCATCGCCGCCGCCGTGGTCGGCGTGGCGATCGGCCTGCGCGGCGGCTGGGGCGACGCGGGCCGGGCGCTGCGCGCGCCCTGGCGCTACGCCCTCCTGGGCGGTCTTTTCGGGGTCTATTTCGTCACGATGTTCGAGGGGCTGAAGACCGCGCCGCCGGTTTCGGCGGCGGCGGTCTTCACGCTGACGCCGATCATGAGCGGCATCTTCGGCTATCTCCTGCTGCGGCAGGCGATGGGCGGGCGCATCCTGCTGGCGCTGTCGCTGGGGGCGGCGGGCGCGCTCTGGGTGATCTTCCGGGCTGATCTCGCGGCGCTGATGGCCTTCGAGATCGGGCGGGGCGAGGCGATCTTCTTCTGGGGCTGCGTGGCGCATGCCTTCTACACGCCGTTCGTGCGGGTTCTGAACCGTGGCGAGCCGATCCTCGTCTTCACCTTCTGGACGCTTTCGACCACCGCGGTGATCATCGGGATCCATGGCTGGTCCGAGATCGCCGCGACCGATTGGGGCGGCCTGCGCCCGCTGGTATGGATCGCGATCCTATACACGGCCGTGGCGGCCTCGTCGATGACGGTGTTCCTGGTGCAGTTCGCCACGATGCGGCTGCCGTCGTCCAAGGTGATGGCCTATACCTACCTGACGCCCAGCTGGGTGCTGATCTGGGAGCTGGCGCTGGGCCAACCCCTTCCGCCCCTGCTGGTGCTCGGGGGCGTCGCGCTGACCGTCGCGGCGCTGGTGCTGCTGCTGAAGGACTGAGCGCGATCAGTCGAAGCTTTCACCGGGGTCGACGCCCCAGAGGCTGCGCGCCTCGACCCAGCCGTGGTAGCCGCCGACCTCCATCTCGCACCAATCCACGCGGCACTGGCGCAGTTCGCCGATGACGCCGCGCTCGGCCTCGGCGCGGACCATCGAGTTGCGGTCGGGCCGCGCATGGAGCGCGACGCGGTCGGCCTCGACGATGGCGGTGCGCACGCCGGAGAGAAGCGTGTAGTGGATCCAGCCGCCCGCCCCGTCCCGGTCGACGACGCGGCGCCAGTGGCCGTGTTCGGCGACGATCATCACCGGCATGTTGCGGCGCTGGAACACCCAGTCGATGCGGTGGCTTCGCGAGGGCCCGCGACGGGCGTTCGCCTCGGAGGCCTTGATCGAGACGTAGCGCGGCAGGGGAAAGCCGGTGACCTGGCCCCTGCGCTGCGGGACCTCGGCACCGCCCGGCGTGGCCCCGGGGGGCGTCGCGCTGGCGAGGCGGGCGAGGCGCAGGCCAAGAAGACCGAGGTCCGCCGCAAG
>WVSO01000069.1 GCA_015689745.1 Rhodobacterales bacterium HKCCSP123 | reverse complement strand
CGCGGCCGTCCGCGACGCGGGCGCGGCCCGGACCCTCGGGCGCGGCGAGACGCCGGGCGAGAAAAGCGTGGACGTGGTGATCGACCTCGTGGGCGGGCCGCACTGGGGCCACGTGCTCGACGCGCTGAAACCGGGCGGGCGCTATGCCGTCTCGGGCGCCATCGCGGGCCCGATCGTCGAGGCCGACCTTCGGACGATCTACCTCAACGACCTGGCGCTTTTCGGCGTCACCTTCCAACCGCCCGAAGGGTTCGCGGCGCTGGTCGAGATGATCAACGCGGGCACGCTGCGCCCCCTCGTTTCGCGGACCTACCCCTTGCGCGACATCCACCGCGCGCAGGCGGAGTTCGCCGCAAAGACACATCCCGGCAAGCTGGTGCTCCTCCCATGACAAGCCTTCCCACCCATGCGCGCGCGGTCATCATCGGGGGCGGCGTCTCGGGCTGTTCGGTCGCCTATCACCTGTCGAAACTGGGCTGGACCGATATCGTCCTCCTGGAGCGCAAGAAGTTGACCTGCGGCACGACATGGCACGCGGCGGGCCTGGTCGGGCAGTTGCGCGCCAGCCAGAACATGACGCGGCTGGCGAAATATTCCGCCGATCTCTACCTCAAGCTCGAGGAGGAAACCGGCATCGCCACCGGCATGCGGCAGGTGGGCTCGATCTCGCTCGGCCTGACCGAGGATCGGCGGCAGGAACTGCTCCGGCAGGCCACGCTCGCCCGCGCCTTCGACGTCGAGGTCCACGAGATCACGCTGGCCGAGGTCAAGGCGATGTATCCGCATGTGCATATCGACGATGTCACCTGCGCCGTCCACCTGCCCGGCGACGGGCAATGCGACCCCGCCAACATCGCCATGGCGCTGGCCAAGGGCGCGCGGATGCGCGGCGCGCGGATCGTCGAGGGCATGCGCGTCACGCGCGTGACCGACGATGGCGCGCGGGTGACGGGCGTCGATTGGGACACGGGCGACGAACAGGGCCATATCGCCGCCGATGTCGTGATCAACTGCGGCGGCATGTGGGGGCGTGACCTGGCAGCAGCGTCCGGCGTGACCCTGCCCCTGCACGCCTGCGAGCACTTTTACCTCGTCACGGAACCCATTGACGGGCTTGGACATTTGCCCGTCCTGCGCGTGCCGGACGAATGCGCCTATTACAAGTCCGACGCGGGCAAGATGATGCTGGGCGCCTTCGAGCCGCGCGCGAAACCCTGGGGCATGGCCGGCATCCCCGAAGACTTCTGCTTCGACGCCCTGCCCGAGGATTTCGACCATTTCGCCCCCATCCTCGAACAGGCGACGCGCCGGATGCCGATGTTCGAGACGGCGGGCATCCACACCTTCTTCAACGGCCCCGAAAGCTTCACGCCTGATGACCGCTACTACCTCGGCGAAGCACCCGAGCTGAAAGGCTACTGGGTGGCGGCGGGCTACAACTCCATCGGCATCGTCTCCTCCGGCGGGGCGGGCATGGCGCTCGCGCACTGGATCGCCGAGGGCGAGGCCCCTTTCGACCTGTGGGAGGTCGACATCCGCCGCGCCCAGCCCTTCCAGAAGAACCGCCGCTACCTGCGTGACCGCGTGACCGAGACGCTGGGCCTGCTCTACGCCGATCACTGGCCCTACCGGCAGGTCGAGACCGCGCGCGGCGTTCGGCGCTCGCCCGTCCACGAACACCTGAAACAGGCAGGCGCGGTCTTCGGCGAGGTCGCCGGGTGGGAGCGCGCGAACTGGTTCGCCCTGCCCGGACAGGCGCGCGAGTACCGCTACGACTGGCACCGGCAGAACTGGTTCGACAACCAGCGCGCCGAACACATGGCGGTGCGGACCGGCGTGGGCCTGTTCGACATGACCTCCTTCGGCAAGATCCGGGTCGAGGGGCGCGAGGCCTGCGGGTTCCTCAACCATCTCTGCGCGAATGAAATCGACGTGCCCGCAGGCCGCGTGGTCTATACCCAGATGCTCAACGCGAAAGGCGGCATCGAAAGCGACCTGACGGTCACGCGGCTGTCGGAAACCGCCTATCTGCTGGTCGTCCCCGGCGCGACGCTGCAACGCGATCTTGCGTGGCTGCGCGCCCATGCGGGCGAGCGGGCGGTGACGATCACCGACATGACGGCGGCCGAGGCGGTCTTCTGCCTGATGGGCCCGACATCGCGCGCGCTGCTCCGGTCGGTCAGCCCCGCTGACCTTGGCAACGACGCCTTCCCCTTCGGCACCGCGCAGGAGATCGAGCTGGGCTACGCGCTGGCCCGCGCGCATCGCATCTCCTACGTGGGTGAACTGGGGTGGGAGCTTTACGTCTCCACCGACATGGCCGCCCATGTCTTCGAGACACTGGTTCAGACGGGCGCGGATCACGGGCTGACGCTATGTGGGCTGCACGCGCTCGACTCGTGCCGCATCGAAAAGGCCTTCCGCCATTTCGGCCATGACATCACCGACGAGGATCATGTGCTCGAGGCGGGCCTCGGCTTTGCCGTCCGCACGGCTAAGCCCGATTTCATCGGCCGCGACGCGGTGCTCAGGAAACGCGAGGCGGGGCTGTCGCGCCGGATGCTGCAATTCCGGCTCGAGGACCCCGAGCCGATGCTCTTCCACAACGAGGCGGTGGTCCGCGACGGCAGGATCGTCTCGATCCTGACCTCGGGCAATTACGGCCACGCCCTCGGGGGGGCCATCGGCATGGGCTATGTGCCCTGCGCGGGCGAGACCGCCGAAAGCGTCCTGTCTTCCACCTACGAGATCGAAATCGCGGGCACCCGGCACCGCGCGCAGGCCAGCCTTGCGCCGATGTACGACCCGCAGTCCGAAAGGGTGCGCCAATGAGCGTCGACACCGAAGAGAAACGCCCGTCCCGCCGCGGGGGTGGACGGGCCGCCCGCGTGGCCACCCGCATGGCTCCGCTCGCCGACGACCTGCGCCCGGTGCGCGCGGGCCTCTCGGGCGGGCAGTACACCCCGCTGACCGAGGCGGGGGTGCAGCGCATCCACCAGGCCGCCCTCGACGCGCTGGAACAGGTGGGCCTGAGCCAGGCCCCCGCCACGGGCGTCGCCGCGATGGTGGCGGCGGGCGCGATCGAGGGCGAGGACGGCCGGTTGCGCTTTCCCCGCGCGCTGGTCGAGGACATGCTGGCGAAAGCGGCCCGTGGCATCACGCTTTACGGGCGCGATCCACGCCATCACCTCGACCTGTCGGGCAGCCGCGTGCATTACGGCACGGCGGGGGCCGCGGTGAACCTTGTCGACGCGGTGACGGGCGATTATCGCCCCTCCACCGCGCGCGACCTGCATGACAGCGCGCGGCTGGCCCATCACCTCGACAACCTGCATTTCTTCCAGCGCACCATGGTCTGCTGCGACGTGCCGAACCTCGTCGAGATGGACATGAACACGCTCTACGCCTGCCTTGCGGGCACCACGAAGCATGTCGGCACGTCCTTTTCCGACCCCGCCAGCGTCGCGCCGGGGATGGAGCTGATCCACATGGTCGCGGGCAGCGAGGAGGCCTGGCGCGAGATGCCCTTCGTCTCGCTGTCGAACTGTTTCGTCGTGCCGCCGATGAAATTCGCCACCGAAAGCTGCGAGACGATGGAGGCCTGCATCCGCGCGGGCATGCCCATCCTGCTGCTCTCGGCGGGACAGGCCGGGGCCACGGCCCCTGCCCCGGTCGCGGCCGCGATCGTGCAGGCGGTGGCCGAGTGCCTGGCCGGTGTCGTCTACGTCAATTCCATCGCGCCGGGGCATCCGGCGGTTTTCGGGACATGGCCCTTCGTCTCGGACCTGCGGACCGGCGCGATGTCGGGCGGCTCGGCGGAACAGGCGCTTCTCAGCGCGGGCTGCGCGCAGATGCACCGCTTCTACGGGCTGCCGGGCGGTGCCGCGGCGGGTATGACGGATGCCAAGGTGCCCGACATGCAGGCGGGCTGGGAACAGGGCATCACCAACGTGATGGCGGGGCTTTCCGGCCTCAACATGGTCTACGAATCCGTCGGCATGTATGCCTCGCTCCTGGGTTTCTGCCCCGAGGGGATGGTGCTGGGCAACGACCTGATCGGGCAGGCGCAGCGCTGCGTGCGGGGCATCGACGTGACCGAGGATGCCGTGTCGCTCGACGTGATGAAGGCGGTCTGCCTCGACGGGGGGCCGGGCCATTACCTCGGGTCCGATCAGACGCTTGCGCTGATGCAGACGGAATATCTGTATCCCGAGGTTGCGAACCGGCTCACCCCGAAGGATTGGGAAGAGGCGGGACGCCCGAACCTCGTCGCCGCGGCGCGCAGGCGGAAGGAAGCGATCCTCCAGATGGCGCCGCTCCAGGTCCCCCACGAGATCGACCGCGCGGTGCGCGCGCGCTTCGACATCCGCTTCTGAGCCTTCGAAAGGATAGAACATGAAGGTCGGTTTCATCGGTCTGGGCAATGTCGGCGGCAAGCTGGCCGGTAGCCTGCTGCGCAACGGGATGGACCTGTCGGTCCATGACCTCGACGAAAGCCTCGTCGCGGGCTTCGTCGCGCGCGGCGCGAAGGCGGGCGGCAGCCCCGCGGCCATGATGCGCGCCTGTGACATGGTCATCACCTGCCTGCCCTCGCCCGCCGCCTCGGCCGCCGTGGTCGAGGCGATGCTGCCCGAGATGGGGCCGGGCAAGACATGGATGGAGATGTCGACGACCGACGCGGACGAGGTGCTGCGCCTTGGCGCGCTGGTGGCCGAGACCGGCGGGCTCGCCGTCGAATGCCCCGTCTCGGGCGGCTGTCACCGCGCGGACACCGGCAATATCGCGATCTTCGCGGGCGGGCCGCGCGCCGCGGTCGAGCATGTGATGCCGCTTCTGGTGCATCTGGGTCGGCAGATCCTGCACACGGGCGAGTTGGGGTCGGCCTCGAAGCTCAAGGTGATGACCAACTACCTCGCCACCGTGAACCTGTTGTCACTCTGCGAGGCGCTGACGACGATGAAGGCCGCGGGCCTTGATCTGGCGACCACCTACGAGGCGATCCGCATCTCCTCGGGCAATTCCTTCGTTCACGAGACGGAAAGCCAGCTGATCCTCTCGGGCTCGCGCGACGTGAATTTCACGATGGACCTTGTCCAGAAGGACATCGGCCTGTTCCAGAAGCTTGCCAGTGACGCGGGCGTGCCCTTGGAAATCTCGCCCCTGATCATCGACATCATGTCGGACGGCCAGCGCCGCTACGGCACCCGTGCGCAATCGGACCGGATCATCGAGCGGCTGGAAGAGGCGACGGGCCTCAGCATCCTCGCCGATGGCTTCCCGACCGAACTGGTCGACACCGAGCCCGAGGGGCTGGGGGCCGAAGTGATCCGCAGCCGCTAATCCGCGAAGGCCTCGAGCAGCCAGTCGCGGAACAGGAGCGCCTCGGGGCGCGGTGCGCCTTGCGCGGGCAGGAGGACGTAATGCGCCTGCGCATGATCCAGTGTCAGGCCGGGGGCGACCGTCACCCGGCCCGAGGCGGCGAAGGGCGCCGTCAGGTCGGGCGAGATCAGGGCCGTGCCGAGGCCCGCGGCCACCATTTCCAAGGCTGCGAGCGAGGAGTCGGTGCTGACGCCCCTCCCCACCGATGCGGGGTCGATCCCGTGCGCTTCGGCGAAGCCGTCCCAGAAGTTTTCGCAGCCGATGATATGCACCGCGCGGCCCAGAAGCGGCGCGAGGGCAGCCAGCGGATCGGAGCCGAACTCGGTGCCCGGCGGACACACCAGCACCGAGCCGGGCGCACTCAACCGCCGCGCCTCCTCGACCGGCCAGCGCCCGTCGCCGTAACGGATGTCCACGTCGATGCCGCCCTCGGGGGCCGTCTCGGCCCAGGTCGCGCTGCAGAGCCGCACGGGGATGCCGGGATGCGCGTCGCGGAAGCCCGCGACCATCGGCGCAAGGCAGAGCGCCGAGAAACTCGGCGGCGCACGCACCACCAGCGGCCTGCCGCCCGTCACCCCGAAGAGCCCCGCCGTGGCGCTGGCCAGCTCGTCGAAGGCGCGGCGCACCGCCGGAAGATAGGATTGCCCCAGCTCGGTCAGCTCCACCCCGCGGGCGAGGCGGCGGAACAGCGGATACCCCAGCCGCGCTTCCAGCGCGCGGACCTGCTGGCTGACCGCGGCGGGCGTGAGGCCCAGCTCGTCGGCGGCGGCGGTGAACCCACCCAGCCGTGCCGCGGCCTCGAATGTCCTGAGCCAGGCGGGCGGCGGCAGGTTGCGCATCGGGTTGACCCCATTCCAGTTTACCCTTTCCCCCGTTTTCCATTGTTTGCCGGGGGTCAGCAAGCCTGCAATTCTCAGGCCTCGCGGAGGGGGGACATGGACGTCTTCGACTACATCATCGTCGGCGCGGGCTCGGCGGGCTGCGTTCTGGCCGAGCGTCTCAGCGCCGATCCCAAGACCCGTGTCCTGCTGCTCGAGGCGGGCGGCAGCGACCGGCGCGCGCAGATCATGGTGCCCATCGGTTATGGCATGTCCTTCCACGATCCGGCCGTAAACTGGCGCTTTCACGCGGAGCCCGACCCCGAGCTCGACAACCGCCGCATGTATTGGCCGCGCGGCAAGGTGCTGGGCGGCTCGAGCGCGATCAACGCGATGGTCTATGCCCGTGGCCTGCCGCAGGATTTCGACGACTGGGAGGCGGCGGGCAACCCCGGCTGGAACGCCGCATCCGCGGCGGCGACTTTCGACCGGGTCGAGCGTCGCATCGGCCCCGAGGGGGCGCGGGGCGACGGGCCGCTGCATGTCACCGATTGCAGCGCCGGGTATCACCCGCTGGGGCGCCGCTACCTCGAGGCGGCGCGCGGCATGGGCCTGGCCGAGGGCGACACGGCGACGGGTGAGGGCGTCGGTCCCTATTGCGTCACGACGAAGGGCGGCTGGCGCAACTCGGCCGCCGACGCCTTCCTCAGACCCGCGATGCGGCGGAAGAACCTGAAGGTCATCACCGGGGCCGAGGTGCTGGGCATCGACCTGGCGGACCGCCGGGCCACGGGCATCCGGTATCGCCGCGGCGGGCAGACCGTGAGCGTCGCCTGCCGGGGCGAGGTGATCCTCTCGGCGGGCGCGGTGAAGTCGCCGCAGCTTCTGCAGCTCTCGGGCATCGGGCCGGGGGCGCTTCTGCAACGGCACGGCATCTCCGTGCGGCTTGACGCCCCCGGTGTGGGCGGCGCGTTGCAGGATCACCTGTCGATGACCTACGCGTTCCGCTGCACGGAGCCCACGCTGAACCAGACCCTCGGCCGCCTCACCGGGCAGGTCGGCGCTGCGCTGCGCTACCTGTTCCGCCGCGACGGGCCGCTCAGCCTGAGCGTGAACCAGATGGGCGGGCTCGTGCGCTCGCGGCCCGGCCTGTCGCGGCCGGACACGCAGCTCTATTGCAACCCGCTCTCCTATTCGACGGTGTACCGCGACAAGCGCCCGCTTCTGAAACCCGACCCCTGGCCGGGCTTCATCCTGGGCTTCAATCCCTGTCGCCCGACCAGCCGGGGGCGCATCGACATCGCCGGCGCCGATCCCGGGGCGGCGCCGCGGATCGTGCCCAATTCGCTGTCCACGAACACCGACATCGCCGACATGATCGCCGGCGCGCGGCTGGTCGAGCGGATGCTGCAGACGCCGGCCATGCGGGCGCTGATCGCGGGGCCCAACGGCTTCAGCCCCGTGGGAGCCGATGACGACACGCTTCTGGCCGATGTGCGCGCGCGGGCCTCCACCGTGTTTCACCCCTGCGGCACCTGCCGCATGGCCCCGCGCGAGGACGGCGGCGTGGTCGATCCGTCGCTGCGCGTCTGGGGGGTGGAAGGGCTGCGCGTCGTCGATGCCTCGGTCTTTCCCAACATCACCTCGGCCAACACCAATGCGCCCACCATCATGACGGCGATGCGCGCGGCCGACCTGATCCTTGCGGAGGCATGACGCAGATGGACCGGATCGTCAGGCTGGACAGTTTCACCACCCGCGACGTGGGCTTCGTGCGCGTCACGATGGAGGATGGGGCAGAGGGCTGGGGGCAGGTCTCGACCTATCACGCCGACATCACCTGCACGGTGCTGCACCGGCAGGTCGCGCCCTGGGTGCTGGGGCGCGATGCGACCGACCTCGACGATCTCATGGACTGGGTGACCGAGCGCGAGCACAAGTTCCCCGGCTCCTACCTGCGGCGCGCGATGGGGGGCGTGGATACCGCGATCTGGGACATGCGCGGCAAGCGCGCGGGCCTGCCGGTGGCGTCGCTGATCGGCGGGTCGCCGGGGCGCGTGCGGGCCTATGCCTCGTCGATGCGGCGCGACATCACGCCCGAGGACGAGGCCGAGCGGCTGACACGGCTGGCTGGTGAGGACGGCTACACCGCCTTCAAGGTGCGGGCGGGCTCCGAGGTGGGGCGCGACCGCGACGAGTGGCCGGGCCGGACCGAGGCGGTCATCCCCGCGATGCGCCGCGCCCTGCCCGAGGCGGACCTGCTGATCGACGCCAACTCCTGCTACTCGGTGCCCCGCGCGATCGAGGTGGGCCGGATGCTGGAGGACAATGGCTTCTGCCATTACGAGGAGCCCTGCCCCTACTGGGACCTCGACGCGACGAAGGCCGTCACCGATGCGCTGCGGATCGACGTGACCGGCGGAGAGCAGGATTGCCAGCTCTCGACGTGGAAGCGCATGATCGACATGCGCGCCGTCGACGTGGTGCAGCCCGACATCATGTATCTGGGCGGCCTGTCGCGCACGCTGCGCGTGTGCCGGATGGCCGAGGCGGCGGGCCTGCCCGTGACACCCCATTGCGCCAACCTGTCGATGGTGACGCTCTTCACCCTGCACCTGATGCGGGCCATTCCCAATGCCGGGAAATACCTCGAGTTCTCGATCGAGGGACCGGAGTATTACCCCTGGCAATACGACCTCTTCACCACCTCGCCTTACCGGATCGAGGACGGCCACGCGATCCTGTCGGACGCGCCCGGATGGGGGGTGGAGATCGCGCCGGCCTGGCTTGCGCGGGCCGAGGCGCGGACAAGCACATGGCCGGATGACGCGGCGTCCTGGCCGACGGAGTGAGCAAAGGAGCGAAAAACCCAGCCTTCGGGGCAAATCAATGCTTTGTCACACGGCCCCGGTATGTATGATCGGGCCATCACGACCCGGATCGTGCAGGGAGACTCCTGCACCCAAACCGGGGTCCAACCGGCAAACCGGAAGAACCATGCCCGCGCAGCTTCGCGCAAAGGGCAGACAACGGGAGGAAGACCGACCATGAAGACACCCAGAATTCCCGCCATGCCGCTGTCGCGCCGCGGCGTCATGAAGGGCGCGGCCGCCGTGACCGCCGCGGGGCTGATCCTGCCCCACACGTCCATGCCCGCCCGCGCACAGGCGCGCGGCGGCACCTTCCGCGTGGGCATCGGGCACGGCTCGACCACCGACAGCCTCGATCCGGGCCTGTGGGAAAACCTCTACGTGCAGACCTTCGCGGCCTGCCGCCACAACTACCTGATCGAGGTCGGCGCCGACGGGCAGCTGAAGCCCGAGATCGCGGAAAGCTGGGACACCAGCGACGGTTCCACCTGGACCTTCACGATCCGGCAGGGCGTGACCTTCCACTCCGGCAAGGACGTCACCGCCGAGGACGTGGTCGCCTCGATCAACCATCACCGGGGCGACGACTCGACCTCCGTGGTCAAGCCGCTTCTCGCCGCGATCACCGACGTGCGCGCGGATGGCAACACCGTCGTCGTCACGCTGGAAGCGCCGAACGCCGACCTGCCCTACCTGATGACGGATTACCACATCCCGATCATGCCGGGCATGGACGGGCGGATCGACCCGGCCTCGACCGACGGCTGCGGCGGCTACATCGTCGAAAGCTTCGAGCATGGCGTGCAGTCCACCGTGAACCGCAACCCGAACTACTGGAAATCGGACCGCGCCTGGTTCGATCGCGTCGAGCTTGTCTCGATCCTCGATCCGGCGGCACGTCTCAACGCGCTGATCACCGGCGAGGTTCACCTGATCGACCAGGTCGACCCGGCCACCATCGGCATGCTGGAAGGCCGCGGCGTCGCGCGCATCCTGTCGATCCCGGGCAACGCGCATTACGGCTTCCCGATGGACAGCCGCCAGGCACCCTATGACGACAACAACATCCGCCTGGCGCTGAAATACGCGCTGGACCGCGAGGCGATGGTCGACGTGATCCTCGGCGGCCATGGCGCCGTGTCGAACGACAACCCGATCGGGCCGGCGAACCGCTACTTCAACACCGAGATGGAGATGAAGACCTACGATCCCGACCGCGCGCGCTTCCACCTGCGCGAGGCCGGGCTCGACAGCCTCGATGTCACCATCGCGGTGGCCGACGCGGCCTTCTCGGGCGCGGTCGACGCGGGCGCGATGTTCTCGGAAACCGCGCGGGCGGCGGGCATCAACATGACCGTCAACCGCGTGCCGAACGACGGCTACTGGTCGAACGTCTGGCTCAACCCCAACGGCGACACGCCCTTCTGCGCGACCTACTGGGGCGGCCGCGCGGTCGAGGACCACATGTTCACCACGGCCTATGCGGCCGGCGCGGACTGGAACGAGAGCTTCTGGTCGAACGACCGCTTCAACGAACTGCTCGTCGCCGCCCGCTCCGAGGTGGACGAGAGCCTGCGCCGCGAGATGTACATGGAGATGCAGCAACTCGTGTCCTACGAGGGCTCGACCATCATCCCGATGTACAACAACTACGTCATGGCCGTCGCGAACGACATCGCGACACCCGAGCAGATCTCGGCCAACTGGAACTTCGACGGCTTCCGCTGCGTCGAGCGCTGGTGGATGGCCTGATCCAGCCCCTCGCCCCCGGCGCGACCACGCGCCGGGGGTTTCCCTGACGTGCGAGGGAGGATGGACCCCTGTCGAACGTGATCCGCATGATCGCCCTGCGCCTTGCGCTGGGGGTCGGACTGCTCTTCATCGTGTCGCTGATCATCTTCGGCGCCACCGAACTCCTGCCCGGCGACCTCGCCCAGCAGATCCTCGGCCAGGGCGCCACGCCCGAGACGCTCGCGGCGCTCCGCGAACAGCTCGGCCTGAACGACCCCGCGCCGGTGCGCTACTGGAACTGGCTCTCGGGTGCGCTGACCGGCGATTTCGGCGTGTCGCTCTCGAACGGCCGCCCGATCTCGGAGCTGATCGGCGCGCGGCTCGGCAACACCGTCTTCCTCGCGCTCTATGCCGCGGCGCTCGCCGTTCCGATCTCGCTGATCCTCGGCATTCTGGCCGCGCTCTGGCGCAATTCGATCTTCGACCGCGCCGCCAATGCGGGCGCGCTGACCGCGATCTCCTTCCCGGAGTTCTTCGTCGCCTACATCCTCGTGCTGTGGCTGGCGCAGTCCGGCATCTTCCCCTCGATGGTGCGGATCAACCCGGCGACCACCTTCGGCGACCGCATCTACATGACCTTCCTGCCCGCGCTGACGCTGACCCTTGTCGTCACCGCCCACATGATGCGCATGACGCGGGCCGCGATCATCAACCTCATGGCCTCCCCCTATATCGAGATGGCGCGGCTGAAGGGCCTTTCGCCTCTGCGCATCGTGCTGCGCCACGCGCTGCCCAACGCGCTTGCCCCGATCATCAACGTGATCGCGCTCAACCTGGCCTATCTCATCACCGGCGTCGTCGTGGTCGAGGTGGTCTTCGTCTACCCCGGTCTCGGGCAGCTCATGGTCGATGCCGTGTCGAACCGCGACATCGCGGTGGTGCAGGCGGTGGCGCTGATCTTCGCCGGGGCCTATGTCGCCCTCAACCTCATCGCGGACGTGCTCTCGACGATCACGAACCCGCGCCTGATGCACCGGAGGTAGCGCCATGGGTTTCGCAACCTCCGTCATCCTCGGCCTGCTCGGCCTTTTCGTGCTGGCCTGGGTCCTGCGGGCCGGCGCGCGCACGGTGCTGACGGGCCAGTCGCGCAGCATCGCCAACGACATGCCCCTGACCGCGGCCTTCGGCCTTCTGGTCATCGCGATCTACGCGGCCGTCGCCATCGCCGCGCCCGCGCTCGCCCCCTTCCCCGAGCGCGAGATCGTGGGCACCCAGTTCGAGGCATGGTCCGCCGAACACGTGCTCGGCACCGACCGGATCGGGCGCGACATGCTTTCGCGCCTGATCTTCGGCGCGCGCAACACGGTCGGCATCGCCTTCGCCACCACGGCGCTGGCCTTTGTCGTCGGCTCGCTTCTGGGGCTCTGGGCGGCGCTGACGGGCGGCTGGCTCGACCAGCTGCTGTCGCGCTTCGTCGATGCGCTCATGTCGATCCCGGCGCTGATCTTCTCGCTCTTGCTGCTGACGATCTTCGGCACCTCGGTGCTGACGCTGATCCTGGTGATCGCGGCGGTCGATGCCACGCGCGTCTTCCGCCTTGCCCGCGCGGTCGCGCAGGGCATCGTCGTGATGGACTATATCGAGGCCGCGAAGCTGCGCGGCGAGGGCGCCTGGTTCCTCATCCGGCGCGAGATCCTGCCCAACGCCATGGCCCCGCTGGTGGCCGAGTTCGGCCTGCGCTTCTGCTTCGTCTTCCTGACGATCTCGTCCCTCAGCTTCCTCGGCCTCGGGATCAAGCCGCCGACCGCCGACTGGGGCAGCATGGTGCGCGACAACGCCACGCTGATCACCTTCGGCGACGTGACGCCGCTTCTGCCGGCGGGCTGCATCGCGCTTCTGACGGTCGCGGTGAACTTCGTGGTGGACTGGCAGCTGCACCGCGCCTCGGGCCTGAAGGAGTGACGCGCATGAGCCGGGATGTTCTGCTGAAGATCGAAGGCCTTCGGATCGAGGGCCGTTCGGGCGACGAGTGGACCGAGATCGTCAAGGGCGTGGACCTGACGCTCCACAAGGGCGAGGTGCTGGGCCTGATCGGCGAAAGCGGCGCGGGCAAATCCACCGTGGGCCTTGCCGCGATGGGCTTCGCGCGCGACGGCTGCCGGATCACGGGCGGCACCATCGACTTCGACGGGATCGACCTGCGCAAGGCCTCCGAGACCACGAAACGCGATCTGCGCGGCGCGCGCATCGCCTACGTCGCGCAATCGGCGGCGGCCAGTTTCAACCCCGCGCACAAGCTGATCGACCAGTATTGCGAGGCCCCCGTCGTCCACGAGGTCATGTCCCGCGCCGAGGCGGAGCACGACGCCATCGACCTCTATCGCCGGATGCAGCTGCCCGACCCCGACGGGATCGGCTTTCGCTACCCGCACCAGGTCTCGGGCGGCCAGTTGCAGCGCGCGATGACGGCGATGGCCATGTCCTGCCGCCCCGACCTGATCATCTTCGACGAGCCCACCACCGCGCTCGACGTGACGACGCAGATCGAGGTTCTGGCCGCCATCCGCGACATCGTCCGCCAGTTCGACACGGCGGCGATCTACATCACCCATGACCTCGCCGTGGTGGCCCAGGCCGCCGACCGGATCAAGGTGCTCCTGCGCGGCGAAGAGGTGGAGGAGGCCGAGACGCGCCAGATGCTCGACGCCCCCCGCGAGGCGTACACCAAGTCGCTCTGGGCCGTGCGCAGCTTCGCCCGCCCGGAACAGCCCGCGCCCAGCGGCACGCCGATCCTGTCGGTCAGCGATGTGACCGCCGCCTATGGCACGGTGAACGTGCTGGAGGACGTCAGCTTCGACATCCACGCCGGCCGCACCGTCGCCGTCGTGGGCGAAAGCGGCTCGGGCAAATCCACGACCGCCCGCGTGATCACCGGGCTTCTGCCGCCGAAACGGGGCGAGGTGCTGTTCGAGGGCAAGCCCCTGCCCCCGGCGCTCAAGGGCCGCTCGCGCGAGCATCTGCGCCAGGTCCAGATGATCTACCAGATGGCCGACACCGCGCTGAACCCCAAGCTGCGCTTGCGCGAGCTGATCGGACGGCCCGCGCAGATGTATCTCGGCCTGCAGGGCCGCAAGCTGACCGAGCGGGTCCGCGACCTGCTGCACCTGATCGAACTGGACCCCGACACCTATATCGACCGCCTGCCGGGCGAGTTGTCGGGCGGCCAGAAACAGCGCATCGGCATTGCCCGCGCGCTGGCCGCCGAGCCGAAGCTCATCATCTGCGACGAGGTCACATCGGCGCTCGACCAGATCGTGCAGGAGGGCATCCTGAAGCTTCTCGACCGGCTGCAGGGCGAGTTCGGCCTGGCCTACATGTTCATCACCCACGACCTTGCGACCGTCAGGGCCATCGCCGACGACGTGGTGGTGATGCAGCGCGGCCGCGTCGTGGAACAGGGCCCCAAGGCCGAGATGTTCGCGCCCCCGCACGAGCCCTATACCGAGCTGCTTCTGTCCTCGGTTCCCGAGATGGACCCCGACTGGCTCACCCGCCTCCTCGAGGCGCGCGAGGCCGGGCAGACACCGGTCACCGCCTGACCAGCCCCCGGGGATCGGGCGCGCGCCCCTGCCTTCATCTTTCCCCAAATACGCAAACCCGCCAGTGACGCCCGCCCGACCCGCAGAAGGCCGGGCGCGCCCTTGGGGCCCTCACCCGCGCGGCTGGTTCAGGACGAGCCTGTCGGGCCTCGGATGCGCGGCATGGGCCGCGACATAGGCCGCCGTCCTCTCGGCCACCGGCCCTTCGGGCGCGACGACCCGCCGGGTCGACAGGTCGACGTGCAGTAGCAGCGTCTCGACGGATGCGGCGGGGTTCTCTCCCCCGGTCCAGAAGCGGTTCAGCAGGTGCAGCTTTCGCCCGTCGCCGCCCAGCGCCTGCGTCGTCACCGTGATCCGGTCGCCGATGTCGATCTCGGCGAAATAGCGGATGTGGTTCTCGGCGGTGAAATAGCTGAACCCGCCCGCGATATAGGCGTCGTCGGCGCCGATCATCGCCATGAACCGGTCCGAAGCGCGCGAGGCGACCTCCATGTAGCGCGCCTCGTTCATGTGGCCGTTGTAGTCGACGAAACTGGTCGGCACCTGCATCTGGAGCGTCACCGGCAGCCCGTCCGGCCCGGTGCCGTCTTGCGGCAGGCGTTCCTCATGCGCGCGGATCACACCGCCCGCGCCCGAGCCGGTGCGCTTGAGCGCCCGCATCATGGCCACAAGGTTGTCGTCGCGCAGCCGCTCCAGCTCGCGGATACTGCGGTGCCCCGATTGCGCATCGGACTGGCCCGCGATCAGGTCCACAAGCTCGTCGTTGAACTCGGGCACGTCCATGAGCTTTGTCCAGGGCCAGGTCAGGCAGGGGCCGAACTGCGCAAGGAAATGGCGCATCCCCGCCTCGCCGCCCGCGATGCGGTAGGTCTCGAAGAGGCCCATCTGCGCCCATCTGAGGCCGAAGCCCATGCGGATCGCCTCGTCGATCTCCTCGGTGGTGGCGATGCCGTCCTTCACCAGCCAGAGCGCCTCGCGCCAGACGGCCTCGAGGAAGCGGTCGGCGATATGGGCGTCGATTTCCTTGCGGACGGTCAGGGGGAACATGCCGATCCCGCGCAGGATGTCGGCGGCTTTCGCGGTCTGGTCGCTTGCCCCCACCAGCTCGACCAGCGGCAAGAGGTAGACCGGGTTGAACGGATGCGCCACGATGGCGCGCGCGCCTTGCGCGTTCAGCTCCGAGGGCTTGAAGCCCGAGGTGGAGGAGCCGATCACCGTGTCGGCCGGTACCGCCTCCATCACCTGCGCCAGGACCTTGTGCTTGAGGTCCAGCCGTTCGGGCACGCTTTCCTGCACCCAATCCGCGCCTGCCACCGCCTCGGAGAGGTCCGCGTGGTAACTCAACGCCCCCTCGGGCGGCAGCGCGCGGTCGTAGAGACCGGGCAGCGCCCGGCGCGCGTTGGCCAGCACCTCGGAAATCTTGCGCTCCGCCTCCGGGTCGGGGTCGAAGACCGCCACGTCCCAGCCATTGAGCAGGAAGCGCGCGGCCCAGCCGCCGCCGATGACGCCGCCCCCGATGATCGCCGCCTTCCGTCCCATCATGTCGTCCTTTCGGTATGTCCATCCACCGCGAGCGCCTGCCCGCTGATCGCCGCCGCCCCCGGCGAGGCCAGGAAAAGCGCCATCGCCGCGACCTCCTCGGCGGTCACGAAACGGCGCAGCGCCACCCCCTCGGTAAAGCCCGCGCGCACCGCATCCTCGGGGATGCCGCGGCCCGCGGCTTCCATCGCGATGACCCGCTCCATCCGCGGCCCCTCGACCGCGCCGGGGCAGATCGCGTTGACGCGCACGCCATGCGGCCCAAGCTCGGAGGCGAGCGCCTTGGTCAGCCCCACGATCCCCCATTTCGCCGCCACATAGGGCGTGCGGCCCGGAAAGCCGAAGAGCCCCGAGACCGAGCTGGTCAATAGGATCAGCCCTGCCCCCTGCCTCTTCATCACGCGCGCCGCCCAGCGGCAGGTCAGGAAAGCCCCGTCGAGGTTGACCGAGAGGCAGCGTTGCCAGTCGGCGAACGCGAGCGTCTCGAGCGGCCCCGCAGGCCCGCCGATCCCGGCGTTGGAGATGACCACGTCGGCCCCGCCCCAATCGGCCTCGATCCCGGCAAGAAAGCCGTCCATCGCGGAAGCGTCGGTCACATCCGCCACCTCGGCGCGCAGGCCATCGGGCACGGCTTCCACCGCCGCGGGGTCGGCATCGCAGACGGCGACCCGGTCGCCCTGCCCCATGAAGGCCTCGGCCATGGCAAGGCCAAGCCCCGAGGCGCCGCCGGTGATGACGACCCGCCTGTTCATGCGGCGGGCGCCCGCTTCACCAGCCCCAGCTTCTCGCGCACCTCCTCCGGGGTCATCACCCGCGCGCCCATGCGCTCGACGATGCCCACCGCGCGCTCGACGAGCTGCGCGTTGGTCGCCAGAACGCCCTTCTCGAGCCACAGGTTGTCCTCCAGCCCCACGCGCACATGACCGCCCGCGAGCACCGCGGCGGCGGCATAGGCCATCTGGTTCCGGCCGAGGGAGAAGGCGGAAAAGGTCCAGTCCTCGGGGACGTTGTTGACCATCGCCATGAAGGTGTTGAGGTCATCCGGCGCGCCCCAGGGCACGCCCATGCAGAGCTGCACCAGCGCAGGCGCGTCCAGAACGCCCTCCTTCACCAGTTCCCTGGCAAACCACAGGTGGCCGGTGTCGAAGGCCTCGATCTCGGGTTTCACGCCGAGATGCGTCATCATCCGGCCCATGGCGCGCAGCATGCCGGGCGTGTTGGTCATGACGTAATCGGCCTCGGCGAAATTCATCGTGCCGCAGTCGAGCGTGCAGATCTCGGGCAGGCATTGGGCGACGTGCTCCACGCGCTCGGCCGCCCCGGCCATGTCGGTCCCGGCCTCGTTCAGCGGCAGGGGGCGTTCGGTCGGGCCAAAGGTGATGTCGCCGCCCATGCCCGCGGTCAGGTTCAGCACCACGTCGACCTCGGCCTCGCGGATGCGGTCGGTCACCTCGCGGTAGAGGTCGAGCCGGCGCGAGGGCGCGCCCGTCTCGGGGTCGCGGACATGGCAATGGACGATGGCCGCCCCCGCCTTGGCGGCGTCGATGGCGCTGTCGGCGATCTCTTTCGGACTGCGCGGCACATGGGGGCTGCGGTCCTGCGTGCCGCCCGATCCGGTCACGGCACAGGTGATGAAGACCTCTCGGGTCATGGTCAGCGGCATCGGTTATCTCCCTTTCCAGACCGGATCGCGTTTCTCGGCGAAGGCGCGCGCGCCTTCCTTCTGGTCCTCCGAGCGGTAGAGGCGTTCCACCGTCTCGAACTGGCTGCGCGTGATCCGGTTCAGCGCATCGTTGAACTTCATCGCCTCGGCCTCGCGCACGATCTCCTTGATCGCGGCGAAGACGAGCGGCGGCCCCTTGGCCAGATCATCGGCCATGGCGCGCGCCGCGTCCATCAATTCGGCCCCCGGCACGACGCGGTTCACGAGGCCCCAATGCGCCGCTTCCCCGGCATCGAACCAGCGCCCGGTGAAGAGAAGCTCCATCGCGACATGGTAGGGGATGCGCTTGGGCAGCTTGATCGAGGCCGCGTCGGCCACCGTCCCCGACCGGATTTCCGGCAGGGCGAAGGTGGCGTGATCTGCGACAAGGATGATGTCGGCGCAAAGCGCCAGTTCCAGCCCGCCGCCGCAGGCGATGCCGTTCACCGCGGCGATGACGGGCTTGTTCAGCCCCCGCAACTCCTGCAACCCACCGAACCCGCCGACGCCGTAGTCGGTATCGGGCGCCTCGCCCTCGGCGGCGGCCTTGAGGTCCCAGCCGGGGCAGAAGAACTTCTCGCCCGCCCCGGTCAGGATGGCGACGCGCAACTCGGGATCGTCGCGGAACGCGGTGAAGACCTCGCCCATGATCCGGCTGGTGGCGGCGTCGATGGCGTTGGCCTTGGGCCGGTCGAGCGTGACTTCCAGCACCGCGCCGCGGCGGGTGGTGCGGATGGGGGTGTCGGTCATGGCATCTCTCCCAGTTGGATCAGGGCATCGACCGCGACGGCGCGGTCGGGCGTGGCGATGAGCGGGTTGACCTCCAGCTCCACGAGGGTCGCGGCATGGGCGATGGCGCAATCCTGCACGGCGAGGATGGCCGAGACCAGAGCCGCGCGGTCCGCCGGGGGTTTGCCGCGGTAGCCGCCGAGCAGCGGCGCGATGCGGAGCCGGTCGAGGGCCGCGTCGATCTCGGGCGCGGTGGCGGGCAGGAGGAGCGAGGCGGTGTCGGCCAGCAACTCGGTCAGGACACCGCCCGCGCCCAGCGTCAGGACGAAGCCATGCGCCGGGTCGCGCAGGATGCCGACGAGGATCTCTGCCACGCCGCCCGTCACCATCTCTTCGACAAGGAACGCCACGGCCCCCATGCGCAGCGCCGCGGCCTCGACGCTGGCTGCGTCCGAAAGGCCAAGCGCCACGGCACCCGCCTCGGTCTTGTGGGCGACGCCCAGCGCCTTCAGGACCACCGGAAAGCCGATCTCCACGGCGCGGTCGGCGGCCTCGGCGGGCGTGGACGCCACGGCCCGGCGCGGCACCGGCACGCTATGGGCGGCCAGCAGCGCCTTGCCCTCCGCCTCGGTCAG
>WVSO01000068.1 GCA_015689745.1 Rhodobacterales bacterium HKCCSP123 | reverse complement strand
GTTGTCGCGCACCTTGATGTCGGAACAGTTGGAATTGAAGGCGATGGACGTGCGCCGCGGCCGACCATCACGCCCTGCGCGCCCGACAGGCGCAGCGCCTCGGACGCGCTGCGCGGGCCGGTGATGTCGCCATTCGCGATGACCGGGATGCGCACGGCCTCGGTCACCGCGCGGATCGCAACCCAGTCCGCGCGGCCCTTGTAGAACTGGCATCGCGTGCGCCCGTGGATGGTGATCATCCGCACGCCCGCCGCCTCGGCCCTCCGGGCGAGGTCCGGGGCGTTTCGCATCGCGTCATCCCAGCCGAGCCGGGTCTTCAGCGTCACCGGCACATCGACCGCGGCCACCACGGCCTCGATCAGGCTCAGCGCATGGTCCAGGTCGCGCATCAGCGCCGAGCCGGAATAGCCGCTCGTCACCTTCTTGGCGGGGCAGCCCATGTTGATGTCGATGATCCGCGCCCCCTGCCCTTCGGCGATGCGCGCGGCCTCGGCCATCCAGTGCGGCTCGCGGCCCGCGATCTGCACGGCGGTGCGGTCGGCGCCGAAGCCCAGCTCGGCGCGCGCCCGGACGGAGGGCTTGGCCTCGACCATCTCCTGGCTCGCAACCATTTCGGACACGACGAGACCCGCCCCGAAGGACGCGACCAGATCGCGGAACGGACGATCCGTGATCCCTGCCATCGGCGCCAGGAGAACCGGCGGCACCAGAGGCATGTCTGCCAGTGAAACGGTCAAGTGCTCAATCCTTGTGCACACATCACGAGGGGATAGGACGCGGGCCGGGGAAGTTCAAAAGAAACAATCGTGACAGGGCGGCCCTCGGTGGGCTTTGCCTAAATAAAAGGCATGGCGATGAAAGGCTAGGCGTTCGTCATGCCGCGTTGTGCGGGCAGGCGCAAGGGATTATCAGGCGCAGCATGATCGACGCATCCGCCCCTTCCCCGGAACCGTCCGTCGCCGCCCTGATCGTGGCCGCCGGGCGCGGGACCCGTGCGGGTGGCGGATTGCCCAAGCAATACAGGGATTTGGCAGGAACGCCCGTGATCGCCCGCACGATCGCGGCCTTCGATGCGCACCCGGCCGTCGCGGCCATCGTGGTCGTGCGTCACGCCGATGATGCCGCGCTTTTCACTGCAGCGCGCCCCGAGACGCGGCTGCCGCTGATCGAGGCGGTGGGCGGCGCGACGCGCGACGCCTCGGTGCGCGCGGGGCTGGCCGCGATCCCCGAGGGCCTCGACACCGTCCTCATCCACGACGCCGCCCGCCCGCTGGTCAGCCGCGCCGTCATCGACGGCGTGCTCGCGGCGCTCGGGGACCACGACGGTGCCGCCCCCGCGATCGCCGTCACCGATGCGCTCTGGCGCGGTGACAGGACCGTCGCGGGCACCGAGAACCGCGAAGGCCTCTGGCGGGCGCAGACCCCGCAGGGCTTTCGCCTGCCCGCGATCCGGGCCGCCCATGCCGCGCTGACCGGCCCCGCCGCCGACGATGTCGAGGTCGCCCGCGCCCATGGCCTGCACGTCGCGATCACGCCGGGCGACGAGGCCAACCTGAAGCTGACCACGGCGGCGGATTTCGACCGCGCGCTTTCGATGATGGAGACGAGAATGGACATCCGCACCGGAAACGGCTTCGACGTGCACCGCTTCGGCCCCGGCGGTCACGTGATGCTCTGCGGCGTATCGGTGCCGCACAGCCGCGGGCTGCAGGGCCATAGCGACGCCGACGTGGGCCTACACACCCTGACCGACGCGATCTACGGCGCGCTCGGCGCGGGTGACATCGGCACGCATTTCCCGCCCTCGGACCCGCAGTGGAAGGGCGCCGAGAGCCACATCTTCCTGACCCATGCCGTCGACATGGCGGCCGGCGAGGGTTTCACCATCACCCATGCCGACCTGACGCTGATCTGCGAACTACCCAAGATCGGGCCCCATGCGGCAGCGATGCGCGCGCGGGTGGCAGAGCTGTTGCGGATCGACGCCTCGCGCGTCTCGGTCAAGGCCACCACGACCGAGGGGCTGGGCTTCGCCGGGCGGCAGGAGGGCATCGCGGCCATGGCCACCGTCACCCTGGTGAAACCGTGATCCGCGCCATCACCACGGTCGGTTTCGTGGGTCTCCTGCGCCCCGCGCCCGGCACATGGGGAAGCGCCGCGGCCATTCCGCTGGCCTGGGCGCTGCACGTCGCGGGGGGCTTCTGGCTCTTGCTCGCCGCCACGCTCGCCGTGACCGCGCTGGGATGGTGGGCCGTGGGCGAAGCGACGCGCGGCAGCGCCGACAAGGACCCCTCGGAGATCGTCATCGACGAGGTCGCGGGCCAGTGGATCGCGCTCTGGCCGGTGTCGCTCGGGGCGCAGGTGGCCGGAGCCGCGTTCTGGGCGCTCTGGCCCGGCGTGCTCGCGGCCTTCGTCGCCTTCCGGCTCTTCGACGTGCTCAAGCCCGGCCCGGTGGGATGGGCCGACCGGCAGCACGGCCCCTTCGGCGTCATGGCCGACGACGTGATCGCGGGCTGGCTTGCGGCGATGGTGGTCGCCGTCCTGGCCGTCATTGCGCATCTGCCGCAGGTGACGGGATGACCGCGGCCGAGGTGCTCGACGCGCTGCGCCGCCGCGGCTGGAAGATCGCCACCGCCGAAAGCTGCACCGGGGGACTGATCACCGCGGCACTCACCGATGTGCCGGGCTCGTCGGACGTCGTCGACCGCGGCTTCGTGACCTATTCGAACGCCGCCAAGACCGAGATGCTGGGCGTGCGGCCCGAGACGCTCGAGGCGCATGGCGCCGTCTCGGAAGAGGTCGCGGCCGAGATGGCCGAGGGCGCGCTCGACCGCTCGGAGGCGGATATCGCGGTCGCCGTCACCGGCATCGCGGGCCCCGGCGGCTCCGGGCACAAGCCCGAGGGGCGCGTCTGCTTCGGTCTCGCCCATGGTGGGCGCGTCCTGACCGAAACGCGGGACTTCGGCGCGATCGGCCGGGCCGAGGTGCGCACTGCCTCGGTGCGCCACGCGCTCGCCATGGTGCTGGCCGCCACGTTCCAGCGCGGCCGGGTCTGAGGCGCTTTGACAGGGCAGGCGTGCCGGCATATCGTGCCGCCACCTCGCGTGAATGGTTCCCGGCAGTGTGGGCAGGCCGATGACAGAGTTACCGGAGTTCTATTTCCGCATCCGCGAGAACGGCGCGGCCGTGTTCCGCATCTCGACGGACGATCGGCAGCGCCGCATCGAGATGGACGAGATCGCCGTGGTGAACATCCGCAACGGCAACGTCCGTCCGCATGGTGACCGTCCCCTGACCGCCGAGGAACAGGCCGTCATCGAGGAGTGGATGGAAGAGCGCCGCGCGGTGCTCGCCGACCGCGACATCGACGACATCCATCGCGCGGTGGACCACCTCAACCTGACGACGCAATGGGCCCAGAGCCGGGCAGGTGACGCCGAACTCGAGGAAGTGACGGACCGGCTGCTTCTGGCGATGCACGACCTGCGGACGGTGCTCGTCCGGAAGAAGGCCGAGCGCCTGCTGGCGCACCCGGCCCCCGATGCCGGGACGCCGGCGGAGGCGGCGCAACCGACTGAAAACGGCCCCCCGGGCCCCAGGCTCGGGGCGGCGACCTGAACCCGGACCGCAACGGCGCAACGGGCCGCCGCAGGGCAACCATCCAAGGGCATGAGGAGGCGCAGGCAGACCGATGGCGACGCTGAAGAAATCGGACCTTCTGCTGGCGATGTCGGCCCATGTGCGGGGCACGGGGCTTGCGGGGGCCAGCCTGCGGCCGCTGGCGCGCGCGGCCGGCACCTCGGACCGGATGCTGATCTACCATTTCGGATCGAAAGGCGCATTGATCGGCGAATTGCTCGACCATCTCGCCGGAGAGATCCTGTCGGCCCTCTCGGCGGCGCTTCCCCCGCAACCGGCCGCCAGCGAGGCCGCCTGTCTCGAGGCCATCGTGAAGCTGCTGCGCACCGCCACCTTCCGCCCCTATCTCAAGGTCTGGCTCGACATCCTCTCCGAGGCCGGGCGCGAGGAGGCCTCCCATATCAGGGCGGCCCGCCGCATCCTGACCGGACAGCTTGACTGGATCGCCGCGCGCCTTCCCGTGGGGACCGATGCGCCCAAGGTCCGCGCGAAAGAGATGCTGGCGCTTGTCCAGGGGGTCCTCGTGCTGGAAGTGGCAGGCATGCAGAAGGCTGCCGACCTCGCCATCGCGCGGTTCTATCCCAGGGGCTGAAACCTGCTGACGATCACCGCGTCCTTGCGCGGACCGGTGACGCGCCAGCGTTGCGACCAGAGCGGCCAGGCGTGGAAATCATAGCTGACATCGTAGGTGTCGGGGTCACACCAGTGCCGGTCCGTGAGGCGCCCGGGGCCGAGCGCGTGAAAGGGTCGCCCGTCCTCGAAGAACACCTCGAGGCCCTCGCCCGCCGCGCGCCAGAGATAGGCGCGATGCGCCTGCAGCGGCGGGCCCGAGCCCATGGTCAGCACCCCCTCCTCCTCCTGGCGCAGCCCGTCGGCGTCACGCAGCCAGCGGCAGGTGCCCTCGAGCCGCCCGCTCATGCCGCCGCGCCGGTCCTCGATCTCGCGCTGAAGGCGCCAGGCCCCTTCGAGATCGCCAAGACGGATCATCGCGGCACCAGCCGGCCCGTGCTGACATTGCCCATCCCGTCGATGAACCGCAGCGTGTCGCCCTCGATCAGCGCGCCGTAGCAGGCCCAATCCATCGTGGGGGTCCACCTTACGCAACGCAGGTCGTTCTCGACGCGCCATTCGCCGACGCTCGTGCGTCCGACCGGCGCTTCGCTGCTGCGCGACAGGATCCGCCCGCCCGGCTCGTGGCGTTCCATTCCGATCCCGTCGTAGACGATGTCATTGGCGAGGATGGCGGCCTCGATCTCGGCGCCGGTCGCAAGCCCGCCGTTCGCCGACGCTGCGCCCGGAGCGGCCAGGACCAGTGCCAGAAGCGCGCTCCGCGTCCATTTGCGTGGGTCGGTCACCTTGTCCCTCCCTGCCGTCCCCCCTATGAGAGCGCGAAGTCAGACCCGAACGCAAGGCCGCGCCGATGATCCCCCGCTATTCCCGCCCCGAGATGGTCGCCCTCTGGGAGCCCGCCACCAAGTTCCGCATCTGGTTCGAGATCGAGGCCCATGCCTGCGACGCGCAGGCCGCCCTCGGCGTGATCCCCAAGGCGAATGCAGAGGCCGTGTGGAAGGCGAAGGACGTCGAGTTCGACGTGGCCCGCATCGACGAGATCGAGGCGGTGACCAAGCATGACGTCATCGCCTTCCTGACGCATCTGGCCGAGATCGTGGGCAGCGACGAGGCGCGCTTCGTCCACCAGGGGATGACCTCGTCGGACGTGCTCGACACGACCTTCAACATCCAGCTGATGCGCGCCGCCGATATCCTGCTGGCCGACATGGACGGGCTTCTGGCCGCGCTGAAACGGCGGGCGATGGAACACAAGATGACGGTGCGGATCGGCCGCTCGCACGGCATCCATGCCGAACCCGTGACGATGGGCCTGACCTTCGCCCGCTTCTACGCCGAGATGGAGCGCAACCGGAACCGTCTGGAAAAGGCCCGCTGGGAGATCGCCACCGGCGCCATCTCGGGGGCCGTCGGCACCTTCGCCAACATCGACCCCGCGGTCGAGGAACATGTCTGCGAGAAGCTGGGCCTGCGGCCCGAGCCGATCTCGACCCAGGTCATTCCGCGCGACCGCCACGCCATGTTCTTCGCCACGCTGGGCGTGATCGCCTCCTCGATCGAGAACATCGCCATCGAGATCCGCCACATGCAGCGCACCGAGGTGCTGGAGGCCGAGGAATTCTTCTCGAAAGGCCAGAAGGGATCGAGCGCGATGCCCCACAAGCGCAACCCGGTCCTGACCGAGAACCTGACGGGGCTGGCGCGCATGGTCCGCTCGGCGGTGGTGCCCGCGATGGAGAATGTGGCGCTCTGGCACGAGCGCGACATCTCGCACAGCTCGGTCGAGCGCATGATCGGGCCGGACGCGACCATCACGCTGGATTTCGCGCTCGCGCGTCTGACGGGCGTTGTCGACAAGCTGGTGATTTATCCCGACAACATGATCGCCAACATGAACAAGTTCCGCGGCCTGGTGCATTCCCAGCGGGTGCTTCTGGCGCTGACCCAGGCCGGTGTCAGCCGCGAGGACGCCTATCGCCTTGTCCAGCGCAACGCGATGAAGGTCTGGGAGGAAGGCCGCGATTTCCGCGAGGAACTGCTGGCCGATGCCGAGGTGACGGCGGCGCTGTCGCCGGCCGAGATCGACGAGAAATTCGACCTCGGCTACCACACCAAGCATGTCGATACGATCTTCAGACGGGTCTTCGGCGAAAGCTGACGGCCAAGGTCGCCTCTGCCGCCGTCTTGGCAAGGATCGGAAAGATACGGGCGCCTCTGCGCAAGGTCATTGTCTTTTGCCGCGCCCGTGCTACCCTTTCACTTGCAACAAGACGACCAGACAGCAGCAGACCGAGGAGACGCGACATGCGCATGAAGACCCTCCTGGCCGCCTTCGTCCTGATGGCCGTGCCGGGCTTTGCCTACGCAGACTGCAGTTTCGGCAGCCACGAAGTGACCATGAGCTGCGCAGACGACGCCACCTGGGACGCGGATGCACAAACCTGCGTTCCGACGGCCACGAGCTGATCGAAAGCCGCCAGACCTGACATCGGAAGCCGCGCGAGACACCTGTCCCGCGCGGCTTTTTCCTGCGCGCCTCCGATCGCCGCCGGACGGGGCGCCGCCACGTTCGCCGCGCCCATCCCGTCCTCGGCGCCAACGGTGGGACCGGCCCCGGCCGCGGACCCAGCAGGCCGGCCGGAGCGATGCCCCGCTGCGCCCGGGGCACCGCCGCCGGGCCGTGACGCCCGCGCGCAGGGGCTGGCCACGGGCCGCGATGACCGACACCGGAACCCTCGCAATTCAAGGCAAATCGCGCCTGTTCCGCGCGGCCGGTCAGCCTCGTCTTAACTTGTCGGCGGCAAGGCTCTCCGCGGGTGAACTCCGATGTGCGGGAACGGGTGGGTCATGGGCCTTGAACGGGACAGGGGCGACTATTCGGACGCTGAGGCCGCGCGCCTCGTCATGCCGCCGCGGCGGCTCAATCCACGCCAGAAGGCGGCGGTGATCGTGCGCCTGCTGCTCAGCCAGCAGGTGTCGCCGGGCCTCGACCGGCTCAGCCCCGCGATGCAGGCCGATCTGGCCCGCGCCATGAGCACGCTGGGCCAGATCGACCGCGCGACACTCGCGCAGGTGGTGGGTGAGTTCACCGCCCGGCTCGACGGCATGGCGATGGCGGGCCCGAACGGGCTACAGGCGGCGCTGACGCTGCTCGAGCCGCATATCTCGCCCATCGCGCGCGACGGCCTCCGGGCCGAGGCCGAGGCGGGTGACCCCGCCGATCCCTGGACGCGGCTGGCGGGCATGGAGCCCGAGCGCCTGCGCCCCCTTCTGCTCACCGAAAGCGCCGAGGTCGCGGGCATCCTGCTGTCGAAGCTGGGCGTGGCCAAGGCGGCCGCGCTTCTGTCCGACCTGCCCGAAGATCGCGCGCAGGTCATCGCGCATGCCGTTTCGCTCACCGCGACGGTGACACCGCACATGGTCGAGCGTATCGGCGAACAGCTGGTGGACCAGATGCGGGAACTGCCCGAGCCCGCCTTCCGCGCCAGCCCCGTGGACCGCGTGGGCGCGATCCTGAACTCGGTCGGCGCAAGCCTGCGCGACACGCTCCTCGCCGGGCTCGAGGCGCGCGACATGAACTTCGCCGGCGACGTCCGCCGCGCGATCTTCACCTTCGAACATATCCCGAAACGGGTGGAACCGAGCGACGTGCCGCGCATCCTGCGCCGGGTCGAGCCCGACGCGGTGACCCGCGCGCTGGCCGCGGCGCTGGCCGCGGCACCGCTGGCCGCCGAGTTCCTGCTGGAAAACATGTCGAAGCGGCTGGCCGACCAGATGCGCGACGAGGCAGAAACCCTCGCCCCGCTCCGCGCCGAGGAGGGCGAGGTCGCGATGGCCGAGATCGTCACCGCGATCCGCGCGCTCGAGGAAGAGGGGGAGATCCGCCTGATCGCACCCGAGGACTGAGGGTTCAGGCGTTGGCAGCCGCGCCGGACGTGCCGTAGAGCGCTTCGGCCCGCGACTCGAAGGCGCGGACGATACGTTGCATCGCCTCGTGGAAGAACAGCCCCGCAGCCCCCTGCAGGATCTTGTTCCGGAATTCGAAATCCACAGCGAAGCGGACCTCGCACCCTGCGTCGCCGTCGGGTGCCGGAGCAAATTCCCACTTTGAAATCATGTGCTTGAAGGGGCCGTCGACGTATTCCGTGTCGATCCTGCGGGTGTCCTCCCACATGGTCACGCGGCTCAGGAACCGCTCCCGGAACATCTTGAAGCCGATCACGAGGTCGGCAAGCATCACCGCATGATCGCCCTCGGGTGTCACCGACCGCACACGGGCCGCGCTGATCCAGGGGATGAACTGCGGGTAGCGCGCCACGTCGGCTACCAACTGGTACATCTGCTCGGGGCTGTAGGGCAGCCGCCTCGTCTCGGAATGTGTCGGCATGCCAGCCTTTCGTCTTTCGCCTGTGGCGTCCATGTCATAAAACGCGAAGGCTTTTTCAAGGGTTTCGGACCGGGTCGGACGGGGGGCATTATGGCGCAGCCAGCCAGGGGGACAGCCGCAACGCCGGGGTACGAGGTCGTGCGCATGATCTCGGCCAAGGCCATCGCGGCCCGCATCGAGGAACTCTCGCGCGAGATCGAGCGCGCCTTCGCCGACACCGAGAAACTGGTCGTCGTGGGCCTTCTGCGGGGCAGCTTCGTCTTCATCGCCGACCTGGTGCGCGAGATCGACCTGCCGGTCGAGGTCGATTTCCTCGAGGCGTCGAGCTACGGCAACGCGATGGAGACCAGCCGCGAGGTGCGCATCCTGAAGGACCTGCGCGGCGAGATCGCGGGCCGCGACGTGCTGGTCGTCGAGGATATCGTGGACACCGGCCACACGCTGAACCACGTGGTCGGTCTTCTGCGCTCGCGCGAACCGCGACGGCTGAAGACCATCGCGCTGCTCGACAAACCGACGCGGCGCGAGGTGGACATCAGGGCCGACTGGACCGGCTTCGAGATCCCGGACGAATTCGTCGTGGGCTACGGCATCGACTACGCGCAACGCAACCGCAACCTGCCTTACATCGGCAAGGTCCGGAAGCTGGACGCCGCGGACGGCTGACGCCGCTCTCCCGGCGCGGATGCGTCCGTGGCAATGCATCCGGCCCCCGTGCGGGCAGCGCATCGCCATCGCCGTCCCGTGCGGCACGGGCATCGGTCCCGCCACGGTCGAATCGGTGGTCGGCTGGCCCGCGCGGCCGGTGCCCGAACCGGTGCCACGCGGCCCGTGTCCGGCGGCACCCCGAGGCGGCGCGGAAAGCCCCGATTGACGCACACCCGCCCCCGCACGGCTTCACAGAAGCGTTAGTTGACGAAGGGTTGGCCGCCTATAGGCTGATCGCGCAGCGAATGTTCGCCACCCACAGGGAGCCAGCACATGAAAACTCGTACTCTTCTTGCCAGTATCGTCGCCCTCGCCGCGATGGGAACCGGCATTGCCGCCGTGACACAGGACCTTCCCGGCCCGGTGAAGGCACGCCAGGGCCAGATGCAGCTGATGGCGCTCAATCTCGGGGTGCTTGGCGGCATGGCGCGCGGCAACACCGACTACGACGCGGAGGCCGCGCAGACGGCGGCGAACAACCTCGTCGCTCTTGCGGCGATCGACCAGAGCTTCAGCTGGCCCGAGGGGACGGACAATTTCGCGCTCGAAGGCACCCGCGCCCTGCCCGCGATCTGGGAAAACCCCGAAGGCTTCGCCGAGGATTACATGGCATTCGGCGCCGCCGCGGAAGGGCTTGCCGCCGTGGCGGGCGACGGGCTGGAGGCCGTGCAGGCCGCCATGGGCTCGATCGGCGGCACCTGCGGCGCCTGCCACGACGACTTCCGCCAGGCGAATTGAGGCCGGGCCGGCCGGGGTCGCCCCCCGGCCCGCCGTTCCCCATGCGTCGTCTTGTTTCCGTGCTCATCGTGATGGGCCTTGCCGCGTTCGCGGCAGGCCTGTTGCTCACCCGCCCCGTGAGTGTTCCCGCGGCCGAGCTGGCGGGACTGTCCGGCGACGCCGTCGCCGGCGAGGCCGTGTTCTGGGCCGCCGGCTGCGCCTCGTGCCACGCGGCCGAGGATGCAACGGGCGAGGCGCGCCTGGTTCTCTCGGGCGGTCAGAGGTTCCCGTCAGACTTCGGCACCTTCGTCGCCCCCAACGTCTCGATGGACCCCGAGCATGGCATCGGCGACTGGACTTTTCCGCAGTTCGTCACGGCCCTGCAGGAAGGGATCAGCCCGGAAGGTCGGCATTACTACCCCGCCTTCCCCTACCCCGCTTACCGGCTCGCCACGCGCCAGGATCTCGCCGATCTCTGGGCCTTCTGGCAGACGCTGCCCAGCTCCGACGCGCCAAGTGCGCCGCATGAGCTTGGCTTTCCCTTCACGATCCGGCGCACGGTCGGGGTCTGGAACCTGCTGAACCTGAGCGACGATTTCGTCGTGACGGGGGACCTGACCGCGGAACAGGCACGTGGCCGGTACCTCGCCGAGGCACTGGCGCATTGCGGCGAATGCCACACCCCGCGCAACGCGCTCGGAGGGCTCGACCGCGCCGCCTGGCTGGCCGGCGCGCCTGACCCTTCGGGCAGCGGACGGATCCCGCCGCTGACACCCGACGAGCTTCGGTGGTCCGAGGCCGAGATCGCGGCCTATCTGACCGACGGCTTTACCCCCAGCTTCGACAGCGCGGGTGGGCACATGGCCTCGGTCATCCGGAACCTCGGCCAGCTGGCATCGGCCGACCGGTTCGCCATAGCGGCCTATCTCAAGGCGCTGCCCGAGCCTGCCGAGGATGGCACGATCCCCTATTGAGGGCGCAGCGCACCGGCCCCCGCGGAGAGCGCGGCGCGACGTGAGTCTACCGCACCCCGAGCTTTTTCAGCCGGGCCGCGCGCAGGCGTTCGAAATCGTCGCCCGCGTGGTAGGAGGACCGCGTGAGAGGCGTGGCCGAGACCATCAGGAACCCCTTGCCATAAGCGGCTTTCTCGTAGGCGGCGAATTCGTCGGGGTGGACGAAGCGATCGACGGCGTGGTGCTTTGGCGTGGGTTGCAGGTACTGGCCGATGGTCAGGAAATCGACATCCGCCGCGCGCATGTCGTCCATCACCTGCAGGACCGATTGCCGGTCCTCGCCGAGGCCCACCATGATCCCCGACTTGGTGAACATGCTCGGGTCCAGCTCCTTCACCCGCTGCAAGAGGCGCAGCGAGTGGAAGTAGCGCGCGCCGGGGCGCACCTCGGGGTAGAGGCCGGGGACCGTCTCGAGGTTGTGGTTGAAGACATCCGGTTTCGCCTCGACCACGACCTCCAGCACGGAGGGGGCGCATTTCAGGAAGTCGGGCGTCAGAATCTCGATCGTCGTGCCGGGCGAGCGCTTGCGGATCGCGCGGATCGTCATGGCGAAATGCTCGGCCCCGCCATCCTCGAGGTCGTCGCGGTCGACGCTCGTGATCACGACATGGTTCAGCCCCAGCTTCTGCACCGCATCGGCCACGCGCCCCGGCTCGAACAGGTCAAGCTCCTGCGGGCGGCCGGTGGCCACGTTGCAGAAGGTGCAGCCGCGCGTGCAGATCTCGCCCATGATCATCATGGTGGCGTGACCCTGGCTCCAGCATTCGCCGGCGTTGGGACAGCCCGCTTCCTCGCAGACCGTCACCAGCTTGTGCTCGCGCATGATGCGGTGGGTTTCCTGGTATCCCTTGCCCACCGGGGCCTTCACGCGGATCCAGCTCGGCTTCTTGGGCTGGGCGTTGCTCGGGCGGTGCGCCTTCTCGGGGTGGCGCTGGTCGGGGATCTTCAGATCGCGCATGGGAACGGGCCTCACTCCTCCTGTTCCGCGCCTATGTAATCGATAACGGCCCAATTCCCATGCCTCATTTCGGCACATCCGCCTTGCAGGGCGCGCAACCCGCCCGTCAGCCGCGCAGGGCGGGCACGAAACCGTGACGCTCCTCGTAGTGGCGCAACAGGCGCTGGAGCCCGATCTTGAGCACCACCTTGCCCGAACGCGCCGACCAGCCGAGGCGCTTCTCGGCCGATTCGAGCCCCTCGAGGAAACAGCAGACCCGCAGCACCACGTCGGCCAGCCCCGGCCCCAGGTCGTCCAGCGCGTCCGAGACACGGGCCCGGGCGGCGCGCGGCCCCTCGGCAAGGCCGCTGTCGTTGAGGAACCCGCCCCGGTCGCCGCCGGTCAGGAACCGGTCCCAGTTCTGGCCCACGCGCGGGCCCATCTGGGCGCGCTCGAAATCCTCGCGCAGCCGCTCGCCGGCCTGCACGAGGTCCGGCGTGAGGAAGGGTTTGCCATCGGACCCGGTGCGCCTGGCCAGTACGGCGAGCGGCGACTCGGCGAGATTGACCTTCAGTTTCCGCGTCTTGCCGCCCGGCTCGGCGACCTGCGCCTCGCCCCAGATCGCGTGCTGCGCCTGGAAGGGGGTCGTCGCCTCGGCGAAGCCAAGCTCCGCCTGGCGACGACGGCGATCCTCGTCGAGGAGCCGCCTGAGCGCCGCCTTTCCCGCCGCGGTGATGGTGTAACGCGCGATGCGGCCCGCGCCGCGGCAGGAAATCCAGTCCTTCACGGCGAAGGCCTACGCGATCTTGCGGTCCACGACCGCGGTACGGGTCTGCTCGCCGCAGGGCCCGGGCCGAAGGACCACGGCCTTGTCCATGTCCTGTGCCACGGCAAGAACGGCTTCGGTCTCGCACAAGCGCCTGAGAATCCGCCGCGCTTCGCGCGCGATCGTGCCTTCATCACCGAGGGGGGACCGGAACGGGGCTGTCATGTGGGCAGGCTCCTTTGCGTTGGGGGTGTGAATGATGGGCGGCGCAACCAGCGGCCCGAGGGCGGTGAGCGCCTCGTCGAGAAGCGGATCGTCCCGGCGGCGTTCCAGGCGCCGCACGCGGCGCGACACCGTGGAGGGCGGCTCGCCCGCGGCCCGCGCGATGGCGCGCAGCGACTGCCCCGCCAACACATGGGCAAGGTACTGCCGTGCGGGCACCGGCACCCAGTTGGGCAATCCGGGGCAAACGCCGGGAATTTCAGGCAAAAGGCCGCCGCTGCCGGCCGTGGCCGAGGTCATCGTCCCATCTCCCTCGCGATTGGACACCCCGGCAGATTTTCGGCGAATTGATTACCGAATGCTTAAAATCTGTGGATAATTCAGAAATTGTTTCTTTTTCGTAAACAGATGAGCGCGTGGCGCTCGGTGGACAAGACTCTGCGCAACACGCCGCCCCGGCGTGCCAGCCTGTGCCTCGGACCCACGGATGTCAGGAGGCAGCACAATGTCCGATCTTGTCCTCACGCTCAGCCGCATGCATCGCCCCGGCCTGCTGCTGCGCGCCGCGCGCATGGCCGCGCTGAGCGGCGATGCCGAACGCCGCGCACGCCGCCGCCCCGTCCAGCGCCTGCTCGATGAGGAGGCCGTGCTGAACGCGGCGCGCATGGGCGGTGGGCTGGGGTATTCCCCCAGCCGCCATGTCGAGGTGATGAGCGCGATTCTCTGCGCCGCGCGCTCGGTCAGCTAGGCCCGTTCAGATGAAGGCGTCGGGCATCGAGGCCTTCTTCTCGGTCATGAACGCCTTGAGCGCCTCGTCGATGGCGGGGTCGAGCATCGGCTGCTGGTAGTCGGCCAGCATCCGGTCGAGCTTGACCGCGGCCAGCGCCTCGGTCGAGCGGCCGCCCTCTTCCGACCATGTCTCGTAGGGCTTGTAGTCGAGCACGCCCGTGCGCCAGAAGGCGGTGGCGTAATTCGCCTGCGTATGCGCGCAGCCGAGGAAATGGCCCCCCGGCCCCACTTCGCGCAGCGCGTCCATGGCCTGCGCGTTCTCGTCCACCGGCACGCCCTCGGCCAGCTTGTGCAACACGCCCAGCTGGTCGGCGTCCATGACGAATTTCTCGGGGCTTGCCACGAGCCCGCCCTCGAGCCAGCCGCAGGCGTGGAGCATGAAGTTGACCCCCGACAGAAGGCCCGCGTTGAGCGAGTTCGCCGTCTCGTAGGCGGCCTGCGCATCGGGCAGTTTCGAGCCGGTGAAGGACCCCGCCGATCGGTAGGGCAGGTTCAGCCGCCGCGCCAGTTGCCCCGCGCCATAGGTGATCTGCGACGCCTCCGGCGTGCCGAAGGTGGGCGCGCCCGAGTTCATGTCGATGGAGGTCACGAAAGCGCCGAAGATCGCGGGCGCGCCGGGGCGCACCAGCTGGCTGTAGGCGACACCGGCCATGACCTCGGCCAGCACCTGCGTCAGCGTCCCCGCGACCGAGACGGGCGCCATCGCGCCGCCCACGATGAAGGGCGAGATGATGCAGGCCTGGCCTGCGGCGGCGTAATGCTCCAGCGCGCCCATCATCACGCTGTCGAAGGTCAGCGGCGAGTTGATGTTGATGAGCGAGGTCATCACGCAGTTCTGGTCGACCACATCCGCGCCGAAGAGGATCTTCGACATCTCGATGGAATCAAGCGCGCGGACGGGCTCGGTGACGGACCCCATGTAGGGTTTGTCCGACAGGCTCATGTGCGCGTAGAGCATGTCGAGGTGACGCTTGTTCACCGGAATGTCGGTCGGCTCGCAGACGGTGCCGCCCGAATGGTGCAGCCATTTCGACATGTAGCCGAGTTTCACGAACATCTCGAAATCGGCCATCGTGGCGTAGCGACGCCCGCCCATGCGGTCGCGCACGAAGGGAGGGCCGTAGACCGGCGCCAGCACGAGGGAGTTGCCGCCGATCTCGACGTTGCGCGCGGGGTTGCGCGCAAGCTGGGTGAACCGGGACGGCGCGGTGGCGCAGAGCTTTCGGGCAAGGCCCTTGGGCATGTGGACCCGCTCGCCGCGGACATCGGCGCCGGCCTCGCGCCAGCGTTGAAGGGCCGCGGGGTTCTCGACGAAGGCGACGCCGATCTCTTCCAGCACGGTTTCGGCGTTGGTCTCGATGATCTCGATGGCCTCTTCGGTCAGGATCTCGAAATTGGGGATGTTGCGCTCGATGAAGCGGGCAGTCTCGAAGCTGACCGCCGAGCGCGCGGCCCGTCGTGCCGCACCGCCGCCGCCGCGTGCCCGCCGTCCGACTGCCTGATCCGCTGCCGCCATATCCCTGGTCTCCCCTGTCGCGAGGCGTTGAAGCTGCGCGGGTGATAGCGCGCCGCGCGCCCGGCCCGAGGGCGGATTGCGGCACCCTGCGCGGGAAAGCGACATCGCCGGGGCGCTGACACAGATCAAGGCGCGGCTTTCCGCCTGACGGTTTCATGGCAAGGACACGGACGTGACGGGCCAGGGGGGGCGCGCGCCATGAACCTGAAAGCACGAAAACGGCAATGGATGGGGGTCGTCGGCGGCCTTGGCGTCGCGGCCTTCCTGCTTGGCGTGCCCGGCGGTCTCTACGGTCCGGGCCTCGCCGTCGCGCTGGCCTTCGTGATCTGGATCGTGGGCGCCACGCTGGTGAACCTCCTCGCAGGCTAGGACCGGCCGCGCAGCGGTCTTGCGCTTGCACCGGACGCGGCCTATGCCGCTTGGCATGAGCACCCTTGCCGCCCCCGACCCGCTTGACCACGACCGCCTGCTGATCATCGATTTCGGCAGCCAGGTCACGCAGCTGATCGCCCGCCGCCTGCGCGAGCTGAACGTCTACTGCGAGATCCACCCCTACCAATCCGTCGACGACGCCTTTCTGGACGCCTTCGCGCCCAGGGCGGTCATCTTCTCGGGCGGCCCGGATTCGGTGATGCGCGAGGGTTCGCCCCGCCCGCCGCAATCGGTCTACGCGCGCGGCGTGCCGATCCTCGGCATCTGCTACGGCCAGCAGGTCATGATGCAGGACCTGGGCGGCAAGGTGGAGGCGGGCGAGCATGCGACGGCCGAGTTCGGCCGCGCCTGGGTCACGCCGCAGGGCAGCCGCCCCGACATCCTGACCGGATGGTTCATGGACGGCTCGGGCCGCGAGCAGGTCTGGATGAGCCACGGCGACCATGTCTCTGAAATCGCGCCGGGGTTCGAGGTCCTGGGCACTTCGCCCGGCGCGCCCTTCGCGATCACGGCCGACCTCGACCGGCAGTTCTACGCCGTCCAGTTCCACCCCGAGGTGCACCACACCCCGAACGGCAAGACGCTCTACGAGAATTTCATCCGCCTCGCCGGCTTCAAGGGCGACTGGACGATGCGCGCCTACCGCGAGGAGGCGATCCGCGCCATCCGCGAGCAGGTGGGCGATGCAAAGGTCATCTGCGGCCTGTCGGGCGGGGTCGATTCGTCGGTTGCCGCCGTCCTGATCCACGAGGCGATCGGGGACCAGCTGACCTGCGTCTTCGTCGATCACGGGCTTCTGCGGCTGAACGAGGCCGAGGAAGTGGTCAGCATGTTCCGCGACCATTACAACATCCCGCTGATCCACGCCGACGAGAGCGAGCTGTTCCTCGGCGCGCTCGAGGGCGTTTCCGATCCGGAAACGAAGCGCAAGACGATCGGCAAACTGTTCATCGACGTCTTCCAGAAATACGCCGACGGGATCGAAGGGGCCGAGTTCCTGGCACAGGGCACGCTTTATCCCGATGTCATTGAATCGGTGTCGTTCTCCGGCGGTCCCTCGGTCACGATCAAGAGCCACCACAATGTCGGTGGCCTGCCCGAGAAGATGGGGCTGAAGCTGGTCGAACCGCTGCGCGAGCTCTTCAAGGACGAGGTCCGCGCGCTGGGGCACGAGCTGGGCCTTCCGGCCAGTTTCATCGGTCGCCACCCCTTCCCCGGCCCCGGCCTCGCCATCCGCTGCCCCGGCGAGATCACGCGCGAGAAGCTCGGGATCCTCCGCAAGGCGGATGCCGTCTACATCGACCAGATCCGCAAGCACGGGCTTTACGACGAGATCTGGCAGGCCTTCGTCGCGATCCTGCCGGTCCGCACCGTGGGTGTCATGGGCGACGGGCGCACCTACGATTATGCCTGCGCGCTGCGCGCGGTCACGAGCGTGGACGGGATGACCGCCGATTACTACCCGTTTACCCACGAGTTCCTTGGCGAAACCGCGACGCGGATCATCAACGAGGTCAAGGGCATCAACCGGGTGACCTACGACATCACCTCGAAACCGCCCGGGACGATCGAGTGGGAATAAGGCGGCTGGGGCGGTTTCTCGGGCGGCTCCTGCTGTTGGGGCTGGCCTTCTGGGCCGTCACCTTCGCCGCCGTCCTTGCCGTCAGCCTGCTCTGGCCGCGCGACACGGCGCTGCCCGGGCGCGCCGATGCCATCATCTGCCTTGGTGCGAGCATGTCCCGCACGGACGGCTGGGATCAGCCCGGGCCGAACTCGGCCAGCCGTGCGCGCAGCTGTGCGGCCCTGCACGCGGCGGGCGTGGCGCCGGTGGTGGTGTTCACGGGCTACGGCCACAGCCGCGCCTCGGTCGCCGAGGCGATGCGCGCCACCGCCGTTGACGCCGGCCTGCCGCCCGAGGCCGCTCTGCTTGAGGAGCGCGCCCGCTCGACCATCCAGAACGCCGCCTTCAGCCGGGCGCTGGTACCCGATGCGCGGCGCGTCGTGCTGGTGTCGGACCCGTTTCACCTGCCAAGGAGCTGGGTCATCTTCCGCGCGATGGGCTGGCCGGATGTCGCTCTCTACCCGTCACGGACCGCGCACGACCCCGAGGTGAGCGGGATCGATGGCCGCAGCAAGGCGCGATGGCTCTTTCGGGAAAGCCTGGCGATCTGGGCCAACGCGGCGCGCGCGCTCGCCTATCTCGGCGGCGGGGTGCTCGGCATCCCGGAAGAGCGGCGCATCGGCTGGTTCAACTGACCCGGACACCAGGGGCCGCGGTCAGCGGTAGGCGTGCAGCCTGCCGTCTTCGCTGACCACGAGGATCATGTCGCCCACCGCGATCGGGTGCGACGCCGCCCCGCCGCGCAGCGGGAGCGTGCCGACCAGCGCGCCGCTTTCGGGCGAGAACATGCGGATCTGCCCGTCGCCCGAGGCGATCACCAGGCGCCCGCCGGCGAGGATCGGACCGTAATGCGTGAAGACCGCCTTGCGCCGCCGCTCGCGATTGGCGACGTAGAGCGGCAGTTCCGTGCCCCAGACCCGCGCGCCGCTGTCGGCATCGAGCCGGATCAGTTCGTTGCGGTCCGAAACGAAGAAGAGCGCGCCACCGGCGACCAGGACGGGCGAATAGGCCCCCTCGGTCGCGGTCCATTCGCGCGTGCCGGTGCGCGCGTTCATCGCGACGACGCGGCCCGACTGGTTGCCGGCGTAGATCGTGCCGCCCACGACAACCGGATCCGAGGTGATATCGTTGATGTTGGCGTAGGCGGTGCCGAGACGGCCGCCCGCGACGAAGGAATTCCACAGGGCGATGCCCGTGTTCGGCATCACGGCCACGATCTCTCCCGACGGGAAGGGGAAGATCACGCGCCCGTCGGCGATGGCAGGCGCGGCCCCACCCACCAGGACGGCTGGGGCATCGCTGCTCGGGACGCGCCAGCGCTGACGCCCGTCATCGGCGTCGATGGCCCAGGCCTCGGAGTTGCGCCCGACGACATAGACGATGCCGCCCGAGACGGTCGGTGCGCCCAGCAGGGTCCCGAGCCGCTGGCGCCAGAGCACCGCGCCGGTCGAGGCATCGAGCGCCACCAGTTCGCCATAGGGCGTCGTCGCGAAAAGCCGGTCGCCCGCCACGGCGAGACCGCCGCCCGAGGCGTTACCGCCACGGTCGAATTCGGGCACGAGGCTCGTCGCCCATGCCGTCGCGCCGTTGCCCAGGGAGGTCGCCTGAAGCCGCGCGTCGGAATCGATGGTGAAGACGAGGCCACCCGCCGCCACCGGGTCGGCGGCGATGCGGTTCCGGCGCGTGCTGGCGGCGCCGATATCGGCGACCCAGACCTCGACCGGGTTGGCCGAAAGCGTGGCGTGCGGCAGGCGGTTGACGGTGTTGTATCCCCGGCTCGGCCAATCGCCGAGGCGCGTGGGCGCGGGCAGGCTGATCGGCCGCGCGGCATCGGTGGCGGCGGGGTTGGAGGCGGCGGCGAGCCCGTCCTCGCCCGGCAGCGTCGCCTCGAGCGGCGTGCGCGTGTCGAAACGTTCGCCAGGCAGGATCACCTCGCGTTCGCATCCGGCAAGCACCAGCACCATCAGTGCAGCGACGCCCCAATCGGCGATGCGGTTCCAGCCTGCTCTGCCCTCGACCCCGGTCATGCGCCCCGGCCTTCCTGTTGTGCCGCCGCTTTGGCGGTCGTCAATCTTCCACGGCGGGAGCGTCAGGCGTTTCCCCGGTCTCCGCACCTTCTGCCGCGTCACCCGCGTCGGCCTCTTCTTCGGCCTCGGTCTCCGCCGGCGGTTCCGCTGCGACATCGACCAGTGTCGATCCCGCCTCAAAGGCCACAATCAACTGAGACGCCCGTTGTTGCAAGCCCGGCGTCGCCGCAGCGCTGCGTTCGAGGCTGCGAAGCCGGTCGAGCCCCGCCTCCAGATCGCCGGTGCGGATGTCGAGAAGCGCCAGCTGTTCCTCGGCCAGCGCCGCGAAGGGCGCGCCCGGTTCGGCCAGCGCGCCAAGGATGAGCCGTGCGGTATCGGGTTCGGACGGGGCCATCATCTCGGCCTTCAGCATCGCAAGGTCCCGGTAGCGGCGCGGAAGGTCGGGCGCCTCGGCCGCCGCCCGCAGATCGGCCGCCTCACCGGACTGGATCTGCGCAAGCGCCCCCT
>WVSO01000067.1 GCA_015689745.1 Rhodobacterales bacterium HKCCSP123 | reverse complement strand
GACGCCGCCCTGCGCAGCCGCGCCGCCGCGCGGGGGGCGGAGCTTGTGCGCCGGATGCGGGCCGATCGCCGGCCGGGGCTGATGGAGGTCTTCCTTGCGGAATACGGCCTCTCGACGCGCGAGGGGATCGCGCTGATGTGCCTGGCCGAGGCGCTGCTCAGGGTGCCGGATGCCGCCACGATGGACGCGCTGATCGAGGACAAGATCGCGCCCTCGGAATGGGGGGCGCACCTGGGCCATTCGGCCTCGCCGCTGGTGAACGCCTCGACCTGGGCGCTGATGCTGACGGGGCGCGTTTTGCAGGATGGCGAGGGGATGGCGGGCGTGCTGAAAGGCGCGGTGCGCCGCCTGGGCGAACCGGTGATCCGCAAGGCGGTGTCCCGCGCTATGCGCGAGATGGGGCAGCATTTCGTCCTGGGGCAGGACATGGCCGAGGCGATGCGCCGGGCCGCCGTGGAGGAGCGGCGCGGCTACGCCTATTCCTACGACATGCTGGGCGAGGCGGCGATGACGGCGCGCGATGCCGCGGCCTATTTCGACGCCTACATGGGCGCGATCCGCGCGCTGAAGCCCGCCTGCCGGTCGGAGGACATAAGGGTGAACCCCGGCATCTCGATCAAGCTCTCGGCGCTGTTCCCGCGCTACGAGATGGCGCAGCGGGATCGCGTGATGGCCGAGCTGGTGCCGCGTGTGCGGGAGCTTGCGCGGGCGGCGCGGGCGCAGGGCATGGGCCTCAACATCGACGCGGAGGAGGCCGACCGGCTCGACCTGTCGCTTGACGTGATCGAGGCGGTGCTGGCGGACGAGGCGCTTGCCGGTTGGGACGGGTTCGGCGTGGTGGTGCAGGCCTATGGCAAGCGCGCCAGCGCGGTGATCGACTGGCTTTACGCGCTGGCCGAGACCCATGACCGGCGCATCATGCTGCGGCTGGTCAAGGGGGCCTACTGGGACACCGAGATCAAGCGCGCCCAGGTCGAGGGCCTTGCGGATTTCCCGGTCTGGACGCGGAAACCGGCGACCGATGTCGCCTACCTATGTTGTGCGCGGAAGCTTCTTGGGATGACCGACCGGATTTTCCCGCAATTCGCCACGCATAACGCCCATACCGTCGCCGCGATCCTCGAGATGGGGCCGGACCGCGACAGCTGGGAGTTCCAGCGCCTGCACGGCATGGGCGAGGCGCTGCACGAGATGGTGCGCTCGGGCAACGGGCCGCGCTGCCGGATCTATGCGCCGGTGGGCAAGCACCGGGACCTGTTGGCCTATCTCGTGCGGCGGCTGTTGGAGAACGGGGCGAATTCCAGCTTCGTGAACCAGGTGCTCGATGGCGGGGTGCCCGCCGCCTCGGTGGCGCGCGACCCGTTCGAGGCGCTGCAGGGGGCCGAGGCGAAGGCGGTCGTCGCGCCCGCGCGTCTTTTCGGGGCGGAGCGCGAGAATTCGCGCGGCTTCGAGTTGACCTGCCCGGTCGAGCTGGCCGCGATCGAGGCGGCGCGCGCGCCGTTCGCCGAAGCCACATGGGCGGCGGGGCCGATCCTTGCCGCGCCGGTGACGGGGGGCGAGGACTGGACCGTCACCAACCCCGCGCGCCCGCACGACCGGGTGGGCCATGTCACGCTGGCCGCGGCCGCGGATATCGAGGCGGCGCTTTCGGCCGCCGCCCGCTGGGACGCCCCGGTCGAGGCGCGCGCGGCGGTGCTGCGCCGGGCGGCCGACCTCTACGAAGCGCGCTACGGCGAGATCTTCGCGCTTCTGGCCCGCGAGGCGGGCAAGACGCTCCCCGATGCGGTGGGCGAGCTGCGCGAGGCGGTGGATTTCCTGCGCTACTATGCCGGGGAGGCCGCGGGTTTGGCCGCGCCCGCCCGCGGGATTATCGCCTGCATCAGCCCGTGGAATTTCCCGCTCGCCATCTTCACCGGCCAGATCGCCGCGGCGCTGGCCGCGGGCAATGGCGTGATCGCCAAGCCCGCCGAGGCGACGGGGCTTGTCGCGCACCTGGCCGTGACGCTGCTGCACGAGGCCGGCGTGCCGCGCGCGGCGCTGCAGCTTCTGCCGGGCCGCGGGGCCGAGGTGGGGGCGGCGCTCTCGTCGGATGCGCGCATCGCGGGGCTGTGTTTCACCGGCTCGACCGCGACGGCGCAGGCGATCAACCGCGCCAAGGCCGCGCATCTCGACCCCGCCGCGCCGCTGATCGCCGAGACCGGCGGGCTGAACGCGATGGTGGTGGACAGTACGGCCCTGCCCGAACAGGCCGTCCGCGACATCGTCGCCTCGGCCTATCAATCGGCCGGGCAGCGCTGTTCGGCGCTGCGGCTCCTTTACCTGCAGGAGGACGTGGCGCGCCCCGTGCTCGAGATGCTGAAGGGCGCGATGGCCGAGCTGCGGCTGGGCGACCCGTGGCAGCTGACGACCGACATCGGGCCTGTGATCGACGCGCGCGCGCAGGCGGGCATCCTGGCCCATGTCGAGGCCGCCCGCGCCGAGGGGCGCGTGCTGGCCGAGCTGGACGCGCCCGGTGACGGCAGTTTCGTTGCGCCCGTGTTGATCGACCTGCCGGGCGGCATCGCCGCGCTGGAGCGCGAGGTGTTCGGCCCGGTCCTGCATGTGGCCACCTATCGCGCGGTGGACCTGCCGAAGGTGATTTCTGACGTGAATGCAAGGGGCTACGGGCTGACCTTCGGGATGCACAGCCGCATCGACGACCGCGTGCAGGAGGTCTGCGCCGCGATCCGCGTGGGCAACACCTACATCAACCGCAACCAGATCGGCGCGGTGGTGGGCAGCCAGCCCTTCGGTGGCGAGGGGCTGTCGGGCACCGGGCCCAAGGCCGGCGGGCCGCATTACCTGCCGCGCTTCACGATGGCCGCGACGCGGGCCATCGAGGAGGATCGCGGGCAGGCCGACCGCGCCGCGCTCGAGGCGGCGCTGGCCGCCCTGCCCGATCCGCGCGACCGGGTGCTGTCGGTGACGGACCTGCCGGGTCCGACGGGCGAGTCGAACCGGTTGTCGACCCATCCGCGGGGGCGGGTTCTGTGCCTCGGGCCGGGGGCGGAGGCGGCGACGGCACAGAAACGCGCGGCGGAGGCCGCTGGCTGCACGGCGGTGGCGGCACAGGGCGCGGTGCCTGCCGCGTGGCTGCGAGACCTCGGGCCGATCGAGGCCGTGATCCTCTGGACCGGGGCCGAAACCGCGCGCGCCCATGCCGCGGCGCTGGCCGCCCGCGAGGGCGCGCTGGTGCCGCTGATCCTTGAGGCGGATCCCGGTCCGCGGCTGGTGCTGGAGCGGCATCTGTGCATCGACACGACGGCAGCGGGCGGCAACGCCGCCCTGCTGGCGGCGTCGGGCTGAGCGCCCGGCCCGCGCGCGCGGGCCGCCCTTCGGAAAACGCATGTTTTCCGCCGGGTCCCGTCAGGGAAAGCGGCGCTCGGGCTGTCCCTGTCGCTATCCGACGAGGGGGGGAGACCTGCAGGGCGCGCGATCTTGGAAAAGCGCCCCGCGCTCTGTAAGAATGGCGGCGCCGCCAAGGGCGGCTTCCGTCACGGGCCACGGTATCGACGTGGCCCGCCTGTCGTCCGGCTCTGATCGGCCCGCAGCCCCGCACCCTTGTCAGGGGCAATCGCGGCCGCGGAACGGAAACCTCGGGTTGGCAAGCGGCGTCACCCGCCCACCGGACATGTCCATGGCCGGGGACACTCCCACGGAAAGGTTGAAGAACCGTGAAGACCCGTCAGCTTTCCGGCGCGTTCGGGTCGCGGTAGACGCCCTGCGCCTCGAGCGCGTCGATCACCTCGGCGGGCATGTAGGTCTCGTCGTGGCGGGCGAGGATCTCGGTCGCCTCGAAGGTACCGTCGACCAGCCGCCCGGTGCCGACCATCCCCTCGCCCTCGCCGAAGAGGTCGGGCAGGATGCCGGTGTAGGTCACCGGGATCGAGGCGCCGCCATCGGTGACGCGGAAGCTGATGGTCTCGCCCTCGCCCCGGACGAGGCTCCCCTCCTCCACGAGGCCGCCGATGCGGAACACTTCCGTGGGCGGCGGCGGGCTTTCCACCACCTCCGACGGCGGACGGAAGAAGTTGATGCCGTCGCGCATCGCGTAGCCGATCAGGCCCGCCGACAGGGCGAGCGCGGCCGTCGCCACCATGATGATCTGGATGCGGCGTTGTTTTTTCAGGCCCCGCATGGGTCGCTGTCTCCTCTCAGTCGCGTGCGGGCGCATGGCACCCCCCGCCGGCCTGCCGTCCGGAGCCCCATATTTGGGCCCCGGCACGCCCCCTGTCGAGAGGGGCGCGCCAAAAGGCAGCAGAGAGGGGGCGCGACGGCCCGGAACGTCACATGAAGAACGGGTCGCAAGCCGCTGTCATATCACATGTTCGCCGCTTCGAACTCGATCCGGCGGCGCAGGAACTGCGTGGCCTTGTTCGAGACCGATTTCGGGTCGCCCGTCGTCAGGAATTTCGACACTGTCCCCTGCCCGACCTTGTCGGGATGCCGATCGAGGTAATCGGCCAGCGCCTCGGCCACGAGGTCGGGCTGCGAGTAGACCGCCACCTCGGGACCGAGCGCGTCGCGGAACACCTCCTCGACCAGCGGGTAATGGGTGCAGCCGAGGATCGCCGCCTGCGGCTTCGGCATCCGCCGCATGAGCGATTCCACGTGGCTGCGCACCAGCGCGTCGGCGAGGATCATGTCGCCCATCTCGATCGCGTCCACGACGCCCGCGCAGGGCTGCGCCTCGACATCCACGCCGATGGCGCGGAAGGCCAGCTCGCGCTGGAAGGCGCGGCTCGAGACGGTGGCCGGCGTGGCGAAGAGCGCCACGGTTTCGACGGCGACGGGCCGCGGCGGAGAATTGTCGCCCCACTTGCGCTCGGTCAGCGCCTCGATCAGCGGCACGAAGACACCCAGAACGCGCTTGTCGGGCGGCACCCATCCCTCCTGCATCCGCCGAAGTGCCGCGGCCGAGGCGGTGTTGCAGGCGAGAATGACAAGGTCGCAGCCCTCGTCGAAAAGCGCCTGAACCCCCTTCGTCGTCAGGTCGTAGATGTCGTCGGCATCGCGCACGCCGTAGGGCGTGTGGGCGTTGTCGCCGAAATAGACCAGCGGCGTCTCGGGCAGCCGCTTGACGACCGCGTCCAGCACGGTCAGCCCGCCGAGGCCACTGTCGAAGATCCCAACTGCCATCAGTACCTGTCCTTCAATGCGCCGCGCATGCGGCCCCTTGGCTCTTCGGGATCGCGGTGGCGATCCTCGAACTCGAACCCCCGCGCCCGCGCGTCGAGCGGCCGCGGACTGAGCGCATAGGTGGTTTCGCGCAAAAACTCCATCATCGCCCTGGCGTCGCGGGCGTAGGGCTCCAGCGCCGCGCGGGGGATCGGCTCGCCGATGACCACCTCGACGGGGCTGTTCACCCGCGTGCGGAATTCCTTGATCAGAAGCCCCATGCGCAGCGTCGTGTGCAGATGGCTCATCAGCTGGAACAGGCGCGAGTTGTGCCCGTCGAAGAAGACCGGCACCACGGTCGCCTCGGACTTGGCGATCATCCGCGCCGTGAAACTGCGCCAGCCCGGGTCCATCGGCCGCCCGAAGGGCCGCGCCGCGGTCGAGACGGTGCCACCCGGGAAGATGCCGATGGCGCCCCCCTGCGACAGGTAGCGCAGCGCCGCCTTGCGCGTCTCGATGTTCAGCGCCAGCGCCTCCTTCGTCTCGTCGAAGGAAATGGGAAGGATGATCCGGTTGATATCCTCGGCCTTGCGGAAGATGCGATGGGCGAGGATGCGGAAATCGCCCCGCGCCTGGGCCAGGATATGACCCATCATCAGCCCGTCGAGGATGCCGTAGGGGTGGTTCGCGATCATCACCAGCGGCCCCTCGACCGGGATGTTCGACAGGCTGCCGCCGGTCACGCGCAGCTCGAGCCCGTAGCGCTCGACCATGACCTCCCAGAAATCGCGGCCCTGCCGCACCTCGGCGTCATAGCCCTCGGCCCGGCGAATGAGGCCGATCCGGCCCGTCGCGTTCTCCATCACGCGGATCATGGCGCGGCCGCCCCGCGAGGCGGCGGACGAGGCATAGGAGATCTCGCGCGCCACGGCGCGGGCCTCCGGGGATCGGTCACGGCGGGGCATGGGCGCGGGTCGTCCTGTTCGCTCTGGCCTGTGGCAGCGGTGTAGCCGCAGACCCCGAGTCGGTCCAGCGCGTGTTACGCCCGCGTCCAGCCCCACAGGCAGATCAGCTCCATCGCCACATGGGCCGCGGCGACAGCCGTGATGTTCGCGTGATCGAAGGGCGGAGAGACCTCGACCACGTCGCCGCCCACCAGGTCGATCCCCGCCAGCCCGCGGAGGAAGGCCGCGGCCTCGCGGCTCGAGAGCCCCCCCCAGACCGGCGTGCCCGTTCCGGGCGCATGGGCCGGGTCGAGCCCGTCGATGTCGAAGCTCAGGTAGACCGGCCGTTCGCCGACCTTCGCGCGCAGCGCCTCGGCGACAGCCGCCGCCCCCCGCGCGCCCACCGCCTGAGCATCGATGATCTCGATCCCCAGGTTGTCCTCCACCACGGTGCGGATGCCGACATGGGCCGAGCGCGTCACATCGATCAGCCCCTCCTTCACCGCGGTGTAACAGAAGGTGCCGTGGTCGATGCGGGCGGCGTTGTCGTCGGGCCATGTGTCGGTGTGGGCGTCCACCTGGATCAGCGCGAGCGGCCCGTGCTTGGAAGCATGCGCCCGCAGGATCGGCAGCGTGATCGAATGATCCCCCCCCAGCGTGATGCAGCCCGCGCCGGCGGCAAGGATGCCCGCGACATGCGCCTCGATCCGCGCGGGCACATCCGTCGGATAGGCGTAGTCGAAGGCCATGTCGCCGTAATCCACCATCGCCAGCGCCTCGAGCGGCGAATAGCCGTCCCAGCCATAGGGCGGATCGTAGGTCATCAGCGTCGAGGCCTCGCGGATCGCCCGCGGCCCCAGGCGCGTGCCGGGCCGGTTCGTCACCGCCTGGTCGAAGGGGATGCCGGTGATCGCCAGGTCGACGCCCGCCAGGTCCTTGCTGTAGCGCCGCCGCAGGAAACTCGGCACACCGGCGAAGACGTTCTCGAACGCCATCCCCTTCAGCTCCGTCGCGGTGATCGCGCGGTCGACCTCGTCCTTCGCGTCTTCCAGTGCCATGCCCGTCCCTCCGGCTCGCCTGCCCCTTCGCTGCCCGCTTCCGCGGCGAAAGGCAAGCCGGCGCGCGTGACTTTCCCGGCCTTGCCGCTAGCTGGCGCTTCGGGCAAGACCGCCGGGCGAGCAGAGAAGGAAGGGACGAGAACCATGACCGACCGACAGGACGGAGAGGACGCGCTGCGCAAGGCCTTTCTCGAGGGGATGAGCCGGTCGGCGGCCAGCGTCTCGGTCGTCACCACCGATGGCCCCGCGGGGCGCGGCGGCGTGACGGTCTCGGCCATGACCTCGATCTCGGCGGATGGCGAATATCCGACCATGCTGACCTGCCTCAACGCCACCTCCTCGGCGCTGCCGCTGGTGCTCGAGAACAAGTGCTTCTGCATCAACGTGCTGCGCACGGGGCAGACCGACATCTCGGATGTCTTCTCCTCGCGCAGGCCCGCGCCGGGTGGCGACAAGTTCAACGCGGTGAAGGTGGGAACGCTCGTCACCGGCGCGCCGCAGCTGACCGAGGCGCTGGTCAGCTTCGACTGCCGCCTCATCTCGGCGGAAAGGATCGGCACGCATCACATCTGCATCGGCGCGGTCGAGGCCGTGCGCACCGCCCCCGAGGGCGACCCGCTGCTCTACGGGATGCGCAGGTACCTGCGCCCCGAAGACCACTGATCCCTTCTCCGTTTCGGAAATATCCCGGGGGAATCCCGAAGGGATGGGGGCAGAGCCCCCCGAATTTTCGTACGAAAATTCGCACCCGCGCCGCGTCAGCGGCGCGCCCCCCGCCCTCCGGATTTCGCCCCGAAATCCGCGCCTGTCAGCCGCCCACGGGCAGGGCCCGCTCGGCGAGCCGCGCCAGGATGCTCGCCCCGATCGGCAAAAGCGCGTCGTTGAAATCGTAACCCGTGTTGTGCAACCCCGCCCCGGGGCCCGCGCCCACGAAGAGATAGGCCCCCGGCCGCGCCTCCAGCATGTAGGCGAAATCCTCGGCCCCCATCTCGCGGCCCGCGTGCCCGTCGACCAGCCCCTCGCCCACCACCTCGCCGGCCACCTCGGCGGCGAACTCGGCGCGGGCGGCGTCATTGATCGTGGCCGGGTAGCCGATCTCGTAGTCAAGCGTCGCGCTCACGCCGAAGCTTGCCGCCTGCCCCGCAACGATCTCTTCCATCCGGCGGATCACCATCTCCTGCACGCCCCTGTCGAAGGTCCGCACGGTGCCGTTGATCATCGCGCCGCCGGGGATCACGTTGTTCGTCGTCCCTGCATGGATCTGCGTCACCGACACCACGAGGTCGTCCAGCGCGTAATGGTTGCGCGAGACGATGGTCTGGATCGCCTGCACCATCGAGACGGCCGCGGGGATCGGGTCGGCGGTCTCGTGCGGCATGGCGCCATGCCCGCCGCGCCCCTCGATGCGGATGGTGAACTCGTCCACCGCCGCCATGATCGGCCCGGGCGTCGTCAGCACTTGCCCGAGCGGCAGCCCCGGCGCATTGTGCAGGGCATAGACCTCGGCGATGTCGAAGCGGTCCATCACGCCCTCCTCGACCATGACGCCCGCGCCGCCGCCATCCTCTTCCGCGGGCTGGAAGATCAGCGCGACCTTGCCCCGGAAGGCCCGCGTCTCAGACAGGTAGGCCGCTGCCCCGAGCAGCATCGCGGTATGGCCATCATGCCCGCAGGCATGCATCGCGCCGGGCACTCGGGAGGCATGGGACACCCCCGTCTCCTCATGCATCGGCAGCGCGTCCATGTCGGCGCGCAGCCCCACGACCGGCCCCGGCCCCTGCCCCTCGATCACGGCGACGATGCCGGTCCGCGCGATCCCCTCGTGGATCTCGTCCACCCCGATCTCGCGCAGCCGTTCCGCCACGAAGGCCGCCGTCTCGACGCAGTCGAAGGCGATCTCGGGGCGCGCGTGGAGGTGCCTGCGCCAGCCGGTCATGGTCTCGTGCATCCCTGCGATGCGGTTGATGACGGGCATTGGCTGGACTCCGATGGGCTGGTTGGCTCTAAGGGGCCGAGACTGTCACGGAGGCGCAGCGCCCGCAATGGACGACCTTTCCGCCCTGCCCCCGCTCGAGCGGCTGCGCACGATCATGGCGCGCCTGCGCGACCCCGTGACGGGCTGCCCCTGGGACGTGGAGCAAAGCTTCGCCACCATCGCGCCCTACACGATCGAGGAGGCCTACGAGGTCGCCGACGCGATCGAGCGGCAGGCCTGGGACGAGCTGAAGGGCGAGCTGGGCGACCTGCTCTTCCAGTCGGTCTTCCATGCCCGCATGGCCGAGGAGGCGGGGCTGTTCGACCTCGACGACGTGGCGGGCGCCATCGCCGACAAGATGATCGCGCGCCATCCGCATGTCTTCGGCGCCGACTCGAACGCGAAATCCGCGGAACAGCAGGTGCAGGACTGGGAGGCGGTGAAGGCCGCCGAGCGCGCGGCCAGGGCCCGCGGCGGCGTGCTCGACGACGTGGCCCACGGCCTGCCCGCGCTCATGCGGGCCGAGAAGCTGCAGAAACGCGCGGCGCGGGTCGGGTTCGACTGGCCCGAGATCGGGATGGTGATCGACAAGATCGCCGAAGAGGCGCGCGAGCTGTCCGAGGCGCGCGAGACCCTGCCGCAGGACAAGATCGATGAGGAGATGGGCGACCTTCTCTTCGTCATGGCGAACCTCGCCCGGCACCTGAAGGTCGATCCGGAAACCGCGCTGCGCCGCGCCAACGCGAAATTCACCCGCCGCTTCGCCTTCATCGAGGCGGAACTTGCCAGGCGCGGCAAGCGCCCCGAGGAGAGCGACCTGGCCGAGATGGACGCGCTCTGGGATGCGGCCAAGGCCGCCGGTCTCTGACCCCTCGCCCGGGGCCCGCATCGCGACATGCCAGGCCCATGCCCGCCCTTGCCATCCCGCTCCCGCCGATCCCCCCTGCCCCGGAGGCGGCGCTGCCGTGCCCCGGCGGGCCGGACTTGCCCTTCGCCGTGGAACTGGGCATTCCAACGGGCGTGGGACAGGGCCCCGTTCGCGGGGGCTGCAGGGAGATCACCGGATGAGCCAGACCGCCGCCCCGGCCGAGGCGCCGCATCAGCCGCTGCGCGCGGCCCTGTGGATGCTGGGCGCGATCGTGGCCTTTTCCTCGATGGCGGTCGCGGGCCGCGCGGCGGCCTTCGAACTCGACACCTTCGAGATGATGACCTACCGCTCGATCATCGGGCTGGTGGTGGTGCTGGCGGTGGCCAGGGCCGCCGGCACGCTGAACCAGGTCACGACGCGGCACATGGGCGTGCATGTCTTCCGCAACCTCGGCCATTTCATCGGTCAGAACCTGTGGTTCCACGCGGTGACGGTCGCGCCGCTCGCGCTGGTCTTCGCGCTCGAGTTCACCTCGCCGCTCTGGACGATGGTCTTCGCGGCGCTCTTTCTCGGCGAGCGGCTGACGCGGTGGAAGGTGCTGGCGGGCGTCCTGGGCTTCACCGGGGTCCTGATCGTGGTGCAGCCCGGCGCGCAGGCGATATCCGTGGGCATGGTCACGGCGGCAACGGCGGCGGTCTTCTTCGCGGGCACGGCGATCCTGACCAAGCGGCTGACGCGGACGGAAACGATCACCTGCATCCTGTTCTGGCTGACGGCGATCCAGCTCGTGATCGGGCTGATCGCCTGCCTTTGGGACGGCGACATGGCGATCCCCTCGGCGGCGACGCTGCCCTGGCTCCTTGTCATCGGCCTTGGCGGGCTGACGGCACATTTCTGCCTGACCACGGCGCTGTCCATCGCGCCGGCCTCGGTGGTGATGCCGATGGATTTCGCCCGTCTTCCGGCCATCGCGGTGGTGGGTGTCGTTCTCTACGCCGAGCCGCTGGAATGGGGCGTTCTGCTGGGGGCCGCGCTGATCTTCGCGGCGAATTACCTCAACATCCTGACCAGCCAGCGCCCGGCCCGCTGAGCCCCGCCCCCCGCTTTCTGTAGCAGAACTGACACAGAGAGCGGCTTACGCGCGGGTAAGCCGGGCGCTGACGTAGCGGAATAATTGACCGGATCGGACCTTTCGCCGCTTATCCTGAGCCAGAGGAAACATCGGGACAGTTTTCGGGGAGGGACTCCATGTACCGTTTCGCGGCCGCCAGTGCGGCGCTTCTTGCAACGACCGCAATCGCGCAGGCCGGTGGTGTCGAGCGCGCCAGTTCAAGCCCTGCAATCCTTTTCGAGGAGGGCACCTATGTCGAGCTCAGCTACACTTGGGCCGACCCGAGTGTATCGGGTGAGCAGTCCTTTGGCGTGCCTGCCAGTGCGAACCCACCCTTTCCCGGCGCGCCCGACGGCTCGTCAAGCGGCGACATCGCGCCCGCGTATAGTTTCGCCGGGCTTGCCTTCCGCACGGACATCAACGAGCAGCTTTCCTTCGCGCTGATCTTCGATGAGCCGATCGGCGCGCTGGTGAATTACACGGCGATCGGCGGCACTCCGGGTTACCTGTATCGCATCGGTGCGGGCAGCCAGGCCGAGATCACCAGCAGCCAGATCACCGCGGCGCTGCGCTACGAGATGAGCAACGGCTTCTCCGTCTACGGCGGTCTTCGCGGCGTCACGGCTGATGGCGAGGTGTCGCTCTTCAACGGCTACGAGATGACCGCGTCCGGTTCGGACGAACTGGGCTACATGATCGGTGCGGCCTACGAGATCCCCGATATCGCCCTGCGGGTGTCCCTGACCTACTACAGCGCGACGACCCACACGTTCAGCGCGCAGGAATCCGCCCTGATCCAGGGCCAGCCTTTCGGCCCCATCCCGACCACGTTCGAGACGACGATCCCCCAGCAGGTGCTTCTCGAAGCGCAGTCCGGCGTTGCCCCCGGTACGCTGGTCTTCGGCTCGGTGCGCTGGACCGAATGGAGCGAATTCGACATCACCCCGGTCCTGTTCGCGCAGGGTGCAGACGGTGCGTCTCTCGTCTCCTACGACAACGACACCTGGACCTGGACCCTTGGCGGCGCACGCGTCCTGAACGACAACTGGACCATTCTCGGATCTCTGACCTACGAGGCCGAGCAGGGCGGTTTCTCGGGCAACCTCGGGCCGACCGACGGCCGCACATCGATCGGCCTCGCCGCGCGCTACACGCAGGGCCCGATGCGCATCACGGCCGGCGTGAGCTACAGCCTGATCGGGGACGCGGAAACCGAGGCGCCTTCGTCCCTCCCCGTGCCTTCGGGCACCGAGTTCGCACAGTTCCGCGACAACACCGCCCTGGGCTTTGGTCTGCGGGTCGGCTTCTCGTTCTGACCTGTCCGAATACGCCGAACGAAACGACCCCCGCGCCATCCGCGCGGGGGTTTTTCGTTGCCTGCCGGAGCGGAAGTGTCAGAGCCGCCGGAACGCCTGTTCCTGCCGCGCGGTCCAGAGGACCACGAGCCGCGTCTCGTCCTCGCCCGCCTCCTCGCCTTCCACGACGCCCTGCTCGTAAAGCCAGGCGCGCCTGCGCCCGTCCGCGTGGCCGAGCCGCACCTCGGACCGGTGGCGCGGCGGGGCGAGCGCCTCGGACACCGCGTCGAGAAGCGGGCCGAGCCCCTCGCCCGTCAGCGCCGAGACCGGGAAGACCAGCGGGCGGCGCGCCGCCATCGCGGGCAACGCATCCGCCGCCTCGCCCCGGACGAGATCGATCTTGTTCCAGACCTCGAGCATCGGCGCGGTCTCGGACACGCCGAGGTCCCGCAGGATCGCGTGGACCTCGGCGGCCTGCTCCTCGGTCTCGGGGTGGCTGATGTCGCGGACATGGAGGATCAGGTCGGCGTCCAGAACCTCTTCCAGCGTGGCGCGGAAGGCGGCGACAAGCTGCGTCGGCAGATCGCTGATGAAGCCCACCGTGTCCGACAGGATCACCTCGGTCCCGTCGGGCAGTTCGACGCCCCGCATCGTGGGGTCGAGCGTGGCGAAGAGCATGTCCTTGGCCATGACATCCGCGCCGGTCAGCCGGTTGAACAGCGTGGATTTCCCCGCGTTGGTGTAGCCCACCAGCGCCACGATGGGATAGGGCACCTTTTTCCGCGCCTCGCGGTGCAGCGCGCGGGTCTTCACGACCTTGGAGAGCTGGCGGCGGATGCGGGTCACCGCCTCGTCGATGGCCCGCCGGTCGGCCTCGATCTGGGTCTCGCCGGGGCCGCCCACGAAGCCAAGGCCGCCGCGCTGGCGTTCCAGGTGGGTCCAGGCGCGCACCAGCCGCGTGCGCTGGTAGCTCAGCGCCGCAAGCTCCACCTGCAGCACGCCCTCGCGCGTGGCGGCGCGGTCGGCGAAGATCTCGAGGATCAGCCCCGTCCGGTCCAGCAGCTTGACCCCCCATTCCTTCTCGAGGTTGCGCTGCTGGACGGGCGTCACCGGCCCGTCGATCAGCACGAGGCCGACCTCCAGCGCCTCGATCTTCGCCTTCAGCTCGGCGATCTTGCCCGTGCCGAAGAGAAGCCCCGGCTGCGCCTTGGGCAGGCGCACGATCAGGGCATCGGCGACCTCGAGGTCGGGCAGGGCCGCGGCAAGCGCCACGGCCTCCTCCAGCGCCGGGCCGGCCTCGCGGCGCGACCGGTCCGAGGTGATGTCGGGATGCAGCACGAGGGCGCGCATGGGCCCGGGGCCCGTGGCGTCATCGTCGTGCTCGGAAGGAGGTGCGGCTCGGAGGCTCACTCTTCCCCGTCATAGAGATTGATCGGCTGGGCCGGCATCACGGTCGAGATCGCGTGCTTGTAGACAAGCTGGCTCTGCCCGTCACGGCGCAGGAGCACGCAGAAATTGTCGAACCAGGTGATCACACCCTGAAGCTTGACCCCGTTGATCAGGAAGATCGTCACCGGAACCTTCGTCTTGCGGACATGGTTGAGGAATGCATCCTGAAGATTCTGTTTGTTCTCGGCCATGTTATTGATGCCTTCTTGCGTTGGGCTGCCGTCGTCCGGGCAAGTGTAATGGGGTCCAGATGGGTTTATGCCCTTTATGTGTGCAGGTATTTCGGGCCAAAGATCAACCCTCTGCCTGCGGAACGTGCATTTTGGCCTAGTTGCGCCAGAAGGCGGCATTGAAAACCGCTATGAAAACGAGCGTTTCCATGCGCCCGACGATCATCGCGGCCGCCAGGATCAGCTTGGCGGCATCGGTCAGCTCCAGGTAGGAGACCGGCGCGGAGCCTGCCACCGACGCCAGGGGGCCCGTGGTCGAGAGCGTGGCGACGCCCAGGACCAGCGCCCCCTCGAAATCGAGGCCGGTCGCCGCCAGCGCCACCATCACCGCGGCCAGCGACAGCACGAAAAGCATGAAGAAGACCCAGGCGATATAGGCGCCCTCGCGCCGGATGCGCCGGCCAAGACGCCCTGCACCGGCGACCGAATGGGGGTGAATCAGGCGGTCGATCTCGCGCGCCCCGTGCTTGTAGAGCGCGTAGACCCTGAGAAGCTTCAGCCCCCCCGCCGTCGTCGCCACGCCGCCGCCCATGATCACCAGCCCCACGAGGATCAGGCCCGGCGTCTGAAGGCCCGACCAGCTGCGCGCCTCGGCCCAGCTTTCCGAGACGAAGCCGGTGGTGGTCAGGAAGGAAAGCACCGTGAAGATGCTGCCCCAGAGCGCCGAGAGCGCGCCACCCGCATTTCCGAGGTCATCGACCTCGAGCGCGCCGACCCAGTGGCGCATGAAGAGGAGCGTGGGCAGAACCACCACGGCGGCCAGCGCGATGCGCACCTCGCGGTCGCGCGCCACGCGCCGCGCCGCCTCGACGCCGAGACCGCCGGCAAAGCTGCGGCGGGTGAGCGCGAAGACGAAGAAGACAAAGATCAGACCCTCGCCCGGGACACCCGCGCCGCTGTCCTTCAATCCGCCCGTGGCGCTGATTCCCGAGGTCGAGAGCGTCGACATGGCGTGAATGACCGCGTAAAGCGGCCGCTCGCCCGCCAGCGCCAGCCCGGCCGCCAGCGCGAGCGTCAGCGTGACATAGATCGGCGTCAGGACCGCGGCCTGCCGCACCAGCCGGTCGGCGGGGCTCGCTGCCCGCATCTGAACCGAGCCCGTGTCGATCCGGCCCGAGGCGCGCGCCTCGGAGGACACTTCGAACCCGCCGAGGTTCAGCGGCTGAAGCACCGCAAGCGCGGTGATCCAGATCAGCAGCCCGCCGAGCCAGGCCACGGTCGCGCGCCACAGGTGCACCGTGTCCGGCAGGCGCGCGGGCTCGAACACCGGGGCGCCCGTCGTGGTCAGCGCCGAGACCATGTCGAAATAGACGTTGATCCAGCGCGTGTTGCCGACCACCTCGATCATCGGAACGCTCAGGACCGCGGGCATCCAGAGATAGGAGAGCAGCAGGACGACAAGGTAGCGCCGCTCGGTCGTGTGCCGGGTCGAGGAATGCGAGGCCAGCCCGATCATGGCCGCCGCGATGGCGATCAGGATGCCGGAGTAGAAGAACACCCGCGAGCTGTCGAAATCGCGCGTGACCGCGCCGTAGACCGCGGGGATCAGCGTCGCCGCCGCCGCGGCGGCCAGCAGCACCACGAAGAAGGGCAGGCTTTTGAGCAGGCGGGCCATGCGCTCAGAAGAAGTCGATCGAGACCTGGAGGAGCGCCTCGATCGCCGGAACATCGGCGGCGAGCGAGAAGATGACGATGCTGTCGCCCTCGTCGATCCGGGTCGAGCCCGAGGGGCGGATCACCTTGCCGCCCTTCTGCACCGCGCCCACGAGCGCGCCTTCGGGAAAGTCGATCTCGCGGATCTGCTTGCCGGCGATGGACGAGGTCGAGAGCACCTGCGCCTCGATGACCTCGGCCTCGGCGTCGCCGACCGAGTAGACCCCCCGCACGCGACCATGCCGGATATGGCGCAGGATCGAACTGACCGTCGTGGCCCTCGGGTTGACATAGGCGTCGATCCCCAGGGGTCCCATCAGCGGCACCATCGTCGGGTCGTTCACCAGCGCGATGGAGAGCCCCGCCCCCGCGGTCTTCGCCCGGACCGAGGCGAGGAGGTTGGTCTTGTCGTCATCGGTGACGCAGAGCACCGCATCGACCCGGTCCACCCCCGCCTCGCGCAGAAGCTCCATGTCGAGCCCGTCGCCATGCAGCACGATGGTGCGTTCGAGCGCGTCCGCGGCCCGTTCGGCGCGGGGCCGCGTCTTCTCGATCACCCGGGTCCGGACGCGATCGGGTCCGTTCTCCAGGGCCCGCGCGACCGTCAGGCCGACATTGCCGCCGCCGATGATCAGAACGCGCTCGGGCCGCTTTGCCGTCTTGCCGAAGATCTCGAGCGTGCGGCCCGTGTCCTCGCTGTGGGTGAAGACGTAGATCTGGTCGCCCGCGAAGAGCTGGTCGCCCGGCTCGGGCGCGAAAAGCGTCCCCTCGCGGCGCACGCCCACCACGATGGCGCGCAGCGTCGAGAACAGCTCGGAGAGCTGCCGGAGCGGCGTGTCGAGCACCGGGCAGTCGGTGGTGAGCTGGATGCCCAGCATCTTCGCATCGCCCGACAGGAAGGTCTCGGTGTCGAAGGTCGCGGGCGACCGGATACGCGCAAGGGCCGCCTGCGCGACCTCCTCCTCCGGCGAGATCACCACGTCGATCGGCAGGTGGTCGCGCCGGTAGAGGTCGGAATAGATCGCGTTCAGGTAGCTCTGCGCGCGCAGCCGCGCGATCTTGCGCGGCACGGAAAAGACGGAATGGGCGACCTGGCAGGTCACCATGTTGACCTCGTCCGAGAAGGTCGCGGCGATGATCATGTCGGCGTCCCGCGCGCCCGCGCGATCCAGCACATCGGGGTAGGAGGCGAACCCCGTCAGCCCCTGCACGTCGAGCGTGTCGGTCGCCCGCCGCACGAGATCGGGGTTGTTGTCGACCACCGTCACGTCGTTGTTTTCCGAGGAAAGATGGCGCGCGATCTGCCAGCCGACCTGGCCCGCGCCGCAGATGATGACCTTCATGACCCTTTTCGTCCCTGCAGGCCCAAGGCCCTCTGACTCGCACGCAGGCGCGCAGCCGTCAATCCGTCATGGGATCCCGACGACGACAGCCCCTGCCCTTCACCTTTCCACAAATACGCACCGGCGACAGACCTGCCACGGGCGCGGCAGACGGGAAAGCTCCCGAAGACCCGCCACCGGTGCCCACGGATTTTCCCAAAATCCGTGCCCGCGTCGCGCCGGAGGCGCGCAGGACTGCACGGGGCCGGAGGCGCGCAGGACTGCACGGGGCCGGAGGCGCGCAGGACTGCACGGGGCCGGAGGCGCGCCCCCTCAGCCCTCGTCCTCGCCCGCCATCTGGCGCGCCCACATCGAGGCATAGCGCCCGCCCTTCGCCAGAAGCGCGTCATGGGTGCCCTGCTCTACGATCTCGCCGGCCTGCAGCACGAGGATCCGGTCGGCATCCACCACCGTCGAAAGCCGGTGCGCGATGGTGATGACCGAGCGCCCCTGCCCCATCATCTTCAGCTCCGACTGGATGTCGCGCTCGGTCTCGGTGTCGAGCGCCGAGGTCGCCTCGTCCAAGAGCAGGATCGGCGGATCCTTCAGAAGCGTCCGCGCGATGCCCACGCGCTGCTTCTCGCCGCCCGAGAGCTTGAGCCCCCGCTCGCCCACGGCGGTGTCGTAGCCCTCGGGCAGGGCCATGATGAACGCGTGGATACGCGCGGCCTTCGCCGCCGCCACGATCTCCGCCTCCGTCGCATCCGCCCGGCCATAGGCGATGTTGTAGCGGATCGTGTCGTTGAACAGCACCGTATCCTGCGGCACCACGCCGATGGCGTGATGGAGGCTCTCCTGCGTGACGTCGCGCAGGTCCTGCCCGTCGATGCGGATGGCACCCCCCGTCACGTCATAGAACCGGAAGAGAAGCCGCCCGATCGTCGACTTGCCCGAGCCCGAGGGGCCGACCAGCGCCACCGTCTCGCCGGGCGCCACGCGGAACGAGATCCCCTTCAGGATCGGCCGCGCCGGGTCATAGGCGAAGCGCACCGCGTCAAAGCTCACCTCGGCGCCGCCCACCTTCAGCGCGGGCGCGCCGGGCCGGTCGGCCACCTCCTGCGGCTGTTCCAGAAGGTCGAACATCTCGCCCATGTCCACCAGCGATTGCCGGATCTCGCGGTAGACCGTGCCGAGGAAGTTCAGGGGCATGGTGATCTGGATCATGAAGGCGTTGACCATGACGAAATCGCCCACCGTCAGCTCGCCCGACTGTACGCCGAGGGCGGCCATGACCATCACCAGCACCAGTCCCGTCGTGATGATCAGCGACTGGCCGAAGTTCAGGAAGGCGAGCGTCAGCGCGGTCTTGATCGCCGCCGTCTCGTAGCCGCGCATGGCATTGTCGTAACGCTCGGCCTCGCGGCGTTCGGCCCCGAAGTACTTGACCGTCTCGAAGTTCAGCAGGCTGTCGACCGCCTTCTGGTTGGCGTCGGTGTCCTGGTCGTTCATCTCCTTGCGGATCTTCACCCGCCACTCGGTCACCTTGAAGGTGAACCAGATGTAAAGCGCGATGGTGACGACGAGAACCACGAGGTAGGAGATGTCGAAATAGGCGCCCAGCACGATGGCGGTCAGAAGAAGTTCCAGGATCAGCGGGCCTACCGAGAAGAGCAGGAAGCGCAGAAGGAATTCGACCCCCTTCACGCCGCGCTCGATGATCCGCGACAGGCCCCCGGTCTTGCGCGTGATGTGGTAGCGCAGGCTGAGCGCGTGGATGTGCTGGAAGGTCTCGAGCGCCAGCTGCCTCAGCGCCCTCTGGGCCACCCGGGCGAAGACCGCGTCGCGGAGCTGCTGGAAGCCGACGTTCGCCGCGCGCGCCACGCCGTAGGCCACCGTCAGCCCGACGGCGCCGAGGCCGAGTAGGATCGCCGGGTCGCCCCCCTCGCCCGTCAGGGCATCGACCGCGGCCTTGTAGAGGAAGGGCGTGGCCAGCGTCACCAGCTTGGCGATCACCAGCATCGCCATGGCGATCACCACGCGGCGCTTCACCCAGGGCTTGTCGTCGGGCCAGAGATAGGGCGCGACCTTGCGGATCGTGCGCAGCGCCGACCGGCGCTCGCGCTCTTCGAAACCGGGGGGCGTCGCGGGGTCGGTCTGGGCTGCGGCAGGGGTGCCTGCGGCCTGGGTGTCGGCTGGCATCGGGTCTTCCTTGCGGGCGTCTGGACCCGTTACCTAGGCGCCCCGGACCGGAATGGCCAGTGCGCTCACTGCCCCCCGCCCGTGCGCGGCAGATCGGGCAGCGCGAAGATCTGGCCGGGGAAGATCATGTCGGGGTCCCGGATCTCGCCCCGGTTCTCCTCGAAGATCTGCACGTAGAGGATCCCGTCGCCGAAATTCGCCTCGGCGATCCCCCAGAGCGTGAAGCCGCGCTGCACCGTGATCACCGAGGCGCCCGGATCGACCAGCATCGGGTTCTCGCGGATGCGCGCGGGGTCCTCGCGCAGGAAGGGCGTGGTCACGGTACGGGTGACCGTGCCATCGGCGGTGAGCTGCTCGAGGCGCAGGGTGTAGGTGCCGGGGTCCACGTCGGGCAGTCCGAGGCTCCATTGCCCGCCCGGCCCGATCTCTCCCATGTTGATGGGCTGGTTGTTCAGCGTCACCCGCACGGAGCCGTCGGCGGGCCCTCGGCCTGCAAGCGTCACCTCGCCCTCGAGATCGTAGGTGATCGCGTCGAGCTGGATCTCGGTCTGGGCCGAGGGGGCCGTACCCGGCGCCTGCAGGACGCGCACGCCCTCGGCATCGGCCATGAGCACGGCGGGCGCTTGCGGCCCTGCGGCGGGAGCAGGCGCTGCGGCGGGGGCGGCGGGCGCGTCCGCAAGCGGACCGG
>WVSO01000066.1 GCA_015689745.1 Rhodobacterales bacterium HKCCSP123 | reverse complement strand
CCGGCAATCGCGCGCGCGCGCGCGCCCCGCGCGGCCCGACCGGCTTGCCACCCGCGACCGGGCGCGACACCGCAACCCGCGTGATGCCCATCAAGGCTGGCGCGTCCCCCGATCCCTTCATCCCCGCATCTGCACCTCCGGGGGAGGCGCGGCACGCGACCAGGGCAAAGCCCCCACTGGTCCGGTCCCCGGACCACGCGCCTCCCCTCGGCCTGTGCGTGGGTCGGCCGGTACGCGGCCGGCATCCCGCCCCTTGCCCAACCGACGCCCTCCGTGTTCCCTGAGCCTCCGCCCTGCCCAAAGGACCCGCGTCCATGCTCCGCTTCCACGTCTACGACGTCTTCACCGACACCCCCTTCACCGGCAACCCGCTCGCCATCGTCGAAGGCGCGGACGGGCTGACCACCGCGCAGATGCAGACCATCGCCCGGCAATTCAACCTGTCGGAAACCCTCTTCGTCCAGCAGCCCGACGACCCCGCCCATACCGCGAAGGTCCGCATCTTCTTCCCGACCGCCGAGATCCCCTTCGCGGGCCACCCGACCATCGGCTGCGCCCTCCACCTCGCCGGCGAGACCGCCACCCGCATCACGCTCGAGGAACAGGCGGGCCTCGTGCCCGTCACGATCACCCGCGACGACAGGGGCACGCGCGCCGAGTTCACCGCGCCGAAACGCCCCGTCCGCCACGCCGACACGCCCCCCCACGCGATGATCGCCGAGGCCCTCGGCCTCACCCCCCACGACATCGGCCCCCACGACCCGGGCGTCTGGGAGGGCGGCCCGGCCTTCCTCTACGTCCCCGTCACGACCCTCGAAGCCCTGGCCATGGCCCGCCCGCAGGAGCCCGCCTGGTCCGAGCTGATGCGCGCCGCCCGTGTCGACAGCGCCTATCTCTACACGGCCGCCGAGCACGGGTACCGCGCGCGCATGTTCTCGCCCACCGCCGGCATCCCCGAGGACCCGGCCACGGGGTCGGCCAGCGCGATCCTCGCGGCCCAGCTTCTCGCCAATGGCGCGCTTCCGGAGGGCACCACCGCCCTCCCCCTGGCACAGGGCGTCGAGATGGGCCGCCCCTCCGACATCCGCCTGACCGCCGAGGTCACCGAGGGCACCCTCGCCGCAATCCGCATCGCCGGCCGCGCCGTGAAGATCGCCGAGGGTGCGATCCGCATTCCCTGACGGCTTCCCCCCGCCGCGCGGCAGGCCTATATCGACCGGCATGGTTCTTGATCTCCTCCGCCGCCTGACGGCCCCCGACCCCGAGCCCCTGCCCTATGACGATGCCCGCGTCGCGCTGGCCGCCCTTCTCGTGCGGCTCGCCCGCTCCGACGGCGACTATGCCGCCATCGAGAAGGACCAGATCGACCGTGTCCTCGCCCATCGCTACGAGCTGACCGCGACGCAGGCCCGGGCGCTGCGCGCCGAGGCCGAGGCGCTGGAGACGGAAGCGCCCGACACCGTCCGCTTCACCCGCGCGATCAAGGAGGCCGTCCCCTACGAGGCCCGCGTCCACGTGATCGAGGCGCTGTGGTTCATCGTGCTCGCCGACGGGACGCGCGACCACGAGGAAGACGCGCTGCTGCGGATGATCGCGCCCATGCTGGGCGTCAACGACCGCGACTCGAACCTCGCGCGCAAACGGGTCGAAGACACCCACTACGGCGACTGACCAGGCGCGCATGATCGCCGCCCTGCCCATGTATGACCGCCCCGAGCTGCGCGCCGAAACGGATGCGCTCTGGGCCGCCCTGCGCAACGCGCTCCGCGCCCGCGGCATCGCCGCGCCCGAGGCGCTCACCCGCGACCGCGACCCGTGGGAGATCTGGCAAGACCCCGATCTCCTCTTCGCGCAGACCTGCGGCCTGCCGTTCCGCGCGCGGCTCCACACGCAGGTGACGCTGGTCGCCACGCCGGATTTCGGCCTGCCCGGCTGCGCGCCAGGGCACTACAATTCCGTCATCATCGCCCGCGACAGGGTGCTCGCCCCCCGCCCCCGCCTGGCCGTCAACGACGCGCTCAGCCAGTCGGGCTGGGCCGCGCTGCAGGGTTGGATGGGTGCGCGCGGCGTCTCCCCCGGCCCCGTGACGATCACCGGCGCCCATGCCGCCTCGGCCCGCGCCGTGGCGGAAGGGGCGGCCGACCTCGCCGCCATCGACGCCCAGACCTGGCGCCTGCTGGTCCGGGCAGGCGACGCCGACCCGGACCTCGAGATCGACCGCACCGACCCCACGCCCGCGCTGCCCTACATCACCGCCAGGCACACCGACCCCGCCCCGATCCGCGCGGCCCTCTCCGAGGCGCTGGCGGCCCTGCCGCAGACGACGCGCGCGGCCCTCGGCCTCCGGGGCATCGCGCGGATCGACGCCGGCGCCTACCTCGCCGTCCCGACCCCGCCCGATCCCTGACCAAACGCCTCGAAAACGGGCATTCTGCGCAGGCTTACCCAGGGTCACCCCGCACAAGGCTGTTGCAATTGCGCCATGCTTGGGCACAAATCCCCCGATCACGACAGGGAAACACCCGTGACTGCTGCCACCCCGCCGGTCATCTCCGTCACCGGCCTGCACAAGAGCTTCGGCGCCCTCGAGGTGCTCCGTGGCGTGGACCTGACCGCGCGGCAGGGCGATGTCGTGTCGCTCATCGGCTCGTCGGGCTCGGGCAAATCCACGATCCTGCGCTGCATCAACCTGCTCGAGGACAGCCAGCAGGGCGACATCGTCTTCGAGGGTGAGCCGGTGCGATGGAGAGGCACCGGCAACCACCGTCACCCCGCCGACCCCGAACAGGTGCGTCGCATCCGCACCAATCTTTCCATGGTCTTCCAGCAGTTCAACCTCTGGTCCCACCTCACCATCCTGCAAAACGTGATGGAGGCGCCCGTCACCGTGCTGGGCCGCGACAAGGCAGAGGTCGAAGAGCGCGCGCGCGCCTATCTCGACAAGGTCGGCATCGGCGACAAGGCCGACGCCTGGCCCGCCCAGCTGTCCGGCGGCCAGCAGCAGCGCGCCGCGATCGCCCGTGCTCTTGCCATGGAACCGCGCGCGATCCTCTTCGACGAACCGACCTCCGCCCTCGACCCCGAACTCGAGAAAGAGGTGCTGCGCGTCATCCGCGCGCTCGCCGAGGAAGGGCGCACCATGGTCCTCGTGACCCACGACATGCGCATGGCGCGCGACATCTCGTCCCACGTCATCTTCCTCCACCACGGGAAGATCGAGGAGGAGGGGCCGCCCGACGCGCTGTTCGGCGCGCCGAAATCCGCGCGCCTGCGACAGTTTCTCAGCCATGTCCACGCGGCCTGAGGCCCGGGACAAGACCACCCACCCAAGAAACCCAGGGAGACACTCATGAAACACCTGATCCTGACCGCCGGCCTCCTGGCCGTCAGCGCCGGCGCGGCCTTCGCCGACGCCCATGGCGCGACCGTCCGCATGGGCACCGAGGGCGCCTATCCTCCGTACAACTTCATCGACGACAACGGCGAGATCACCGGCTTCGAGCGCAACGTCGGCGACGAGCTGTGCGCGCGGGCGGGCTTCACCTGCGAATGGGTCACGAACGACTGGGACAGCATCATCCCCAACCTGACGAGCGGAAACTACGACACCATCATCGCCGGCATGTCGATCACCGAGGAACGCGAGGAAATCGTCGATTTCACGCAAGCCTACTTCCCGCCCGCGGAATCGCTCTTCGTGGGCCTCTCCGAGGATTTCACCCTCGAGGGCGCCGTGGTGGCCGCGCAGACCAATACGATCCAGGCCGGCTACATCGCGGCCTCGGGTGCGACGCTGATCGAATTCGCCACCCCCGATGAAACCGTCGCCGCCGTCCGCAACGGCGAGGCCGACGCCGTCTTCGCCGATGGCGACTACCTGATCCCGATCGCCGCCGAGGACCCCGACCTGATGATCGTGGGCGAGCCCGTCCAGCTCGGGGGCGGCGTCGGCATGGCGATGCGCGAAGGCGACGAGCGTCTCGCGGCCTTCGACGCGGCCATCACCTCCATGAAGGAAGACGGCACGCTGAACGCGCTGATCCTCGAATGGTTCGGCCCCGAAGCGGCGACCTGGTGATCCGATCCGAAGGGGGCAGGCCCGCCCGGCCCGCCCCCTTCACACGTCATCAAGGTTAACGCGCCGCCGCCCCCTCTTCTCCGTTTCGGAAATATCCCGGGGGGAGGCCGCAGGCCGGGGGGCAGAGCCCCCAACCGTCCCGCCGCCCGCCAAAGGCCCCGATGTTCGAGTTCTGCACAGACCCCTCGACACTCGACACGTTCCGCTGGTTCAGCTGCTACCTGACCAACGGCGCGCATGTCCTGTTCTACCAGTCCTTCCTGACGGTCTTCGCGCTGCTCGCCGTGACCGCCCCCACGGCGCTCGCCTTCGGCTTCGCCGCCGCGAGCGCCTCGCGCTCCCACATCCTGCCGGTGTCCTGGCTCGGCAAGCTCTACACGGCGATGGTGCGCGGCGTGCCCGACATCGTCTTCTTCCTCTTCTTCATCCTCGTGCTCGACCAGGCCATCGAATACACCCGCCACGTCATCGCCTGTCCCGACTGGACCGAGGACGTGCGCCAGGGCGCGAATTTCCTCGTTTGCCCCGAGGCCCGCACCCCCTCGGGCAACGCGGCGCAATGGGTGCACGAGATCTACGGCTTCGCGCTCGCGGTCTTCACCTATGCGATCGTCTTCGGCGCGTTTTGCGGCAACGTGCTCTTCGGCGCGATGCGCGCAGTCCCCCGCGCCCAGCTTGAAACGGCCGAGGCCTACGGCATGGCCCGCAGGCAGGTGTTCTGGCGCGTCCTCGTCCCGCAGATGTGGATCTACGCGCTGCCGGGCCTCTCGAACATCTGGATGATCCTCATCAAGGCCACGCCGCTCCTGTTCCTTCTCGGCATCGAGGACATCGTCTACTGGGCGCGCGAGCTCGGCGGCAGCCGCACCTCGGCCTACCAGTATCCGCACCCGGACTGGCGCTTCTGGTACTTCCTCGGGCTCCTGGTCTTCTACCTCGCCTTCACCCGGGTCTCCGAGATCGTTCTGGCCCGCCTGACCGCGCGCCTCAGCCACGGCCAGGCGACGGCGGCGGGCGAAGAGCTCAGGAGGGCCGCAGCATGATCTGCGCCGAGGCCCTTCAGCACTACGGCCTGCGCTCGCTCGGCATCGGCGAGCGGCTGCTGCCGCGCGAGGACATCACGCTCTGCGAACAGGTCGTGCTGATCGGGTCGGGCATGATCTGGAACGTCTATTTCGGAGTCCTCGCACTGGCCTTCGGCTTCGTCTTCGCCGTGGCGCTGGCGGTGGCCAAGACCCAGCGCGCGCGCCTGGTCCGCAAACCCGCGGAATGGTTCATCTTCGTCTTCCGCGGCTCGCCCCTCTTCATCCAGTTCTTCATGGCCTACGAGGCCTTCGTCATGCTGCCCCGCGTCGGCGTCGAGTTCACCGTCCTCGGCGTCGAGATCGCGGCCGAAACCCGCTGGTTCGCCCGCGCCTGGCTGGGCGCGCTGATCGTCCTCTTCCTCAACACCTCCGCCTATGCCGCCGAGATCTTCTACGGCGCGCTGCGCTCGGTGCCCAAGGGCGACCTCGAGGCCGCGGATGCCTATGGCCTCTCGGGCTGGGGCAAGTTCCGGCGCATCACCTTCCCCACCACCATGCGCCTGGCCTGGCCCGCCTACACCAACGAGGCGATCTTCCTCTTCCACGCGACGGCGCTGGTGTTCTTCTCCTCCTTCCCCGCCTTCCAGCAGCGGGGGGACGCGCTCTATTACGCCAACTACTTCGCCGACCGCACCTTCAACCCCTTCGTTCCCTACCCGATCGTGGCGATCTATTTCGTCCTTCTGACGCTGGTCATCATCGGGGTCTTCGGCGCCATCAACACGCGCCTCAACCGCCACCTGCCCGCCGAACGGCGGCAAAGGCTGCGCATTCGCCCACAAGTGATCAGATGAACAGTGACTACCTCCTCGACCATCCCGAGGTGAAATCCATCCGCGTCGCCGCCGCCGACCTGAACGGCCAGCCCCGCGGCAAACGCATCGCCCGGCGCTACGCCGACAAGGCCATCGAAGAGGGCACGCGCTTTCCCTTCTCGGTCCTGAACCTCGACATCTGGGGCGAGGATATCGACGACAGCCCGCTGGTCTTCGACGCGGGCGACCCGGACGGCGTGCTCCGGCCCACCGAGCGCGGCTTCGTGCCGATGCCCTGGCTCGACACGCCCACGGCGCTTCTGCCGATCTGGATGTTCCACGAGGACGGCCGCCCCTTCACCGGCGACCCGCGCCATGCGCTTGCGCGCGTGGTCGAGCGCTACAAGGCCCGCGGCCTGACGCCCGTGGTGGCGACCGAGATGGAGTTCTACCTGATCGACGACCGCGGCAAGGAGCTGCGCGTGCCCCCCTCGCCCCGCTCGGGCAAGCGGCGGCACCAGGCCGAGATCCTCGCCATGCGGCAACTCGATGCCTGGGACAATTTCTTCACCTCGCTCTACGACGCCTGCGAGGCGATGGACATTCCCGCCGACACCACCATCTCCGAGGCCGGGCCGGGCCAGTTCGAGATCAACCTGATGCACGCGCCCGACGCACTGAAGGCCGCCGATGACGCGTGGTTCTTCAAGCTGCTCGTCAACGGGCTCGCGCGCAAGCACGGCTTCGCCGCGAGCTTCATGGCGAAACCCTACCCGGAGTATTCCGGCAACGGGCTGCACACGCATTTCTCGATCCTCGATGCCGAGGGGCGCAACATCTTCGACGACGGCACCGCCCAGGGGTCCGAGGCGCTGCGCCACGCCGTCGCGGGCTGCCTCAAGGCGATGCCGGGTTCGATGCTGATCCTCGCGCCGCATGCCACGAGCTACGACCGCTTCGTGCCGGGGGCCCACGCGCCCACCGGGATCGCCTGGGCCTACGAGAACCGCACCACCGCGCTGCGCATCCCCTCGGGCAGTCCCGCCGCACGCCGGATCGAGCACCGCGTCGCGGGCGGCGACATCAACCCCTACCTGCTGATCGCGGCCATTCTCGGCGCCGCGCTGAACGGGATCGAGGATGCCGCCGAGCCGCCGCCACCGGTGAGCGGCAACGCCTATGGACAGGACCTCGCGCAGCTGCCGCGCGACTGGCAAGGCGCGATCGACGCCTTCGCGTGCAGCCCGGAGATCTCCCGCATCTTCCCGCCGGAGCTGATCGCCAACATGCTCGCGACCAAGCGGCAGGAGCTGCACTACATGGCGGGGCTGTCTCCCGAGGAACAGACCGAACTGTATCTCGATACGGTCTGACCGGGCGCCCGCAGGGTCTTGCAAGACCCTGCGCCAGACCCTTGCAAGGGTCTGGCCACGCCCTTGCAAGGGCGTGTCGCAAACCTCTTGCAAGAGGTTTGCCCCCCTTGCCCCGCGCGGCCCGCGGGCATAGCTTGACGTCAACCGTCCACACGAGCACCCCATGCATATCGGCATCCTGCAGACCGGCCACATCCCCGACGTCGTCGCGGAGCGGGACGGCACCTATTCCGAGCTCTTCGCGCGGCTCTTCGCGCATCGCGACTTCACCTTCACGACCTGGTCCGTGGTCGACATGGACTTCCCCGACGGCCCGGAGGACGCCGACGGCTGGCTCGTCACCGGCTCGCGCCACGGCGCCTACGAGGATCATCCCTGGATCCCGCCGCTCGAAGAGCTGATCCGCGCGATCCGGGATGCCGGCAAGCCGCTCGTCGGCATCTGCTTCGGACACCAGATCATCGCCCAGGCGCTCGGCGGGCGCGTCGTGAAATTCCCCGGCGGCTGGGCCGTCGGGCGCAAGACCTACACGATCGGCGGGCGGGAGGTGGCGCTCAACGCCTGGCACCAGGACCAGGTGGTCGATCTGCCGCCCGGCGCGCAGGTCCTGGGTGGCAACGACTTCACCACCAACGCGGCGATGTCCGTGGGCGATCGCATCCTGACCGTTCAGCCGCACCCCGAGTTCCCCGCCTCGGTCGTCGAGCAGCTGGCCGAACACCGCGCGGCCACCGTGCCGGCGCCCCTCGTCGAGGCCGCGAAGGCGAGCCTCTCGCAGCCGACCGACAACCGTCTGATCGCCGACTGGCTGGCCGATGTCCTCGAGGGCGCACCGGCCACGCGCGTCCCCTTCGCCGAGAAGGCACGGGCATGAGTTCGAATTCCGTCGCCGAGCTTCTGGAGAAGCTGCCCGAGGTCGCCCGCGACTACCTCGAGGGCCGCGCCATCGACGAGGTGGAGTGCATCGTGGCCGACCTCGCGGGGGTCGCGCGCGGCAAGGCCATGCCGGGCGGCAAGTTCGCGCGGCAGAGCCATTTCTACCTGCCCAACTCGATCTTCTTCCAGACCATCACCGGCGACTGGGCCGACGAGGTCGCCGACGGCTTCACCGAGCCGGACATGATCCTGACGCCGGATTTCACCACCGCGACGCCCGCCCCCTGGACGGCGGACACGACGCTCCAGGTGATCCACGACATCAAGGACCAGAAGGGCAACCCGGTGCCCTTCGCGCCGCGCAACGTGCTGAAGCGGGTGGTCGATCTCTACAGGGCGCGGGGGCTGCAGCCGATCGTCGCGCCCGAGATGGAGTTTTACCTCGTCGCCCCCAACACCGACCCCGCCCGCGAGATCGAGCCGCCGATGGGCCGCTCGGGGCGGCGCGCCGCCGCGCGGCAGGCCTATTCGATGTCGGCGGTCGATGAATACGGCAAGGTCATCGACGACATCTACGACTATGCCGAGGCCATGGGCCTCGAGATCGACGGCATCCTGCAGGAAGGCGGCGCGGGCCAGATCGAGTTGAACCTGCGCCACGGCGACCCTGTGCGTCTGGCCGACGAGATGTTCTTCTTCAAGCGCATGATCCGCGAGGCCGCGCTGCGCCACGACTGCTATGCCACCTTCATGGCCAAGCCCATCGAGGGCGAACCGGGCTCGGCCATGCACATCCACCATTCGGTGATCGACCTCGCCACGGGGCAGAACATCTTCTCCACCCCCGACGGGGCCGAGACGCCGGTCTTCCTGCATTTCATCGGGGGGATGCAGCGCAACCTGCCGGCGGTGATCCCGCTTCTTGCACCTTACGTGAACAGCTACCGCCGCTACGTCCCCGACTTCGCGGCACCCATCAACCTCGAATGGGGGCGCGACAACCGCACGACAGGGCTGCGGGTGCCGGTCAGCGAACCCTCGGCGCGGCGCATCGAGAACCGGCTGCCGGGGATGGACTGCAACCCCTATCTCGGCATCGCCGCCTCGCTCGCCTGCGGGCTGGTCGGGCTGCTCGAGGAAACCGACCCCTCCGACCCCTACACCGGCGATGCCTACCAGCTGGAAAGCGGTGTGCCGCGAGGGCTTGGCGATGCGCTGGGGCTTCTGCGCGCGAACCCGACCATCCAGCAGGTGCTGGGAGAGGAATTCTGCCGCGTCTATTCCGCCGTGAAGGAACTGGAATACAACGAGTTTCTCCAGGTCATCAGCCCATGGGAGCGGGAGCATCTCCTGCTGAACGTGTGATGGGGCGGAGCGCGCGCATCCTGTCGGTCGTCCTCGGTGTGTCGCTTGTCGGGTTGATCGCGGCGGGCGGCCTGTTCCTCTGGATTCTCGCCACCGGGATGGACGAGGCCTTCACCGACCCTGGCGAGGGCGGCACGCTCCGCGTCGGGGTGGTGGAGCGGGCGATACCCGCGTGACGCCGCTCTACCGCAACGACAGGCGCGGTGAACACGCGCCCAGCTGGTACGCCGCCAGCCTGCCGCCCGAGCGCGAGCGGCCTTCGCTGACCGGCGCGACCGAGGCCGATGTCGCGGTCATCGGCGCGGGGTTCACCGGGCTCTGGGCCGCGCTGACGCTGGCGCGCGCGGGCCGTCGTGTCGTGGTGCTGGACGCGCATCGCGTGGGCTTCGGCGCGTCGGGCCGCAACGGCGGGCAACTGAACCTGGGGTTCAACCAGTCGCAGCGGCAGCTCGAGGCGCAACTCGGCGAGGCGCGGGCGGCGGCCCTCTGGGACCTCGCCGAGGCCGCCCGCGCGCAGGTCCGCGACTTCTGCGCCGCCCATGCGCCCGAAGCGAGCTACCGCCCCGGCGCGGCCTACGGCATCTATGACAAGACCGACCTCGCCACCCTGCACGCCGAGGGCGAACACCTGGAACGGCGCTACGGCTACCGCACCGAGGTGCTGGGCCAGCGTGGCTTTGCCGAGCTGGTGAAATCGCCGCTCTACCGAGGCGGGATGCGCGACCCCGGCGGCGGCCATGTGCAGCCCCTGGCCTATGCGCGCGCGCTCGCCCGCGCGGCCGAGGCGGCGGGCGCGGTGATCCTCGAGACGACCGAAGTGACGGCGATCACAACGCGCCCGCGGCTGGTGCTGACCACGCCGCGGGGGCAGGTCACGGCGGGCCACGCCATCGTCGCGGGGAACGGATACCTGCCCGATATCCTTCCGCAGGTGAACGCGCGGGTCATGCCGATCAACAGCTTCATCGCCGCGACAGAGCCCCTGCCCGACCGCTGGCGGGACGTACTGGCCGAGGACATCTGCGTCGCGGATTCGAAATTCGTGGTGAACTACTACCGGTTCAGTGCCGACCGGCGGTTCCTCTTCGGCGGGCGGGAAAGCTATGGTCTGGCCTTTCCGCGCGACATCAGCGCGCCGCTCGTGACCCGGATGGAACGGCTGTTCCCGCAGCTGAAGGGCATCGGCATCACCCATGTCTGGGGTGGCGCGCTCGGCATCACCATGAGCCGCCTGCCCCATGTCGCGCGCGTGGCCCCCAACATCCTGTCGGGCGCGGGGTTCTCGGGGCATGGCGTGGCGCTCTCGGGCATGGCGGGGCGCGTCATGGCCGAGGCGGTGATGGGCCAGGAAGAAGGGCTGACCCATTTCGAGGCACTGCCGGTCCCGCGCTTTCCGGGCGGATCGGCCCTGCGCGCGCCGATCCTGACGCTGGCGATGACCTGGTACGCGATGCGCGACCGCTTGGGCGTCTGAGCCCGGTTTCCACGACATTTCGACGACAGCGACGCAGGGCGCTGGATTCCGCTTTCTTAACAGTATAAGATTTATCAAAGAGAAGATTTCGAAAAGGTGAAACCATGGCGCTGGCACCCAATGTCTACGACGCCGAGCCGATCCCCGAGGCCGCGCGGGCCGAGATCGACAAGCTTCTGCAATCGGGCGACCTGTTCCGCTACACCGCCCCTGCGGATGCGCCCGTGGCGTTGCTGGAGCGGGAATTCGCCGACCTGATGGGCGTGAAATACGCGCTCGCCGTCTCCTCCTGCTCGGCGGCGATCTTCCTGTCGCTCGAGGCGCTCGGGCTTCAGCCCGGGGCACGGGTGCTGATCCCGGCCTTCACCTTCGCCGCCGTTCCCTCGGCGGTGGTTCATGCCCGCCTCCAGCCTGTCCTCGTCGAGGTCGGCGAGAACTACCGCATCGACATGGAGGATTTCGCGGCAAAGCTCGACGACACGATCGAGGCGGTCATCATCAGCCACATGCGCGGCCATACCTCCGACATGGACGCGATCATGGCGCTGTGCAGCGCCCGCGACATTCCGGTGATCGAGGACGCGGCCCATTCGCTCGGCACGCTCTGGCACGGTGAGAAGATCGGCACCATCGGCAAGATCGGCTGTTTCTCGTTCCAATCCTACAAGATGATCAACGCGGGAGAAGGCGGCATCCTGATCACCGATGACGCCGACCTTGCCGCGCGCTGCGTGATCATGTCGGGCGCCTATGAGCACAACTGGAAGAAGCACAAGGGCCCGGAAGGGCAGAACGACCCCGAGCTGGAACTGGCCTTCGCCCGCTGGCAGAACCGGCTGCCGCTCTACAACATGCGGCTGCAGAACCTGTCGGCCGCCGTGATCCGCCCGCAGCTGCCCGAGCTGGAGCGCCGGGTGCGCGACGGGCTCAAGAACCACGACCATGTCGCGGATATCCTGAACGCCTCGCCCTGGCTCGACGTGCCGCCGCCGCTGGCACCCGAGACGCGGGCACCGGATTCAATCCAGTTCAACCTCGTGGGGTTCGACACGGACGCCGAGGCCAAGGCCTTCGCCACCGCCGCCGAGGCGCGGGGCGTGAAGGTGCAGATCTTCGGCCTCTCGACCGACAACGCGCGGGCCTTCTGGAACTGGCAGTTCATCCCCGGCGAACGGCAGGAGCTGCCGCAGACGCGGGCGATGCTGATGCGCGCCTGCGACGTGCGGCTGCCGGTGCGGCTGACCAAGGCGGAGCTCGACTTCATCGCCGACGCGCTGGTGGCGGCGGCCGAGGACGTGAAGGGTGCGGCCCTCGCCTACGGGACCTGAGCCCGGGGGCTGTCACTTCACCCGCGAAACACACCGAAACCCGGCGCCCTGACGCCGGGTTTCGTCGTTTTGACGGGGGTGATTGCGGGCGCTCGCGGGCCGGTCTAGCGTGGCGCTCAACGTTCCACCGGAGACCGACATGAAAGATCACGCGCCCAATTCCTGGGAGGCCCGCGCCGAGGCGCATTCCCTCTATGGTTTCACCGATCTGCCCTCGGTCCGCGAGCGCGGCACGGTCGTCCTGACCCATGGCGAGGGGCCCTATATCGTCGATACCAACGGCAAGCGGTACCTGGATGCCAACTCGGGTCTCTGGAACATGGTGGCGGGCTTCGATCACAAGGGCCTGGCCGAGGCGGCCAAGGCGCAATACGACCGGTTCCCCGGCTATCACGCCTTCTTCGGCCGGATGTCGGACCAGACCGTCGCCTTGTCGGAGCGGCTGGTCGAGGTGTCGCCCTTCGAGCGGGGCAAGGTGTTCTACACCAACTCGGGTTCCGAGGCGAATGACACGATGGTCAAGATGCTGTGGTTCCTCGGCCAGGCCGAGGAGCAGCCGCAGCGCCGCAAGATCCTGACGCGGTGGAACGGCTATCACGGGGTCACCGCGATCTCGGCCTCGATGACGGGCAAGCCCTACAACTCGGTCTTCGGCCTGCCCCTGCCGGGGTTCATCCACCTGACCTGCCCGCATTACTGGCGTTACGGCGAGGCGGGCGAGAGCGAGGCCGAGTTCACCGCACGGCTGGCCGCCGAGCTGGAAGAGGTCATCGCGCGCGAAGGCGCGGACACCATCGCCGGCTTCTTCGCCGAGCCGGTCATGGGGGCGGGCGGAGTCATCCCGCCCTCGGCGGGGTATTTCCAGGCGATCCAGCCCATTCTCCGCAAGCATGGCATTCCGCTCATCTCGGACGAGGTGATCTGCGGCTTCGGGCGGACGGGGAACACCTGGGGCTGCGAGACCTATGAGTTCGTGCCCGATGCCATCATTTCGTCCAAGGCGCTGACGGCGGGGTATTTCCCGATGGGGGCGGTGATCCTGGGCCCCGAGCTGACCGACCGGTTGCAGGCCGCGATCGACCCGATCGAGGAGTTCCCGCACGGCTTCACCGCCAGCGGCCACCCGGTCGGCTGCGCGGTGGCGCTGAAGGCCATCGACGTGGTGCTGGAGGAGGGGCTTCTCGAGATGGTGCGCGACGGCGCGGGCCGGATGGAGGCGGGGCTACGGCGGATCGCGGAGCATCCCAACATCGGCGAGCTGCGCGGCGTGGGCTACATGTGGGCGCTCGAGGCGGTCAAGGACCGCGAGGGCAAGGTGCCCTTCGACGGAACGCTGTCGGTCAGCGAGCGGATCGCCAACACCTGCACCGATCACGGGCTGATCTGCCGCCCGCTGGGGCAGTCGGTGGTGCTCTGCCCGCCCTTCACGATCACGGATGCGCAGATGGACGAGATGTTCGAGAAGCTCGATGCGGCGCTGAAACAGGTCTTCGCCGAAGTGGCCTGAGGGAGCGGCGGCGGAGGGTGCGGGACAGTGGGGGGCTCTGCCCCCCTGTCGCCTTCGGCGACTCCCCCCGGGATATTTGTGAAACGGAGAAGCAGGGGGCGCGCGTTAACCTTGATGCGGGGTTAACGGGCAAGGGCCCCGGCGCAATGGGCGGCCGCCGCCGTTACGCGGTCGGTCATGTAGAAGTGATCGGGATTGGTCGGGCGCGTCTCGGCCTGAAGGCTGGCCGCGGCCCCGGCCAGGCGGGTTGCGATGACCGGATCGGGGGCGATCACGCAGTCGGAGAGATCGGCCAAGGCGGCGCGGTAGACGGCCTCGGACGGATCGGGGGGCGACGAGGCGCGGCGCTCTGCCCCGATGAGAGCGCAGCCGGCCAGCAGCGGAAGGGCGGAGAACAGGACGACACTGGTACGGAACAAGGGGCGGGCGCTTTCGGTCTTACATCTTGCTGAGTTTCGATTGCAGCTCGGCGAGCTGGCGCTTGATGTCGTCCAGTTCCTCGGTCGCCGATTTCTCGCCCGCGTCGGCATCGGCCTCGGGACCGGGGCCCGACCACTGGGCCGAGATACCGCCGGTCATCGCCTTGAGGAAGGCCTCCTGCTGGGCACGCATGGCCTCGAACCCGGGCATCTTGGCCATCGGGTTCATGGCGGTCATGTTCTCCATCATCTTCGACTGACCCTGCTTCAGCATGTCGAAGGACATGGCGAGGAAATCGGGCACGACGGACCCGGTCTGGGTCGAGTAGCTGCGCACGAGATCGGTCAGCACCGTGATCGGCAGGATGGTCTCGCCGCGGCTTTCGTGCTCGGCGATGATCTGCAGGAGATACTGGCGCGTCAGGTCGTCGCCGGATTTCAGGTCGACGATCTTGACGTCGCGCCCGGCGCGGATGAAGCCCGCGATATCCTCGAGCGTGACGTAATCCGAGGTTTCGGTGTTGTAGAGCCTGCGGCTCGCATACCGCTTGATCAGAAGCGGTTCGCCCTGGTCGGCCATGCCTTCACTCCCTTCCCGCAGTGCAGCACGCATCAGCCTACGCCTATGGGCGGGAAATGCAAATTCAATGTGCAGTGGCAGAAAACACGAAGGGCGAGCCGGGAGGAAGCTCGCCCTTCTGGTATTCATGCCGGTGGGGAGGACACCGGCACGAAATCCGTGCCGTGGGTCGGCGCGATTACTTCGCGGCGGCCTTCTTGGCGGCGGTGGTCACCTCGGCGGTGGCCTTCTTGACGGCTGCGGTCGCCTCTTCGGTGGCTTCCTTGCCGGCGGCCATCATCAGCTCGACGGTTTCCATCTGGACCTTCTTCGCGATCTCGGCGAAGGCGGCCATGTTCTCGGCGGCCATCTCGGCCTGGGCCGATGCGAAATCGGTCATCGCCTTGGTGTAGTCGGTGGGCTCGGCCTTGACCGACGCCACGTCGCCGAGCTTGGCGAGGGTGTCCTTGGTCCACTTGGCCGAGAGGTCGGTCGACTTCTCTGCGGCGTCGAGGGCGACTTTCGACATCTTCTCGCCCATTGCGGCGGAGGATTTGAACGCGTCGTTCATGGCGGTCATGTCCATCGGGAACGCGCCCATCATGTCGGACATCATCTTGGTGAAATCGGTGGTCTTGGCTGCGGCCATTGGTCTTCTCCGGGATTTGCGCCCCATGACCGGGGCTCTCTGCATATGCGAAATATATGCATGCTGCAGTGCAGAATGTCAAGAATTATTCTGCACTGCAGCATAGCCCGCAGATTGTATTGAGGATCAGCCGCTTACGCTTTCCGCGACGTAGGTTCCGGGGGCCGCGCATAGCACCGGAAAGCCGTTCGAGCCCGGCTCGCGGGCCGGAATCATCGCGCCCGACCGCTTGGAGAGCCAGTCGTCCCAATGGGGCCACCAGGACCCTTCGTGGTAGGTCGCCGCCTCTTTCCAGGCCGCCGGCGTGCCGATCACCTCGGGGCCGCGCCAATGGCCGTATTTCTTCTTCGAGGGCGGATTCACGATGCCGGCGATGTGGCCCGACTCCGACAGGATGAAGGTCTTGTCCTTCGATCCCATCTGCACCATGCCGCGGAAACTGTCCTTCCAGGCGGCGATGTGATCGGTCTCGCAGGCGACGGCGCAGATCGGCAGCGTCACGTCCGAGACATGCAGCCGCTCGCCCATCAGCTCGAACCCGTCCCCGGCGAAACCGTTGGCCTGGCAGAGGCCGCGCAGGTACTGCACCGTCATCTTGCCGGGCAGGTTGGTCGAGTCGCCGTTCCAGTAGAGCAGGTCGAAAGCCGGCGGCGCCTCGCCCATCATGTAGCTGCGCACGGCGGGGCCGTAGACCAGGTCCTTGGCGCGGAGATAGCTGAAGGTCTTGGACATGTAGTAGCTGTCGAGATAGCCCTCTGCGTCCACCTGCCGCTCGATCGCGTCGACGAAATCATCGTCGAGGAAGGGCGTGAACTCGCCCTGGTCGGTGAAATCGGTGAGCGTGGTGAAGAAGGTCGCCGACTTCACGCGGCTCTGCCCGCGCTTGGCCTTGAGCGCGAGGGTGAGCGCCAGCGTGGTGCCCGCGACGCAGTAGCCGACGGCGTTGACCTGTGTCTCGCCGGTGATCTCGCAGGCGACGTCGATCGCCTTCAGGTAGCCCTGTTCGATGTAGGTCTCGAAGCCGGTCTCGGAGTAGCTGGCGTCGGGGTTCTTCCAGCTGACGACGAAGAGCGTGTAGCCTTGATCGACGATCCACTGGATCAGCGAGTTCTGCGGCTTGAGATCGAGGATGTAGTACTTGTTGATCCAGGGCGGGAAGACGATGAGCGGGGTCTTGTGGACCTGTTCGGTCGTGGGGGCGTACTGGATCAGCTCCATCATCTCGTTGCGGTAGACGACGGACCCCTTGGCGGTCGCAAGGTTTTCTCCCACGGTGAAGGCGTTGGGATCGGCGAGCACGGGAAGGATCTCGCCGTGGCGCGCCTCGAGGTCGCGCACGAGGTTCTCGAGGCCCTTCACGAGGCTTGCGCCCTCGGTCTCGACGGCCTTCTCGAGCGCGTCGGGGTTGGTCGCGAGATAGTTGGTGGGCGAGAAGAGGTCGATCATCTGGCCCGCGAAGAACTCCACCCGCTTCTTGTCGCGCGGGCTGAGCCCCTCGAGGTCGGCCACGGCCTTCTGCATCGCCTCGGCCGAGATGAGGTACTGGTTCTTGACGAAGTTGAAATAGGGGTGGGTCTTCCACAGCGGATTGGAAAAGCGCTTGTCGCCGGGGATGTCCTCGGCCTCTTCCAGGGTCAGGTGGCCCTGCGCCAGTTCCTTCTGGACGTCCATGTAATGCGTCAGCGCCTGGCCCCAGTACTGGACCTGGCGCTCCATCATCTTGGCCGGGTTGGTCAGCGCCTCCTGCCACATGGCCATGCCGGCCTTCATCATGAGGTCCTGCCCGGGCCCCTCGAGGCCCGCGTCGCCGGACTTGCGCGCGCTGAGCGCCGCAACGAGGCGCTTGGACAGATCCTCGATCTTCGCAAGGTTCTCGTTCAGCCGCTCGAGGTTCTCACCCACTGCGCTCTCCTCCGTGTCGTCGCGTGCCACCTTGATTTTACCTCGCAACTCGTCCAACAACACCCTAGCTGCGCCAAGGTGAGGGGGCAAAGCGACGAATTGATCCGGGGCCGCGCCCGCGCCTCGGACCATCAGGCAGGAGACGTCGATGCGCTACATGCTCACCTATGATTTCATGGAATCCATGCGCGTGACCAATCAATGGATGGGATCGACCGCGCGGGCCATGTGTTCCTATCCGCAGCTTGGTCTCTTCGCGAATCCGATGATCCAGATGACCCGCGCATGGGGCGAGGTCACCGAGCGCAGCTTCGCCCGGATGGCCGCGAAACCCGACTGGGGCATCTACTCGATCCCGGCCGATGACGGGCGCGACCACATCGTGTCCATCGAACGGGTGGTGCCGCGCCCCTTCGGCGACCTGATCCGCTTCAAGGTGCAGGGCCGTGCCCCCACGGGGCGAAAGGTGCTTCTGGTGGCGCCCATGTCGGGGCATTACGCGACTCTCCTGCGCTCGACGGTGCTCAGCCTGCTGCCCGATTGTGACGTCTACATCACCGATTGGCACAACGCGCGTGACATTCCCGTCAGCGAGGGCAAGTTCGACATCGAGGATTACACCCTCTACCTCGTCGATTTCCTCAAGGCGATGGGCCCCGACACCCATGTGATCGCCGTCTGCCAGCCCGCGCCGCTGGCGCTGGCCGCGACCGCCTACCTGGCCGAGGAGGACCCCGAGGCACAACCGCGCACGCTGACGCTGATCGGCGGGCCGATCGATCCGGACGCCGCGGCCACCGACGTGACCGATTTCGGCAACCGCGTGACGATGGGCCAGCTCGAGAAATTCGTGGTCCAGCGCGTCGGCTTCAAATACGCGGGCGCGGGCCGGATGGTGTACCCGGGGCTGCAGCAGCTGTCGTCCTTCATGGCGATGAACGCCGAGAAGCACGCCAAGGCCTTCCTGGACCAGGTGTTGCGCGTCGCCAAGGGCGAGGCCAGCGACCATGACAAGCACAACAAGTTCTACGACGAATACCTCGCCGTGATGGACATGACGGCCGAGTTCTACCTCTCGACCGTCGAACGCATCTTCAAGGGGCTCGAGATCGCGCAGAACCGCTTCACCGTGGACGGCAAGCAGGTGGATATCGGCAAGATCACGACGGTGGCGGTCAAGACCGTCGAGGGCGGAAAGGACGACATCTCGGCCCCGGGCCAATGTGTCGCGGCACTTGCCCTCTGCACCGGCCTGCCGGACGAGAAGAAAGCCAGCTATCTCGAACCGAACGCCGGGCATTACGGCATCTTCGCCGGCAAATCCTGGCGCGACAAGATCCGCCCGCTGGTGCTGGATTTCATCGATGCCAACTGCGGCGTGCCGAAGGTGCCGGTCCGCGTCGTGGGTTGACCGGCCTTGGCCGAGGCGCGTTTTTCCTGCCGCTGCGGCGCGCTCACCGGGCGCCTTGTCGGGATCGACCCCGGTGAAGGCACGCATCTCGTCTGCCATTGCGCCGATTGCGCGCGCGCCGACCGCGCCTTTGGCGGGGCGGGCGACCGTGAGCAGGGCGTCGCGCTGTGGCAGACGACACCGGACCGGGTGATGATCGAGATCGGGGCGGAGCACCTGCACCTGGCCCGGCTCAGCCCGAGTGGATTGAACCGCTGGGTCGCAGGGTGCTGCGGGACGCCAATGTTCAACACGCTGAACGGGCCGAGGCTGCCCTTCGTCGGCGTGCTGGTCTCGCGACTCGACAGCGCCGCCGCGCTGGGGCCGGTGATCGCCCATGGCTTCATCGAAACCCCAGGCGGCAAGAGCCGCCACAAGGGCGGGCTGAGCGTGGGGGCGCGCCTCGTGAAGCGCGCGCTACGGGCGCGGCTTTCGGGGGCCTGGCGGGCGACACCCTTCTTCGACGCCGACAGCGGCGCACCCGTGGCCGAGCCGGAGATCCTGCCGCGCGACGCCGGACAGGCGTGATTTCACAAATCCGGCTTCTGACGCGAGAACTGGCCGCAGACCGGCGGATTCCCTGCAGATATCAGATCTATCCCCCGGTTGATCCACAGGCCCGCAAACGGCTCAGTCGGCCGTCCAACCGCCGTCGATCAACAGGGCCGTTCCCGTCACCATCGCCGCGGCGTCCGAGGCAAGGAAGACGACCGCGCCCATGATATCCTCGACCTCGGCCACGCGGGGCAGCTTGATCTTGGACATGATCCAGGCGCGCTTGTCAGGATCGGCGAAGGTGGGTTTGCTGAGCTCGGTCATGACGAAGGTCGGGCAGATCGTGTTGACCCGGATCGCCCGCGGCCCCCATTCGATGGCCATCGCCTTGGTCATGCCCTCGAGCGCATGTTTCGAGGCGCAATAGACCGCGCGGTCGATGCCGCCGACATGGCCCATCTGGCTGGAGACCTGGAGGATCGCGCCCCCCCCCTCCATCCGCGCGGCGACGGCCTGGGCCAGGAAATAGGCGGCCTTGACGTTGATCTCCATCACCGCGTCGTAATCTTCTTCCTGCGTTTGGAGCGCCGGGGAATGGCGGGCAAGGCCCGCGGAATTGCACAGGACATCGACCGGCCCCACCGCGTCGAGCAGCGCCGCCACGGCGGCCCGGTCGGTCACGTCGAGCGCGTGGCCCTCGGCCGAGAGCCCCGCGGCCGTCATCTCGGCCACGGCCTC
>WVSO01000065.1 GCA_015689745.1 Rhodobacterales bacterium HKCCSP123 | reverse complement strand
GCCGTGGCCGTGCGGAGGAGCCGGGGGGACAGGGCGGCGAGCGCCGCGTCGAGCGGACCCATCGCGCGGCGCAGGCGAAGGGCGAGGGTCTCGCCCCGCTCCGTGAGGAACAGGCCCTGCGGCGTCCGGTCGAACAGCGGGGCTGCGGCGGCGCGCTCGAGGGTCGCAAGCGCCTGGGTCACGGCGGGCTGGGTCACGCCGAGACGGCGCGCGGCGTCGGTGACGCCATGACCGTCCGCGACGTGAAGAAAGAGCCGGAAGTGCCTGAGATTGCGGGGGATCATAGCCGTGCGAGCACGCGGTCGAGCAGCGTGTCGAGATCGGGATCGTCGCCCGCGCCGGCCAGCCCGGCGAGGCTCTCCTGCCACGCCGCGGTGGCGCGGCTGAGGCCCGGCGACAGGCCCAGCGCCTCGACCGTCAGGGCGACCTCGCGCATCTCGGCGGCGCGGCGCGCGCCATGGACGAGCATCCGCTCGAGATTGTAGGCGCCGCGCGCGCGCCAGGCGATCTCGGGGTCGGAGGCCTCGAGCGAGGCGATGACCTGGTCCGAGACACCGGCGCGGCGGGCGGCGAGGAAACACTCGGCGGTCAGCGCCTCGAGCCCCTTGATCATCACCGAGCGCAGCATCTTGATCGAGGAGGCCTGCCCGACCTCGGGGCCGACGACGCGGGGGCGCATGTCGAGGGTCTGAAGCCGGGCCGCGCCCGTCTCGGCCCAGGGGCCGGAGACGAGAAGGGGCGCGTGGTGGCGCCTGGGGTGGACGGGGGACATGACGGCCACGTCGACGTAGCGCCCCCCTGCCCCCTCGATGATCGCGGCGGCCTGTGTCTTGGTGCCGGGGGCGCAGGAATTGCAGTCGAACCAGAGGGTTCCGGGGGCGAGGTTCAGGGCGGCCTCCTCCGCCGCGACGCGGGCCTGGTCGGCGGTGACGGTGCAGAAGACGGTGTCGGCCTGCGCGACGGCCTGAGCGGCCGTGGCGGCGCCGTCGACGGCGTGGTCGGCATAGGCCGCGCGCATCGCGGCGGCGGTGTCCCCGGCGTCGGTCTTGCGGTCATAGGCGGTGACGGCGGCCGGGCGGCGGTCGGCCCAGCCGGCGAGGAAGGCGCGCGCGGCCTCTCCGAAGCCGATGAAGGCGAGGCGCTGCGGGTGCTGTGTTTCGGTCATCTGATCCTCCTGCCCTTCTGGGGACAGGGTGCGCGAAAGACCGGCGGTTGAAAAGCGCTTATAGCGAAATCTTATGGCCTGGCACGCGCTTCGGATTTGCATTCGCCCAGCATTTCTTGTGATTTCAGGGCGTCTGTACGGGAGATGCACATGAGCGATGGAAAGAGTGCGCTGATCATCTCGGCGCATGCCGCCGATTTCGTCTGGCGCTGCGGGGGCGCGATCGCGCTGCATGCGGAGATGGGGGTGGAGGTGACGGTGGCCTGCCTGTCCTTCGGCGAGCGCGGCGAGAGTGCGCGGCTGTGGAAGGAGGGCAAGACGCTGGAGGAGGTGAAGGCGGCGCGCCGGTCCGAAGCCGAGGCGGCGGCGGAGGTGCTGGGGGTGCATGAGCTGGTGTGCTTCGACCTCGGGGATTACCCGCTGCACCTGGCGCAGGACGACAAGTTCCGGCTGGTGGACCTGATCCGCAAGGTGCAGCCCGGCTGGATGATGAGCCACAGCCGCTACGACCCCTACAACACCGATCACATGTACATGACCCAGGTCGCGCTCGAGGCGCGGATGATCGCGCAGGCCTGGGGGCACAACCCCGGCGAAACGGTGCTGGGGGCGCCGCAGCTCTACCTGTTCGAGCCGCACCAGACCGAGCAGATGGGCTGGAAACCCGATGTTTTCCTGGATGTTACGCCGGTCTGGGAGAAGAAGCGCGCGGCGATGGAATGCATGAACGGGCAGGTTCACCTGTGGGACTATTACACCCGCGTGGCCCAGCAGCGGGCCAATCATTTCAAGCGCAACTCGGGCGGGCAGGCCGGGGGGCGGGATTGCCGCTACGCGGAAGGGTTCGAGAGCGTCTTTCCGCGCTGCGTGGACAACCTGTGAGGGGGGATAAGCGATGGGTGTGGTGGTGACGGATGTGCCGCGGGCGGATGCGGAAGTCGTTGAAAAGCTTGGTAAAGCGGGCGTCGCCACGGTGCATGAGGCGATGGGGCGGCGGGGGCTGATGGGGCCTGGGATCCGGCCCATTCAACAGGATATGGGGCTGGCGGGGTCCGCCGTGACCATATCCGCGCCGCCCGGCGACAACTGGATGGTGCATGTCGCCATCGAGCAGCTGCGGGAGGGGGATATCCTCGTGCTGGCGCCGACAAGCCCGTGTTCGGACGGGTATTTCGGCGACCTGCTGGCGACCTCGGCCATGGCGCGGGGCTGCCGGGGGCTGGTGACCTCGGGCGGTGTCAGGGACACGCGCGAGTTGCGGGCGATGGGATTTCCCGTCTGGTCGCAATGGGTTAGCGCGCAGGGCACGGTGAAGGAGACGGTCGGCTCGGTCAATGTGCCGGTGGTCTGCGGGGGGGCGCTGGTCAACCCCGGCGATATCATCGTGGCCGATGACGACGGGGTCTGCGTGGTGCCCTTGGGCGAGGCGCGCGCGGTGCTGGCGCGGGCGGAACAGCGCATGGCGGTGGAAGAGGGGAAGCGGGCGCGGCTGGCCGCCGGAGAGCTGGGGCTCGACATCTACGACATGCGGGGGCGGCTGGCGGAGAAGGGGCTGCGCTATGAGTAGTCACACCGCGTACACACCCCGTACACATCGCGTGCATACGGGCGCGCAGACATGACGGAGGGCATTCCTTGTCTCTGGATGCGGGGGGGCACGTCGAAGGGGGCGTATTTCCTGGCGCGCGATCTGCCGGGCGATCCGGGCGCGCGTGACGCGTTTCTTATGAGGATCATGGGAAGCCCCGACCCCCGCCAGATCGATGGGATCGGGGGGGGTGATCCGCTGACCTCGAAGGTCGCGGTGCTGTCGCCGCCGAGCCGGGCGGATGCGGATGTGGATTACCTGTTCCTGCAGGTCTTCGTCGACGAAGCCCGCGTCTCGGACGCACAGGGCTGCGGGAATATCCTGGCCGGTGTCGGCCCGGCGGCAATCGAGCGGGGGCTGGTCGCCGCCCAAGACGGCGAAACGCCGGTGCGCATCCACATGGTGAACACGGGCGAGGTCGCCCTGGCGCGCGTCGCCACGCCCGGCGGGCGGGTGAGTTACGAGGGGACTGCGTCCATCGACGGGGTGCCGGGCACACATGCGGCGGTGCCCTTGATGTTCAGCGGGCTGGCGGGGTCGATGACCGGGGGGGCGATGCTGCCCACGGGGCGCGCGGTGGACCGGATCGGGGGCGTCGACTGCACGCTGATCGACATGGGGATGCCGATTGTCGTGATGGCGGCGGAGGATCTCGGGATCACGGGGACCGAGGAGCGCGCGGCGCTCGATGCGGATGCGGGGCTGAAGGCGCGGCTGGAGGCGATCCGGCTGGAGGCCGGGCCGATGATGGGGCTGGGCGATGTGGCGGAGAAGAGCGTGCCGAAGATGACGCTGGTCAGCCGGGCCATGGCGGGCGGCGCGATCTCGACGCGGAGTTTCATTCCGCATCGCTGCCATGCCTCCATCGGGGTCTTCGCCGCGGTCAGCGTGGCGGCGGCCTGCGGGTTGGAGGACGGGCCTGCGGCGGCGCTGGCCGTGCTGCCCGGGGACGGGGTGTTCCGGGTGGAGCACCCGACGGGCGCCGCCGAGGTGGTGGTCGAGCGGGACGCGCGCGGCGCCATCACCGGGGCGGGCACGGTCCGGACGGCGCGCAAGCTGATGGACGGGCTGGTGTTTCCCGCGCCTTAACCTTGCTTTCGCTGTGCATCCCGGATCAGGGCCGCCATGCGGTAGAAGCCGTGGACCATCTTGGAATAGGGCGTGGTCAGGAAGAAGGCGAGGACCGTGCCGAGGTGCAGCGCCAGAAGCGGCGCGACAAGCGCCGTGCCGGTGGCGGCGTAGAGGAGCAGGCCGGTGAGGCCGGTGAGGCCGAGGAGGGCCGTGAAGGCGACCTCTCCGCCCCAGACCTCGGGCGCGCCGAGATGGGCGTCGGCCTTGAATTTCAGTGCGATGAGGCCGATTGCGCCGATGGTGAGCAGGACGCCACCGGGCAGGCCGAGCAGCTTGGGCAGGCTGAAGAGGCCATAGGGGGCCTGCATGTCGAAGACATAATGCAGGACCGTGCCCGAGGAGGTGGCGGCGAAGCACAGCAGGAAGCCCCAGAACACCGCCTGATGCGCGTGGCGGCGGGCCTGCGAGTAGCGGTCGCCCTTCTCGAAATTGCAGCCCTCGGCCGCGCCGCCCGAGAGGTTCCGCATCGTGGCTGCATCGGCGCAGGCGGCTTTCAGGTGCGGCCAGCGGATGCGCTCTCCGCCGACCTCGGCCCAGTAGCGGTGGAGGCCGATGGCGATGGCGGCGAGCGGCAGGAGGAAGGCGGGGGCGAAGATGGCGACCATGGCGGTATGCGACAGGTAGGCGTAGAAACCTTCGCCGCCTGAGGGCGCAAGGGCGGTCAGCGCCCAGAAGAGCGCCGCGATGCCGAGGACGAGCATGAGCGCCAGCGCGCCGCCGGAGCGTTGGAAGAGGCGGGCGAAGCCGCCGGGCCATGCGAAACGGTCCCAGCTTTCGACGCGGACCTCGGCCAGCGCGCGGGGCAGGTTCAGGGCGAACTCGTGCGGCTCGGTATACTGGCAGGCGTAGTAGCAGCCGCGGCAGTTGTGGCAGAGGCTGGCGAGCTGGGTGATGTCGCCGTCGGAAAAGGCGCGTTGCGAGAAGGCCGAGGGGAAGACGGCGCAATAGCCCTCGCAATAGCGGCATGCGTTGCAGATCTCGACCTGTCGGCGGGCCTCGTCGGTGGCGGTGAGCTTGGGGGGCCCGTTTTCGATACGGTCAAACATGGGCGGCGGCCTCCTGCCCCGCGATGCGTCCGAAGACGGTGCCGATGGTCATGCCGAAGCCTGCGAGATAGCCCTGGCCGAGGATGGAGCCGGCCATGATCTCGCCCGCGGCCCAGATGTTGTCGAAGCGCCCCGCGGGGCCTGCGACGCGGGCGGTTTCGTCGACCTTGAGGCCGAGATAGGTGAAGGTCACGCCGGGGCGGAGCGAGTAGCCGTAGAAGGGCGGCTCGGTGATCGGCCTGGCCCAGTTGGTTTTCGGGGGCGTCAGCCCCTCGGTGGCGAGGCCGTCGAGTTCCGTGGGGTGGAAGTCACCGTCGCGGCAGGCGGCGTTGAAGGCCTCGACCGTCTCGCGGAGCTTCGTGCCGGGAAGGCCGAGTTTCTGGGCGAGGCCGTCGAGCGTGTCGGCCTCGACCGGGGGGTAGACCGAGGGCATGAAAAGCTCGCGCGATTTCGCGTCGATGATGGAATAGGCGACCTGTTCGGGCTGGGCGGCGACGAGGCGGCCCCAGATCGCGTAGCGTTTGGGCCAGACATCCTCGCCCTCGTCGTAGAAGCGCTCGCCGTTCTGGTTCACCACGATGGAGAAGGGCACGCAGTCGAGCCTTGTGACGATGCCGCCGTCGAATTTCGCGGCGCGCCCGTCGATGGCGACGGCGTGGCATTGGGTGGGGTCGCCGACGCTGTCGGCGCCGTGGTCGAGCATCGCCTTCAGCGGCACGCCGCGGTTGTAGGGGGTGCCGCGGATCAGGAAGTTGCGCGCGGCGGGGCCCCAGGCGCGGGCGAGCCAGTCGAGATCGGCCTGGAAGCCGCCGGAGGCGAGGATCAGGCCGCGGCCTTCGATTCTTGTTTCGTGGCCTGCGATTTTCGCGGTGACGCCCTCGAAGCGGGGGCCGGTGACGTGGATTTGGGTGACTTCGGCCTCGTAGGCGACGGTCACGCCGAGGTCTTCGGCGGTGTTGTAATAGGCGTTCACCAGCGCCTTGCCGCCGCCGAGGAAGAAGGCGTTGGTGCGGCTGAGCGAGAGCGTGCCGGAGAGGGAGGGCTGGAAGGCGACGCCGTGGGCCTCCATCCAGGGAAGGCAGTCTTCCGAGGTGCGGATGGTCATGCGGGCGAGCGCCTCGTCGGTTTCGCCCTTGGTGACGCGGATCAGGTCGTCGAAATATTCGTCTTCCTCGTAGCTGCCCGTCAGCACCGAGAGCGGGCCGCGGTGCATGCAGCGGAAGTTGCGGGTGTGGCGGGAGTTGCCGCCGCGGTAGGGTTTCGGGGCGGCCTCGAGGATGAGGGGCTTGAGGCCCGCCTCGGCGGCCTCGATGGCGGCGCAAAGCGCGGCGTTGCCGCCGCCGACGATGACGAGATCCCAAGGCTGGGCGTCGAGGGCGGTCATGTCTCTCTCCCCTGTCTCAACTGGCGCTGGCGGGCGCGGTGGGCGGCCTCGATATGGGCGCGCATCGCGGCCTCGGCTTCGTCGCCGTCGCGGGCGCGGAGCGCGTCGATCAGGCGGGCATGCTCGGCGACGGCGGCCTCGGCGCGGGTGCCCTCCTCCATCGTGGAGGGGCCGAGGATGAGGAGGGTCTTCTGCACCGCCTCGACCGCGCGCAGGAGGAAGCGGTTGCGGGCGGCGTTGCGGAGGATGTCGTGGAACTGGCGGTTGGCCTCGTAGAGGCGGTCGACGTCCGAGAGGGCCGCGGCCATCTCGGCGTTGATCGCGGCCATCTCGTCGATCTCCGACGGGTAGGCCGCGCGGGCGGCGAAGCGGGCGGCGGTGCCTTCGAGCACGCCGCGCATCTCGTAAAGCTCGGTGATCTCGGCGTAATCCAGTTGCCGGATGACCGCGCCGACGCGCGGCGTGTGGGTGACGAGGCCGTCGGCCTCGAGAAGGCGGATCGCCTCGCGCACTGGGGTGCGGGAGGTGCCGAGGCGGGTGGCGAGATCGGTCTCGGTCAGGCGGTCGCCGGGCGACAGGCGGCCGTGCCGGATCTCGGTGAGAAGCCGGGTGTAGGCGTCGTGGCCCTGCGAGGCGTCGGTCTGGGTGCTGTCTTGTGGCATGGCGGTCCCGTTGTTCGGGATTGCATACGGCTGGATACAGGCATATGCAAGACCCCGGAGACTCTGCCCCATGTTCACGACACCGCTGACCCTTCGCCAACGCCGCGCCCTGACGCTGGGGCTGGCCCTGCTGGGCACGGGCGTGTTCTGGGTGCTGTCGCTTCCCCTGCCCTTCCTGTTCGGCCCGCTGGCGGCCTGCCTGCTGGCGGCGCTGGCGGGCGCGCCGTTGAAGGGGCTGGGGCAGGTGTCGGTGGCGGCGCGGACGATCCTGGGGGTGGCGGTGGGCGCGTCGCTGACGCCCGAGGTGGTGGCGCGGGTGCCGCAGATGGCGGCCTCGGTCGCGCTGATCCCGCTTTACGTGGCGGTGATCGGGCTGGTGGGCGTGCCCTTTTTCCGCAAGGTCTACAGGTTCGACTGGGCGACAAGCTGGTATGCCGCCATGCCGGGCGGATTGCAGGATATGGTGATCTTCGGGCAGGAGGCGGGGGCCGACGTGCGGGCGCTGTCGCTGATCCACGCGACGCGCGTGCTGATCATCGTGACGGTCGCGCCCCTGATCCTGACGATGGGCTTCGGGGTGACGCTGGACAACCCGATCGGCGCGCCCGCGGCAGAGCTGCCCTTGCACGAGATGGCGATCATGGTCGCCGCGGCGCTGATCGGCTGGAAGGGCGGCGAGAAGATCGGGCTGTTCGGGGCGTCGATCCTTGGGCCGATGATCGTGACGGGCGCGCTGTCGCTGACGGATGTGATCCATTACCGCCCGCCCGCCGAGGCGATTCTCGTGGCGCAGTTCATGATCGGGATCGGGATCGGCGTGGGCTACGTGGGCGTCACGCTGCACGAGATCCGGCGCGACGTGTCGGCCGGGGTGATCTTCGTTCTGATGCTGGCGGGGCTGGCGGCGCTCTTCACCGAGGTGGTGGTGCTCTTCGGGCTGGCGCCCGCGGTGGACGGGTTCCTTGCCTTCGCGCCCGGCGGGCAGGCGGAAATGACGGTCCTGGCCATTATCGTCGGCGCCGATCTGGGCTACATCATCGTCCATCACCTGACGCGGGTGCTGCTGGTCATCTCGGGCGCGCCCCTTGTCGCGCGGCTGATGCGGCTGCGGGAGCGGCGGGACAGGGACAGGGAGGCAGGGGAATGAGCTTTACGACACGGCCCGAGTTGCTGGGCACCTTCGGGATGGTCTCGACGACGCATTGGCTGGCGAGCCAGTCGGCCATGCGGATGCTGGAGGCCGGCGGGACGGCGGCGGATGCCGCGGTCGCGGCGGGCTTCGTGCTGAACGTGGTGGAGCCGCATCTTAACGGGCCGCTTGGCGATGTGCCGATATTGGTGCGGCCCGCAGGGGCCGAGACGCCCGTGGTGATCTGCGGCCAGGGGGTCGCGCCCGCGGGGGCGACGATCGCGCATTACCGCGCCGAGGGGCTGGAGATCATCCCCGGTTCGGGGCTGCTTGCGACCGTCACGCCGGGGCAGTTCGACGCCTGGATGGTGCTATTGCGCGATCACGGGCGGCTGCCTTTGTCGGAGGTGCTGGCGCCCGCGATCCACTACGCCGCGCATGGCCACCCGATGCTGCCCGCCGTGGCGAATGCCATCGCGGGGCTGGCCGATGTGTTCCGGCAGGAATGGCCGACCTCGGCCCCGGTCTGGCTGCCCGGCGATCAACCGCCCAAGGCGGGGGAGCTGTTCTGCAACCCCGATTGCGCCGCCATGTGGCGGCGGCTGGTCGCCGAGGGCGAGGCCGCCGGGCCGGGCCGCGAGGCGCAGATCGAGGCGGCGCGGCGGGCGCATGCGCAGGGCTTCGTGGCCGAGGCCATCGACGATTACCTGCGGGAGGCCTGCGTGCTGGACGCCACGGGCGAGCGCCGCAAGGGCGTCTTGACCGGGCAGGACATGGCCGGGTGGGAGGCGACATACGAGGCGCCGCTGGCGGTCGATCACGCGGGCTGGACGGTGTGGAAATGCGGGGCCTGGACGCAGGGGCCCACGCTGTTGCAGGTGCTCCAGATCCTTGCGGGCGACGACCTGTCGTCGCTCGACCCGGTGGGGCCGGAGATGGTGCACCTGACCACCGAGGCGCTGAAGCGCGCCTTCGCCGACCGGGAAAGCTATTACGGCGACCCGGCGCTGCATGACATCCCCGTCGACGTGCTGCTGTCGGATGCGCACAACGCGGCGCATCGGGCGGATATCGGGGAGCGCGCGAGCCTCGACATGCGGCCGGGTGCCATCGCGGGGCTGGAGGCCCAGGTCGCGGCCTTCCTCGACCGGGCGGCGCGGCGGACGCCCGAGGCGGGCGTGGGCGCGGGCGAGCCGACGATGGAGCACCTGATCAACCAGAAGGGCGACACGGTGCATATCGACGTGGTCGACCGCTGGGGGAACATGGTGGCGGCCACGCCCTCGGGCGGGTGGCTGAAGTCGAACCCGGTCATTCCGGGGCTGGGGGTGCCGCTGAACACGCGGGCGCAGATGTTCTGGCTGGACGAAGGGTTGCCGACCTCGCTCGCCCCCGGCGCGCGGCCGCGGACGACGCTGACGCCGTCGATGGCGCATGGGCCGGACGGGACGGCCTATGCCTTCGGCACGCCCGGCGGCGACCAGCAGGACCAGTGGCAGGTGACGTTCCTGCTCAGGCTGATCCATCACGGGATGAACCTGCAGGAGGCGATCGACGGGCCGCTGTTCCATACCGGGCATCTGCAGTCGAGCTTCTTCCCGCGCGCGGTGCAGCCGGGGCATCTGCTGGTCGAACCGGCCTTTCCCGAGGCGACGATCGAGTCGTTGCGCGCGAAGGGACACAAGGTCGAGGTTTCGGCCCCCTGGGCCGCGGGGCGGCTTTGCGCGGTGGCGCGGCGGCCTGACGGGGTGGTCAAGGGCGCGGCGACGCCGCGGCTGATGCAGGCTTATGCCGTGGGGCGCTGAGGCGCGACCGGCAGGTCGAGCGCGACGCTGAGGCCGCCCTCGGCGTCGGCCAGGGTCAGGCGGCCGCCATGGCGTTCCACCACCGCCTCGGCGATGGAGAGGCCGAGGCCCGACCCCGGGCCCGGCTCTGCCTGTCCGAAACGGGCGAGCACGGTGTCGTGCTGATCGGCGGCGATGCCGCGGCCATCGTCGCGCACCTCGATCCGGAAGCCCGTGTCGGTGGGGGCGGCGGCGATCTCGATCCGGCTGAGGTCGGGGCCGCCGTGGACGAGGGCGTTGTCGACGAGATTGGTCAGCGCCTCGCGCAGGAGCATCCGGTCGGCGCTGAGGATCGGCGCAGGCCGCGGCAGGTCGGCGACAAGGGCGATGCCGCGCGCCTCGGCCTCGTCGCGGTGGAGCTCGAGAATATGCTCGACCATCTCCGTCAGGGCGATCCGCGACAGGTCGAGCGGGGCGCTGTCGGATTGCACGCGCTCGAGCGTGAGGAGCCGGTTGGCGAGGTCGCTGGCGTGGCGGGCGGAGCGGACGAGCTCTTCGGCGCGGGCGCGGGCGGCGTCGCCGTCGGGGGCGGAGCGCACGGCCTCGGCCATGGCGAGGAGGCCGGCGATGGGGTTGCGAAGCTGGTGCGCGGCGTTGGAGATGAGCGTGCGCTGCGTGTCCATGGCCTGCGTCACCTGCCCGAAGAGCGCGTTGAGGCGGCGGACGAGCCCCTTCACCTCGGCTGGCACGGGGCGCTGGATCGGCGAGAGATCGTCGAGCCCGCGTTGCGAGATGGCGTCTTCGAGATCGACGAGGGGGCGCAGACCGATGACGACGCCGAACCAGACGACGAGCGCGAGCGTGCCGAGGATGACGACGAGGATCAGGACGGTGCCGCGGATCAGCTCGGCGAGGAAGGCGTCGCGGACCGCGATCTCCTGCCAGACGGTATAGGTGTAGGTGCCGGAGATGCCGTCGAGCGTGGCCACGTCGTAGAGGCGCAGCGCGCGGACGGGCCGGCGGTTGTAGGTGACGTCGAAGAACTCCACCCCCTCGGAGGGCGCGGCGTTGAGCCCGCGGATGGGGGTGACGGGCGGCGGCGTGAAGCCGGTGACATAGACCCCGTCGGGGGCGTAGACGTGGTAGAACACGGGCCCGCCGGAGGTGTTCGACAGCAGATCGCGCGTGGTGAGCGAGATCGCGTCGCCGCCCGAGCGCGCCACGTCGCCGACGATGGCGAGCGCGGTGGTGAGAAGCGAGCGGTCGAAGACATCCTTGGCGGTCCGGCGCGACTGCTCGATCTGCCAGAGGCCGATCAGCGCGCCCAGCGTCACCAGCGGCACGAGGATGATGAGCATGAGCCGCGCGCGCAGCGAGCGGAGCGTCATGGCGGCGCCGCATCTTGGGCCAGCGCGATGGCGTAGCCCATGCCGCGGCGCACGCGGATCAGGAGGCCGTGCGGTTTCAGCCGCTTGCGCAGGCGCGAGACATGCACCTCGATCGCGCTTTCGTCGACATCTGCGCCGGTGCCGTAGACATGGTCGAGCAGGTCCGCCTTGGAGACCGTGCGCCCCTCGGCCAGCATCAGCGACTCGAGCACGGCGACCTCGCGGCGCGGCAGGTCCTGCACCGCGCCGTCGATGGTCACCTGCCGCCCGGCGAGGTCGAGCGCGAGCGGCCCTAGGCCGAGCAGCGGGCGATGATCATGGGCGCGGCGCCGGGTGAGCGCGCGCAGCCGCGCCTCGAGCTCGGCCATGGCGAAGGGCTTGACGAGGTAGTCGTCGGCGCCGGCATCCAGCCCCTCGACCCGGTCATGCGTCTCGGCCCGCGCGGTGAGCAGGAGGACCGGGCGCCCGTCGCCGCGCGCACGCATCGCCCGCAGGAGCGTCAGACCGTCCACGCGCGGCAGGTTGATGTCGAGAATCACCATGTCCCCGCCACCGCCGCGCAGGAACTCCTCTGCGGCCAGACCGTCCGAAACCAGGTCCACGGCATGTCCAAGATCCTGCAGCCTGTAGGTGATCCCGCGCGCAAGACTTTGATTATCTTCGACAAGAACGATTCTCATGGATGCCGCGCCAATCTTCCTTGCGAAAGCTTGCCGCAAGGTTGGCAGGTCATGGTACGAGCATCAAGCCGGGACGTGGCCCGCACCACAGGGAGGTGGCGCGGGTTCAGGGAGTAGGAGACCGGCACCAAAGGGAGGTAAATCAATGATCCTGAACACGACGCGCCGGGTTGCCGGCGCTGCGGCCATCCTGGCTGCGAGCACCGCTCTGGCCGGCACCGCTTCGGCCCAGGTCGACCTGTCGGGCCAGACGGTCGAATTCGTGATCCCGTTCTCGGAATCGGGCGGCTCGGCGCGCTGGGCCAACTTCTTCGCGCCGCTTCTCAGCGAGCACCTGCCGGGCAACCCCACCGTCGTGGTGCGCTACCGCCCCGGCGCGGGCTCGACCAGCGGTGCCAACTGGTTCCAGGAGCAGGACACCGCCGACGGCACGCTGATCTTCGGCACCTCGGGCTCGACGCAGTTCCCCTACCTGCTGGGCGATCCGCGCGTGCGCTACGAGTACAACGACTGGCAGGTCGTGCTGGTCTCGGGCACGGGCGGCGTGGCCTACCTGCCCACCGACATGGCGACGATGATGGACGGGCTCGATGCGACCGGCCTGCAGGGGCAGGAGTTCATCTGGGGCGCGCAGAGCGCGACGGGCCTCGACCTCGTGCCGAACCTGGCGTGGGAGATGCTGGGCCTCGACGTGCAGCCGGTCTTCGGGATCGAGGGCCGCGGCGACGGGCGGCTGATGTTCGAGCGGGGCGAGGCCAACATCGACTACCAGACCTCCTCGGCCTACATCCGCTCGGTTCAGCCGATGGTCGATGGCGGCATGGCCGTGCCGATGATGAGCTGGGGCGCACTGGATGACGACGGCAACATCGTCCGCGACCCGACCTTCCCCGACATCCCCAGCTTCGCAGAGGTCTGCGAGGCGACGCCCGCCTGCGAGACCGAGGGCGAGGCATGGGATGCCTGGATGACCTTCTTCACCGCCGGCTTCCCGGCTCAGAAGATGATCTTCCTGCCGGGCAACGCCCCGCAGGAGGTGGTCGACACCTACACGACGGCGCTGCGCGAGATCATCGCGCGGGACGACTTCATGGAGCTGGCGGCGGCCGAACTGGGCGTCTACCCGCAGATGACCGGCAACGCGGCGCAGGCGGCCTTCCGCCTCGGCACGCAGGTGTCGGAGGAGTCCCGCAGCTTCGTCATCAACTGGCTCGAAGAGAGCTACGGCGTCTCGCTCAACTGAGCCGCGCCCGATACCGGCCCGCCCGTCGCGGCGGGCCGGTTCCCGTTCACTGACGTCGGGCCGGCCCGCGGCGTGCACCGCCGGGCCACGGCCTGATCCATCCTCCGAGCAGGGGAGACCGAGATGGAGCTCTTCGCGACGGCCGGTCCGGCATTGCTGGACGCGCTGGCCCTCATCGCCCAACCGCAGCAGTTCGCCTTTCTCGTGCTCGGGGTGCTTCTTGGCCTGTCCGTGGGCGTGTTCCCCGGCCTTGGCGGGATCGCGGGGCTGAGCCTCGTTCTGCCCTTCATCTTCGGGATGGACCCGGTGGCAGGCCTGGCGCTGATGGTGGGACTCATCGCGGTGGTGCCCACGTCGGACACCTTCGCGAGCGTGCTGCTGGGCATCCCCGGCTCGACGGCCAGCCAGGCGACGGTGCTCGACGGCTTTCCCCTGTCGAAGAAGGGCGAGGCGGGGCGCGCGCTGTCGGCGGCTTTCGTCTCGTCCCTGTTCGGCGGGCTTCTGGGCGCGATGGTGCTCACGGCCTTCATCCTGATCGCGCGCCCGCTGATCCTGGCCTTCGACATTCCCGCGATGCTGGCGATCACGCTTCTGGGCCTGTCGATGGTGGCGATCCTTGCCGGGCGCATCCCGCTGAAGGGGGTCGTGGCGGCGGGGATGGGGCTGTTGCTGGGCACGGTGGGGCTTGGCGGCGCGGGCGGCTCGCCGCGCATGTCGACCTATGACATGCCCTACCTGCTGGACGGGTTCAGCCTGGTGATCGTGGGTCTGGGCATCTTCGCCATTCCCGAGATCGTGGCCCTGCTCAGGCAGGACCGCGCGATCTCCAAATCGGGCGACCTCGGGCGCGGCTGGCTCGACGGGCTGCGCGACTGGTGGCGCAACTTCTGGCTGTCGGTGAAATGCTCGGCCATCGGGGTGCTGGTGGGCGTGATCCCCGGCCTTGGCGGGTCGGTCGTGGACTGGATCGCCTATGGCTTCACGGTGCAATCCTCGAAGGACAAATCCAAGTTCGGCAAGGGCGATATCCGCGGCGTGATCGGGCCGGAAAGCTCGAACAACGCCAAGGAAGGCGGCGGGCTGGTGCCGACGCTGATCTTCGGCATCCCCGGCTCGGGGTCGATGGCCGTGTTCCTCGGCGGCATCGCGCTTCTGGGCTATGATCCGGGGCCGCACATGGTACGCAACAACCTCGACATCACCTACACGATCGTCTGGTCGCTGGCGCTGGCCAATGTCGTGGGCGCGGGGCTGTGCATCTTCCTTGCCAATCCCATCGCGAAGCTGACGACGATCCGCTTCACGCTGGTCGCGCCCTTCCTCTTCATGGTCATCGCCTTCGCGGCCTTCCAGTCGCGGCAGTCGCTGGGCGACCTGGCCGCGCTCATGGCGGTGGGGATGATCGGCATCTTCCTGCGCCGCTTCGAGTTCTCGCGCCCGGCCTTCCTGATCGGCTTCGTGCTGTCGGCGCAGGCCGAGGCCTTTGCCAACCAGGTCTACCAGATCGCGGGCTCGCGGCTGCGCCGGGGCGGCATGGAGGGGATGCTCGACTATGTCGCCTCGCCGCTGGTGCTGGCGATCCTCGCGCTGACCGTGATCTCGATCTGGATCGGCGTGAAGCAGGGCAAGCAGGTGCTGGGCAACGAGACGCCGCCCACGGGCACCAAGCGCGCGCCGGTGGTCTTCATGCTGGCGATCACGGCCTATGTCGTGGCGACGGTCTGGAACGCCTCGACCATCGATTACACGGGCGACAAGGTCTTCCCGCTGACCATCGGGATCGCGACGCTGATCGGCTGCGCGGTGCTCTTGATGCGGATGCGGGCGGCACCCGAGGGCGACGCGCTTTTCGCCGACAACGAGCAGGGGGGCGAGGACGCGGAGGCGCCGCACGGGCTGTGGTCGACGCTGGGCTGGTTCGCGGCGCTCCTGGCGCTCTCGGCGCTCTTCGGTTTCGTGATCGCGCTGGCGATCTTCCTCGTCGCCTTCTTCCGGCTGCGGGCACAGGTGAGCTGGGCGCGGACGCTGGTGCTGTCGGCGGCGGGCATCGCGCTGATCTGCGTGCTGGCGGGGACGCTCGGCCGCGACTTCCCGCCGGGTCTGCTGCAGGAGTTCGTGCGCCTTCCGTGGCCCCTGACATGAGCCTGTGCCTTCTGTGCCTGCCCGGCGACGGGATCGGGCCGGAGATCGTGGCCGCCGCGCGCGCCGTGCTGGAAGCGGCCTGCGCGGCGGAGGGCGTGGCGGTGCGGCTGGAGGAGCGCGCGATCGGTTTCGCCGCGCTGGAGGCTTCGGGCACGACGATCCCCGAGGCGGTGATCGCGGCGGCGCGGGCGGCCGATGGCGTGATCCTCGGGCCGGTGTCGCACAACGCCTATCCGCCGGTGACCGAGGGCGGGCTGAACCCCTCGGGCGTGTTGCGGAAAACGCTCGGGCTGCACGCCAACATCCGGCCCGCGCGCAGCCACCCCGCGGTGCCGACGCCCACGGGCGCGGCGGTGGACATGGTGATCGTGCGCGAGAACCTCGAAGGGTTCTACGCCGACCGCAACATGGCCGAGGGCGGCGGCGAGTTCTGCCCGGTGCCGGGCGTGGCGCTGTCCATGCGGAAGATCACGGAAAGCGGCTCGCGCGCGATTGCCGAGACGGCGTTTCAACTGGCCGCCCGGCAGGGGCGCGCCCGTGTCGCGGTGATCCACAAGGCCAACGTGATGCGGATGTCGGACGGGCTGTTCCTGCGCGTGGTGCGGGAGGTGGCCGAGGGCTTCCCCGGCATCGCGGTGGAGGAGGTCATCGTGGACGCCGCCGCGGCGCTGATGGTGCGCGACCCCGCGCGGTTCGAGGTGGTGCTGGCCACCAACATGTTCGGCGACATCCTGTCGGACCTCGCCTCGGAGCTGTCGGGGGGGCTTGGACTTGCGGCCTCGCTCAACCACGGGGCGGAGCATGCCGTGGCGCAGGCGCAGCATGGCTCGGCCCCCGATCTCGCGGGGCAGGACCGGGCCAACCCGGCCTCGATCATCGGGTCGGTGGCGATGCTGATGGAACATCTGGGCCATGCGGGCGTTGCCGCGGCGATCACCGCGGGGCTCGATCACGCGCTGGCGGACCCGGCCACGCGCACCGCCGATCTTGGCGGAACGGCAGGCACGGCGGCGATGACGCGCGCCGTCATCACCCATATCGAAGGACGACAGGCATGACGCAGACCCCCATCCCCTTCTGGTTTCTCCGCGGCGGCACCTCGCGCGGGCCCTATTTCCGGCGCGAGGATTTGCCCGAGGATCGTGACCAACTGGCCAAGGTGCTGTGCCAGGTCGTCGGCGCGGGCAATCCGCGCAACATCGACGGGCTGGGGGGCGGCGTCGCGGTGACGACGAAAACGGCGATGCTGTCGCGCTCCGCCGAGCCGGAGATCGACGTGGATTACTTCTTTGCGCAGGTGGCCGTGGAGGAGGCGCTGGTCGATTACGGCCCGACCTGCGGCAACATCCTTGTCGGCGTCGGCCCCGCCGCCATCGAGATGGGGCTGGTCGCCGCACGGGACGGCGTGACGCCGGTACGCATCCGCGCGGTGAACACCGGCGCGACGGTCGAGGCGCTGGTGCAGACGCCGGGGGGACGGGTGGAGTATCGCGGCGATGTGGCGCTTGACGGTGTGCCGGGGACGGCGGCGCCGGTGGGGCTGAACTTCCTCGACGTGGTGGGGTCGAAGACGGGCGAGATGTTCCCGACGGGCAACCGGATCGACGTGATCGACGGGGTCGAGGTGACCTGCATCGACGTGGCCATGCCGATGATGATCGCCCGCGCCGCGGATTTCGGGATCACGGGCCGGGAGACTGTCGAGGAGCTGGACGCGAACCGCGCGCTCTTCGAGCGGATGGAGGCGGTGCGGCTGAAGGCGGGTGTGCTGATGGGCATGAGGGACGTGACCAAGTCGGTCACGCCGAAGATCGGGCTGATCGCGCCCCCCGCCGGGCCGAACGCGCAATTCGCGGCGCGGTATTTCATGCCCTGGACGACGCATCCGACGCTGGCGGTCACCGGGTCGCAATGCCTTGCCTCCTGCGCGCTGATGCCGGGGACGGTGGCGGAGGGGGTGGCCAAGCCCATCCCCCCCTCGCCCGCGCTGGTCGTGATCGAGCACCCGATGGGCGAGATGGAGGTGACGCTGACCTATGGGGAGGGGCCAAGCTTCCAGTCTGCGGGGCTGATCCGAACCGCCCGGCTGATCGCGCGGGGCGAGGTGATGGTCGATCCCGCGCTTCTGGAAGGGTGAGGGGGATGAAGACCTTCGACATGCTGGCCCGCGCCGTCGCGCAGGAGGGGGTGAGCGATGCCTTCGCACTGCTGGGCGATGCCAACATGAATTTCGCCACGCGGCTGGCGGAAGGCGGCTGCCGGATGATCAATGTCCGGCACGAGCATAACGCCGTGACGGGCGCGATGGCCTATGCGCGCAAGACGGGGAAGACGGGGTTTGCCACGGTGACCTGCGGCCCCGGCCTGACGCAGCTGATGACGGCCCTGCCCGCCGCCGTGCGGGCGCGGCTGCCGATGGTGGTGCTGGCGGGCGAAGCGCCGCTGAAATCGGGCTGGTACAACCAGGCGATCGACCAGGCGCCCTTCGTGACGGCGACGGGGGCCGCCTATCACGCGCTGCACTGGCCCGCGCGGATGCCGGTGGCGATCCGGGATGCGTTTTTGCAGGCGACGCGGGAGCGGCGGCCGGTGGTGCTGGGCGTGCCCTTCGATCTGCAGAACCTCGACTGGACGGGGGATGAGGCGCTGCCCCTGCCCTCGTCGGAGATCGCGCCGTTGGTCTCGCCCATGCCGCCGCATCCCGACGACGTGGCGCGCGCCGCGGCACTGGTGGCGGGGGCGCGACGCGTGGTGGTGATGGCGGGGCTTGGCGCGGTGGAGGCGGGGGCCGGACCGGCCTGTCGCGCGCTGGCCGAACGGCTCGACGCGCTGCTGGCGACCACCCTGCCCGCGCGCGGGCTGTTCCATGACGAGCCCTACAGCCTCAACGTGGCGGGGGGCTTCTCGCACGAGGTCGCGCGGGACTGTTTCGCGCAAGCCGACCTGGTGATCGCGGTGGGCTCATCGCTGGCACATCACAACGCGGATGGCGGCAAGCTCTGGCCCAAGGCGCAGGTGTTGCAGATCGACCTCGACCCTGTGGCGATGTCGCAGGGCCGCGTCGCGGCGGGGGCGCATCTGAGGGGTGACGCACGGCTGGCGGTGGAGGCGCTGTGCGCCGCCGTCGCGCCCCGCGCGCCAGAGTGGCGCAGCGCCGCGATGGCGGAGCGGATCGCGAGGGCGAGCCCCGACAGCACCGCCTTTCCGCCCGAGCCGGGACTGCACGACCCGCGCGACGTGGTCGCCGCGCTCGATGCCGCCCTGCCCCGCGACTGGGAGATGGTGAATTCCTCGGGGCATTGCTCGTTCTACGTCGCCCACATGCCCGGCCGCCCCAACGAGCGGTTCCTGACGATCCGGGAGTTCGGGGCGATCGGCAACGGCCTGTCCTTTGCCATGGGGGTGGCCGTCGCGCGGCCCGGCGACACGGTCGTGCTGTTCGACGGGGACGGAAGCCTTCTGATGCATGTGCAGGAGCTGGAAACCATCGCGCGGCACGGGCTGAACATCCTGATCGTGGCGCTGAACGACGGGGCCTATGGCTCGGAGATCCACAAGCTTAGGGCCGAGGGGTTGTCGGACGCGGGCGCGGTCTTCGGGCGGACGGACCTTGCCGCCATCGCCCGCGGCTTCGGCGTGGCGGGCGAGACGATCACCGATCTGGACGCGCTGCCGCGGCTGGTGGAAGAGTTCGCCGCAAGGGGCGGTGCGGCGGTCTGGGACGTGCCGATTTCCGACCGGGTCTATTCGCCCGTCATCGCGCGGGCGCATCCGCCGAAGGGGCACTGAGGGGAGCAAGATGAAGGTTCACATCCTCGACGACTGGTTCGACACGCTGAAGACGCTGCCGAGCTACGCGAAACTGGCGGGCCATGACGTGACGGTCTGGACCGATCACGTGGAAGATCACGACATCCTCGCCGAGCGGCTTGCCGAGGCGGAGGCGCTGGTGCTCTTCCGGGAACGGACGGCGATACCGGGCGCGCTGCTGGACCGGTTGCCGAAGCTGCAGCTCATCAGCCAGCGGTCGGTCTATCCGCATGTCGATGTGCCGGGCTGTACGCGGAACGGGGTGCTCCTGTGTTCGAACATGCATGGCGGCACGCCCTCGATGGCGGCGGCGGAGCTGACATTCGCGCTGATCCTCGCCTCGGCGCGGTCCATCCCGCAGCAGATGGCGTCGCTGCGCGCAGGGCAGTGGCAGCTTGCCCCGGGGCAGACACTGCACGGGCGGCGTCTGGGGCTTTACGGCTACGGGCGGATCGCGAAACAGGTGGCGGGCTATGCCCGCGCCTTCGGGATGGAGGTGGTCTGGTGGGCCTCGGAGGAGGGGCGCGCGCGGGCCGTGGCGGATGGGGAGCCGGTGGCGGAGAGCCGCGCGGCGTTCTTCGGCGAAAGCGATTTCGTCAGCCTCCATGTGCGGCTGAAGCCCGCGACGAAGGGGATCATCACCGCCGCGGACCTTGCGGCGATGAAGCCCACGGCCTCCTTCGTGAACACCTCGCGCGCGGGGCTGGTGGAGCCGGGCGCGCTGGTCGCCGCCGTCACGGCGGGGCGGCCGGGGCGCGTGGCGGTGGACGTGTTCGAGACGGAGCCGATGACCGACACCGCCGATCCGCTCATCAATCACCCCAACGTCATCGCCACGCCACATATCGGCTACGTGACCGAGGACGAGCTGGATATGCAGTTTTCCGACATCTACGACCAGATCAACGCCTATGCCGAGGGTGCGCCGATCCACATGATCAATCCGGAGGTCCGGGAAAGCCGGTGAGCGCGGTCTCGGATCAGGCCGGGGGGTGCGAGGATCCTGTCGCCCGGACGGATGTGCCGGCCGCCGTTGGTGATGGACAGGCCCACCCCGCCCTCATCGCATCGCAGGCAGCGCGCAGGCGTGCGGGCGGTCTGCCGGTCGCCCATGCGCGCACGCCGGTCCGGGCCGCCCCGGTCCGCGGC
>WVSO01000064.1 GCA_015689745.1 Rhodobacterales bacterium HKCCSP123 | reverse complement strand
GGCGCGGGTCGCGGACCAGGCCGCGGGGCCGAGCGCCATGAAGGGGTTGAGCACGCCATCGGCGAAGACGCGCGCGCCGGGCGCGGGCTCCAGCACGCCATCGGCCTCGAGCGCGGTCGCGTCGAGGATCATGTCGCCGATCGCCACCCCCACACGGCGCGGTCCGTCCCCTTCCGAAAAGACGCCCCAGGGCAGGTTCTGGATCGGGAAATCGCAGCCCGGCGCATTCGCGCTCTCGACCCAGGAACGCCGGGCGGGGTCATGCGTCGCGTTCAGCCTCACGCGCCTGCCGCCTTTCTTTGGCCTGCCGCTTCGCGGCCCGAGGCGCCTTCCTCGCCTGCCGCTTCGCTGCCCGAGGCGCCTTCCTCGCCTACCGCTTCGCTGCCCGAGGCGCCTTCCTCGCCTACCGCTTCGCTGCCCGAGGCTTTGAGCACGCCGCGCTCGATCTGGTCGCGCTCGATCGACTCGAAGAGCGCCTTGAAATTCCCCTCGCCGAAGCCGTCGTCGCCCTTGCGCTGGATGAACTCGAAGAAGATCGGCCCGATCACGGTTTTCGAGAAGATCTGCAACAGGATGCGTGTCCTGCCGCCATCCACCACCCCCTCGCCGTCGATCAGGATGCCGTGTTCCATCATCCGTTCGAGCGGTTCCTCGTGGCCCTGCACGCGCTTGTGGCTCATGGCGTAATAGGCCTTGGGCGGGGGCGGCATGAAGGCGATGCCATTGGCCGCGATCCGGTCGACCGAGGCGTAGATGTCATTCGTGGCCACCGCGATATGCTGGATGCCTTCGCCCTTGTAGTCGCGCAGGTATTCCTCGATCTGGCTGGTCTCGTCCGCGCTTTCGTTGATCGGGATGCGGATCTTGCCATCGGGCGAAGTGAGCGCGCGGGAAAACAGGCCGGTCTGCTGGCCCTTGATGTCGAAATACCGGATCTCGCGGAAATTGAACGCCTTGGCGTAGAAATCATACCAGGTGCTCATGTTGCCGCGTTCGACATTGTGGGTCAGGTGGTCGAGGTAGAAGAACCCCGCGCCCTCGGGCCTCGGGTCCACCTCGCCCAGCCAGTCGTAGTCTGCGGAATAGGGGCTGCCCGCCTCGCCATAGGTGTCGACGAAATAGAGCAGCGAGCCGCCGATGCCGATGACGGCGGGCACGTCGAGCGTCTTGTCGGTGCCGGTATATTCCTCGGCCCCGTAATCGAGCGCGCATCTGAGCGCGTGCTGCGCATCGACCACGCGCCAGGCCATCGAAGGCGCGCAGGGGCCGTGCGCCGCGACGAAGCGGGCGGCGTGGGTGTTCGGGTCGCGGTTCAGGACATAGGTGATGTCGCCCTGCCGGTAGAGCGAGATGTCGCGGCGCTTGTGGCGCGCGACCTCGACATAGCCCATGGCGGTGAAGAGGCGGTCCAGCTCTTCGGGCTCAGGATGGGCGAATTCGACGAATTCGAACCCGTCGGTGCCCGCGATGTTCACGGCGTCGATCTGCGCCTTGGGCGCATCATGCGGAAAAGGTCCCATGACGGTCCTCCCTTGCTTCCAGCCGCGTGTACGTGCCCTTCACGCGACGAACCAAGCTCCCGGCCCGCGGGGAGCGGCGGGCAGGCCCGCCTCTCGTCCCGCTTCTCTCATGCCTGCGCGGAGGCTGTCAACATTCGTTGCAATTGCGACGACCCGGGATCAGGCCGAGTAGCGCGTGGCCCCCCGGCGGCGTTCGTCCACGGGGTCCGACAGCACGATGGCGTGATGGGCGCGCTGGTCGCAATTGCTGCGCGGGCAGATGCGGCAGTTGATGCCGATCTCGGTGACCGGTGCATCGGCGGCGGCCAGCGTCTCGGCATAGCCGATGGCGCCCATGTGCTCGGCCGCGCAGCCCATGGCGACGGCAAGGCGCACATCCTGCCGGTCGCGGGCGAAGGTGGGTCGGTCCACCGTCCTCGAGAAGACGAAAAACCGGCTCTGGTCCGGCATCTCGACCTTCTGCGGCCAGATCCGCCCCGGCATCCGGAACGAGCTGTGGACATCGAGCCGCGGGCAGGCGCCGCCATGCTCGGCGAGGTGGAAATCGGTCGCGTTGAACCGCTTGGTGACGTTGCCCGCCTTGTCGATGCGCAGGAAGAAGAAGGGCACCCCGACAGCGCCCCGGCGTTGCATGGTCGTGGCCCGGTGGCAGGCCTGTTCGAAACTGACGCCGAAGCGCGTGGCGAGGTGGTCGAAATCGTATTTCGAGGCCAGCGCCTCGGCGAGGAAGGGGCCGTAGGGCATCAGCACGGCGGCGGCGAAGTAATTCGCAAGCTCCACCCGGCAGCGCGCGCGGCCATGGGCGTCGTCGAGGCCCGACTCGGTCAGAAGGCCGTCGATCGCGCCCTTCTGCTCGATCAGCCCCGCGACATGGACCAGCTGGAAGACCCGGTTCGGGTGGTCGAGCGCTTCTGATAGAAGAATGAGCCGGCGCCTCTCGTCATATTCCCGCAAGGTGCCCGGCATGTCGGCGACGGCCATCAGCTGCACCCGCACGCCCAGCCGGTCGAGCAGCCGCTGCTTGAGACTTGCGTAGATGTCGTCGGTCGCGGGCGGCGGGCCGTCCCAGAAGGCCTCGGCCGCGTGTTCCAGCAGCTCGAAGTGATTCCGGTTCTTGCGAAAGAAGTTGTGAACCGTGGCTTCGGGCGAAGCGAAAAGCAGCCCCTCGGCCCCCTCGCCGGCCTCGGCGACGCTCATCAGCTGGTCGGTGGCGGCCAGGTAGGAGCGATGCAGGCGCAGAAAACAGGCGGCCAGATCGGGCGCATGGGTCAGCGCGGCGCGAATCTGCGGCAGGTCGGGACGGCCGTCTTCGAAGAGCGGATCGGCCAGGGCGGCGCGCAGATCGGCCAGGTGCGCGGTCTCGTCATCCTCGGCGATGTCGCGCCAGTCGACGCCGTAGACCTCGAAGAGTCTCAACAGAACCGGCACCGAAATGGAGCGTTCGTTCTTCTCCAGCAGGTTCACGTAGGAGGTGCTGATGCCAAGCGCGCGGCCCATCTGGGCCTGCGTCTGGCCGTTGTCGGTGCGCAGGCGGCGCAGCCGTGGTCCGATGAAGGTTTTCATACCGTTGTATACCGAGAATTTCACAAGTTCACAAAACCTATAGCATGTAAATTCTCGCATTCACAGCAGGACCCGGAAGGTTTTTGAAACGCCGCCCGAGGCAGGCATGGTCAGCCCATCCCGAACGGAGATGCCGCCATGATGCCCCGACAGCCCCGCCCCATCCCCGCAGCCCCCGCCCCGCGGCGGCCCGTGTCGGCCGGGCTGCATGTCCTGCCCGGCAGGACCGCGACCGCGTGGGAGGCCGTGATGGCCCGCACGCTCTCGCCCGGCGACCGCGTGCTGGTGGCGGGCGTAGGCCCGCTCGGCGCGCTCTGGTCCGGGGTGGCGGCGCGCCTCGGCCTGTCGGTCAAGCGTCTGGACGATGCAAGCGAGGCCGCCCTCGCCCGGCACCTCGGCGCGGACCGGTTCGGCGCGATCAAGGCGGTTCTGCTGGTGACGGGTGAGGCCAACCCCGAAGCGGCCCGCCGCGCGCTCGACGCCTGCTTTCACGACGCGCTGCTGCTGGTCGATGCAAGCACGACGCCCGACAGCGTCGCGCCCGAGGCCGACATCGTCATCCGCGACCCGCAGGCCGGGCTTGCCCGCCTGGCGGGCCGCCCCGCCTGCGCCGCCGAATAATCCATCCGTGCCAGAGAGTTAGCCACATGTCCCACACGCTCCACCCGCTTCGCCGCCAGCGCCTTCAGCGCTCGGAACTGGCTGTTCCGGCCTCCAACCCCACGATGATCGACAAGGCCGCGGAAAGCGCCGCCGATTACGTCTTTCTCGACCTCGAGGATGCCGTGGCCCCGCCCGAGAAGGAACAGGCCCGCCGCAACGCCGTGCAGGCGCTGAACGACATCGACTGGGCCGCGAAGGGCAAGACCGTCTCGGTCCGGATCAACGGGCTGGATACGCATTACATGTACCGCGACGTGGTCGACGTGATGGAACAGGCGGGCGACCGCGTCCACACGCTGCTCGTGCCCAAGGTGGGCGTGCCCGCCGACCTCTACATGGTCGAGGCGATGGTGAACCAGATCGAGCAGGGTACCGGCGTGGAAACGCGCGTGGGCCTCGAGGCGCTGATCGAAACCGCGCTCGGCATGGCCAATGTCGAGGCCATCGCGCAGTTCGGCGGGCGGCTGGAGGCGCTGCATTTCGGCGTCGCCGATTACGCGGCCAGCATGCGGGCGCGCACCACGAATATCGGCGGGCTGAACCCCGACTATCCCGGCGACCAGTGGCATGCCTCGATCACCCGCATGACCGTCGCCTGCCGGGCCTACGGGTTGCGCGCCATCGACGGGCCCTTCGGCGATTTCAGCGACCCCGAGGGCTACAAGGCGGGCGCGCGCCGTGCCGCGGCCCTCGGCTGCGAGGGGAAATGGGCGATCCACCCGAGCCAGGTCGCCATGGCCAACGAGGTTTTCAGCCCGCCAGAGGCCGAGGTGACCAAGGCCACCCGCATCATCGAGGAACTGCGCGCCGCCGAGGCGCAGGGCAAGGGCGCGGCCAGCCTCGACGGCAAGATGATCGACGCGGCCTCCGAGAAGATGGCCCGCAACGTGATCGACATGGCCAACGCCATCGCCGCGAAACCCATCGCGGCCGAGTGACCGCCGACCAAAGGGAGGACAACACATGGACATCCACGAGCATCAGGCCAAGGACATCCTCGCGCAGTTCGGCGTGCCGGTCCCCAAGGGCCACCTCGCCTACAGCCCCGAGCAGGCCGCCTATGCCTGCCGGCAACTGGGCGGCGGCATCTGCGTGGTCAAGGCGCAGATCCATTCCGGCGGCCGGGGTGAGGCGGGCGGCGTGAAGCTCTGCAAGACCGAGGACGAGGTCCGCGCCTACGCCGCCGATCTCCTTGGCAAGACGCTGGTCACCCGCCAGACCGGCGCGGGCGGCAAGACCGTCCACCGCCTCTGGATCGAGGAAGCGACCGACATCGCGCAGGAGATCTACCTCGGCTTCGTGCTGGACCGGAAATCCGAGCGGATCATGATCGTCGCCTCGGGCCATGGCGGCATGGAGATCGAGGAGCTGGCCGAGACCGACCCCGACAGCCTTGTCCGCATGGTCATCGACCCCGCCGCGGGGCTGGTCGACTACCAGGCGCGGGAACTGGCGTTCCGGCTCGGCCTTTCGGGCAAGCAGATCGCGCAATTCGTGACCACGCTGCGCGCCTGCTACCGCGCCTATCGCGACCTTGACGCCATGATGGTCGAGATCAACCCGCTGGCCATCACCGGCGCGGGCGACCTTGTCGCGCTGGATGCCAAGATGTCCTTCGACACCAACGCGCTCTACCGCCGCCCGCAGGTCGAGGCGCTGCGCGACCCGGGGCAAGAGGACCCGCGCGAGGCGATGGCCCATGACCATGGGCTCGCCTATGTCGGGCTCGACGGCGACATCGGCTGCATCATCAACGGTGCGGGCCTCGCCATGGCGACGATGGACATGATCAAGCTCGCCGGGGGCGAGCCCGCCAATTTCCTCGACATCGGCGGGGGGGCCAGCCCCGAGCGCGTCGTCACCGCCTTCCGCACCGTGCTGACCGACCCCAAGGTCGGCGTGATCCTCGTCAACATCTTCGCGGGCATCAACCGCTGCGACTGGATCGCCCGTGGCGTGGTGCAGGCCTACGAGGAGGTCGGGCTGACCCTGCCCGTCGTCGTCCGCCTGTCGGGCACCAATGTCGAGGAAGGCCGCGAGATCATCCGCACGTCCGGCCTGCCCCTGATCTCCGCCGACACGCTGGCCGAAGCCGCAAAGGCCGCCGTCCGCGCCCGCCCCCAGCCCATCGCCGCCGAATAAGGAGCCGGACCCATGGCCATTCTCATCACCGAAGACACCCGCGTCATCGTCCAGGGCATCTCGGGCCGCATCGGCCAGTTCCACACCCAGGAGATGATCGAGGCCGGCACCAATGTCGTGGGCGGCGTGACACCCGGCAAGGGCGGCACCACCGTCCTGAACCGCCCCGTCTTCAACACCGTCCGCGAGGCGGTGGAGAAGACCGGCGCCGATGCCTCGCTTCTCTTCGTACCGCCCGCATTCGCCGCCGACGCGATGATGGAAGCCGCCGACGCAGGGATAAAGACCTGCGTCTGCGTCACCGACGGGCTGCCCGCTCAGGACATGATGAAGGTCAAACGCTTCCTCCGCCGCTACCCGCGCGAGAAGAAGATGCGCCTGATCGGGCCGAATTGCGCGGGCATCATCAGCCCCGGAAAGGGCTTCATGGGCATCATGCCGCCCCATATCTACACGCCGGGCCGCGTGGGCATCGTGGGCCGCTCGGGCACGCTGGGCTACGAGGCGGCCAGCCAGATGTCGGCGCTGGGGATCGGCGTCTCCTCCTCCATCGGGATCGGGGGCGATCCGATCAACGGGTCGAGCTTCCGCGACATCCTCGAGCTGTTCGAGAACGACCCCGAGACCGACGCCGTCATCATGATCGGCGAGATCGGCGGCCCGCAGGAGGCCGAGGCAGCCGCTTACGTCCGCGATCACATGACCAAACCCGTCGCGGCCTATGTCGCGGGCCTGTCCGCGCCCAAGGGCCGCAAGATGGGCCATGCGGGGGCGATCATCAGCGCTTTTGGCGAAAGCGCGCAGGAAAAGGTCGAGATCCTGCAGGATGCGGGCATCATGGTCGCGCCGAACCCCTCCTCCATGGGCGAGACGGTGGCGCGCATGCTGGGCCTGAGGCAGGCGGCATGAGCCGGGTCGAGAGCTTTCCCATGGTCGCCATGCGCGAGGCCGAGGATTGGGTCGGCCGGACCGAGGAACGCTGGGGCTGCCTGACGCCGGAACTGGCGGGGATGCTGAACGCGGCCGTGTCGCACCCCCTTTCGCTCCGGCGCGACGTGCGGCGCGGCTGCCTGATGCCGCGGCTCTGGCATTGGGCCGCCTTCCCGGAGTTCGTGCCACTGAGCCAACTGGCCGAGGACGGGCACCCGAAGCTGGGCGACTTCCTGCCGCCCTTGGCCTTCAGGCGGCGCATGTGGGCGGCGGGAAAGCTGAGTTTTTCGGGCTCCTTGCGTATCGGCGAACGGCTCCGCCGCACCTCGACGATCAAGTCCGTGACGCCGAAATCGGGCGGCACGGGCGAGATGGTCTTCGTGACCGTCACCCACCAGGTCGAGGGCGAAACCGGCAGTTTCGTCGAGGAGGAGCAGGATATCGTCTACCTCCACATCCCCGAGACCTTCACGCCCCCGAAACGCGTTCCCGAGCTGGAAAGCCCCGATTTCGACGAGACCGTGCCGATCACCGAGGCGCGGCTTTTCCGTTTCTCTGCGGCCACTTACAATGCGCACCGCATCCATTACGACCTGTCCTACGCGCGCGAGGTCGAGAAATACCCCGCCCTCGTCACCCATGGCCCGATGCAGGCGATCATGCTGATGGAGGCCGCCAAGCGCCACGCGGGCGAGCCGCCCAAACGCTTCCGCTTCCGCGGCGTGCATCCGATGTTCCACACCCATGACCTGCGCCTTAAGGGCCGCCTCGCGCCCGGTGGCAAGGTGATGGAGCTGGGGACGGCGACGCTCGAGGGCTACCTCGGCATGCAGGCAAAGGCGGAGTGGGACTGATGGGTATCCTCAAGGGTATGCGCGTCGTCGAGTCGTCCGCCTTCGTGGCGGTGCCGATGGCCGGGATGACGCTGGCGCAGATGGGCGCGGACGTGATCCGCTTCGACCTGCCGCAAGGCGGGCTCGATTACACCCGCTGGCCGGTCGCGCCGAACGGGGCGAGCCTGTTCTGGGCGGGGATGAACAAGGGCAAGCGGTCGGTCGCGCTGGACGTGAAGACGCCCCGCGGCCGCGAGATCGCGCAGGAGATCATCTGCGCCCCCGGCGAAGACGCGGGGCTTTTCATCACCAACCTCGCCACGCCGGGCTGGACCGATCACGCGACGCTCGCCGCGCGCCGCGCGGACCTTGTCTCGGTCACGCTCAGGGGCGACCGCCACGGGCGGCCCGCGGTCGATTACACCGTGAACCCCGCCGTGGGCTTTCCCATGGCGACGGGGCCCGAAGGCTCGACCGATCCTGTCGCCCACGCGCTGCCCGCTTGGGACGCGATCGCGGGGGGCATGGTGGTCTCGGGCCTTCTGGCGGCCGAGCGCCACCGGCTGCGCCATGGCACCGGGCAGGCAGTGGACCTGACACTGAAAGACGTGGCCGCGGCGATGCTGGGGCATCTGGGCATCATCGGGGAGCATGCGACCACGGGCCAGACGCGCGGGCGCGCGGGCAACAGCCTTTACGGGGCCTATGGGCAGGATTTCACCTGCGCCTGCGGCGCGCGGGTCATGGTCATCGGCCTGACGGCGCGGCAGTGGAAGAACCTGTTGAAGGTGACGGGGCTGTCCGAGCCGATGGCCGCGCTCGAGGCGGCACTGTGCGTCGACTTCGGCGACGAAGGCGCGCGCTGGATGGCGCGCCACGCGATCACCGCCACCCTCGCCCCGTGGTTCGCCGCCCGCCGCGTGGCCGATTTCGGAGAGCTGTTCGACCGCGCGGGCGTGACATGGTCGGTCTTCCGCAGCTTCGCCGAGGCGATCGAGCAGGACCCCGACCTGTCGGCGGAGAACCCGATCTTCGCTCCGGTCACCCAGCCCGGCATCGGCACCTACCTCACGCCCGGCACGCCCTTCAGCTTCGAGGGCATGGCGCGCGAGCCCGCCGCCCCCGCGCCGCTTCTGGGCCAGCACACGGAGGAAATCCTTGCCGACGTGGCGCGGCTTCCCGAGACCGAGATCGCGGCGCTTTTCGACCAGGGCATTGTGGCCCAACCCCCGCGCGCGGCGTTGCGGATGGCCTCCTAGGTCACGCGCTGGCGCGCGAGGTATTCGGGACGGTCCCAGAGGGGATCCTTGATCACCTCCTCCAGAACCTCGGCGGCGCGGATCACGTCCTCCGCGCCGACGTAGAGGGGCGTGAAGCCGAAGCGCATGATGTCGGGCGCGCGGAAATCGCCGATCACGTCGCGCGCAATCAGCGCCCGCATCGCGGCGTAGCCCTGCTCGAAACGGAACGAGACCTGGCTGCCGCGGCTGGCCGCGTCGCGCGGGCTGGCCAGGGTCAGCTCGGGGCAACGCGCCTCGACCTCGGCGATGAACGTCTCGCATAGATGAACCGAGGCCGCGCGCAGCCCGGCCATGTCGACACCCTCCCACGCCTCCATCGCCGCTTCCAGCGCGGTCATCTGCAACACCGGCGGCGTCCCCACGCGCATCCGCTCCACGCCCGGCGCAGGGCGATAGTCGAGGTCGAAGGCAAAGGGCGCCTCGTGCCCCAGCCAGCCGGCCAAGGCGGGTTGCACCGCATCGGCGATGTCGGGGCGGATGTAGATGAAGGCCGGCGCGCCGGGGCCGCCGTTGAGATACTTGTAGGTGCAGCCCACCGCGAATTCGGCCTTGCACCCCGCCAGATCGACAGGAACCGCCCCCGCGCTATGGGCCAGGTCCCAGATCATCACCGCGCCCGCCGCATGGGCGCGGGCGGTGATATCGGCCATGTCATGCATCCGCCCCGTGCGGTAATCGACCTGCGTGAGCATGACGGCGGCGACCTGGTCGGTGATTGCCTCGGTCACCTCCTCGGGGGCCACCACGCGCAATTCGTGGCCGTGGCCAAGGTGCCGGATCAGCCCCTCGGCCATGTAGAGATCGGTGGGGAAATTCCCGCTGTCCGAGATCACGACGCGCCGCTCGGGACGCATCTGCAGCGCCGCGGAGAGCGCCTGGTAGACCTTGATCGAGAGCGTGTCGCCCATCACCACGCTGCCCGTCGGCGCACCGATCAGCCGCCCGACCAGATCGCCCACGCGGCTTGGCTGCGCCATCCAGCCGTCGAGGTTCCATCCCTTGATGAGGTTGCCGCCCCATTCCGCCGAAACGGCCTGCGCGACCCGCGCGGGCACGGATTTCGGCAAGGGCCCCAATGAGTTGCCGTCGAGGTAGATCAACCCCTCGGGCAGGTCGAACAGGTGTTTGCGGAAGATGCTCATAGCTGCCCCCTCACCTGCCAGAGCTCGGGGAACAGTTCGACCTCGAGCATCCGGCGCAGGTATTGCACGCCCGAGGTTCCCCCGGTGCCGCGCTTGAAGCCGATGACGCGCTCCACCGTGGTCACGTGGTTGAAGCGCCAACGGCGGAAGTAATCCTCGAGGTCGACCAGTTTCTCGGCCAGCTCGTAGAGCGCCCAGTGGGCCTGCGGCGCCTCGTAGACACGCGCCCAGCCCTCGCGGATCGCCTCCGTCGCGGCATGGGGCGCGTCCAACCGGTATGCGCCCGAGAAATCCGCGCCGAGACCCTCGCCCAGCAGGTCGAGCGCGACATGGTAGACCGACTTGCGCCCCAGCTCCGCCGTCAGGGCCGCATGCAGCGCGGGGCGGTGTTCGTGGACCTTGAGCATCGCCATGTTGCGGTTGCCCAGCATGTATTCGATCAGCCGATACTGGTGCGACTGGAACCCCGAGGACTTGCCGAGGTCGTCGCGGAACCGCGTGTATTCCGACGGCGTCATCGTGCGCAGCACGTCCCATGCGCCGTTCAGCTGCTCGAAGATGCGGGCAACGCGCGTCAGCATCTTGAAGACTGGGCGGATGTCGCCGCCCGCCATCCCGTCGCGCGCCGCCGTCAGCTCGTGGATCGCCAACCGCATCCACAGCTCCGAGGTCTGGTGCTGGATGATGAAGAGCATCTCGTCATGGGCATCCGACAGCGGTCGCTGCCCGTCGAGCAACCCCTCGAGCGACAGGTAGTCGCCGTAGCTCATGTCGCGGGCGAAGTTCATCTTCGCGCCCTCGCGCTCGGGATCATAGGCGTCGGTCATGGGAATTCCGTTGCAATTGCGACGAGGCGCACCCTGCCCCGGCACCCGTACGGGCGCAACCCGCCTCAGGCGCCCGCGGCCACCCCCACGCGGCGGCGGTGCGGGCCGAAGAGGCAGGCGAGCCCGAGGATCACGCCCGAGACGGTCGCGATCATCCCCGCCGCGCTGACCGCGTTGTCAAAGCCCAGCCAGAGAGGGCCATACCCGGCGAGCACGTAGCCCGCGACGGCGGACAGCGTGGCGAACCCGACCGACAGCCAGACCTGTCTTGCCAGCGAATTGGTCATCAGTCGCGCCGCGGCGGGCGGGCAGATGAACATGGCGATCACGATGATCGAGCCCACGGCGTCGAAGGCCGCCACGGCAGCGACCGCCGCGGCGATGACCAGCCCCAGCCCGATGGCCGAGACCGGAAGGCCGATGGCGCGGGCAAAGCCCTCGTCGAAGGTGGAGAGCTTCAGGGGACGCCAGAAGATCACGGTCAGCGCGGCGATCAGGGCCGCCGCCACCGCCATGCGCGGCAGTTCGTCCGGCAGATGCGCCAGCGCCACGGGGTCGGCCAGGCTGGCCCAGCCGTCACCCGCGCGCAGCCAGATCAGCGTTTCGAGGTTGCCCATCAGGGCGTGCTCCACGTCGAGATGCACGCGCGAGGTATCGGATTGCTCGAGCAACAGGACACCGCCCGCGAACAGCGCGGTGAAGACGACACCCATCGCCGCGCCGGGCTCGATCCGGCCCACGCGGCGGATGGCCTCGATCAGGACGACGGCGACAAGGGCGGCCCCGCCCGCGCCGAGCAGCATGGGCAGCGCCGCGACGGTGCCGGTCAGCAGGAAGGCCACGACGATGCCGGGCAGCACGACATGGGAAATCGCGTCGCCGATCAGTGCCTGGCGGCGCAGGATCAGGAAATTGCCCGGCAGCGCGCAGGCGATGGCCGCGAAGGTGCCGATCAGGATCGGCGTCAGCGAGAACTGGACGAACTCCGCCCCCATGCCCCTAGCCCCCCACCGGTTGCGGCGGGCCGAGGCGCGCGTCGAAATCGGCGATCTCGTCGGGGGCGAAAACCTCCTCGATCGGGGTCAGCCCGTCATAGCGCCCGGTCAGGCTCGTGTCCTGGTGGACCTGGCGCGCGATGTCCCAGCGCCGCTCGTCGCGCGCGATCTTGGCCGCAAGCGCCCGGCCCTCGTCCGTGGGCACCCCGTCGGGGCGGATCAGCCCCTCGCGCCGCAGGATGCGGATGGTCAGCGGGTCGTGGATCGGCTCGGCCCGGGTCAGCGCCAGTAGACCCTGCCGCCGATGCACCCGCGCCTGGAAGCGGCGGCGCGAGAGGATTGCCGCCAGCACCCCGCGCGCCGGCGCGAAGAGAAGCGACAGGGCGAAGAGCCCCGCCGCGATCAGCACGATGATCGGCCCGGTGGGAAGGTCGGGGGCCGAGGCCGAGAGCGCCGCGCCGACATAGCCCGCCGCGGCGCCCAGAAGGCCCGCGGTCCAGAGCACCCGTTCCACCCGGTCGGTCCAGAACCGCGCGGTGACGGAGGGGATGATCAGGAGCGCCACGATCAGGATCAGGCCCACCAGCTTCAGGCCGATCACCGTGACCGCCATGACCAGCCCCATCATGGCCAGGTCGATCCTGCGCGTGTCGATGCCCGTCGCCGCGGCATAGCCGGGGTCGAAGGCCACGAGCGTCATGGGCCGCCTGAGCGCCCAGATCACCGCGACCACGGCCGCGCCGCCGCCCGCGATGATCATGGCGTCCTGCAACAGCATCCCGGCGGTCGAGCCCAGGAGGAAATCCTCGAGCCCGGCCTGCCTGCCCCGGTCGAGCGTCTGGATCACGGTCAGAAGGACGACGCCGAGCCCGAAGAAGACCGAGAGCACCGCGCCGATGGCCGCATCCTCCGACAGCCGCGTGGCGCGCGCGATCCACTCCACCAGCCAGAGCCCCGCGAAGGCCGAGAGCGCCGAGCCGAGAAGAAGGCCCGCAAGGCTGCGCCCCTCGCCGCCGATGGCGACCATGACGAGAAAGGCGATACCGACCCCGGGCAGGGTCGCATGCGCCACGGCGTCCGACACGAGCGCCCGCTTGCGCAGGAACAGGAAGGTGCCCGCCGTGCCGGCGGCGAAGCCCAGGAGCGCCGCGCCGATGGCGACGAGCGCGGCGTTGTAGCCCGCCTGGAGAAACAGCGCGTCGAGAAAGGCCGCCATGGGCGCCTCAGCCCCCGGCAAGCGTCAGCTGGTCGAGATGCGTCGCCGCGAGCCGCCCGCCATAGGTCTGCGCCAGCGCCCCGGGGGTGAAGGCGCGGTCCACCGGCCCCTCGCCCATCGCGCGGACGTTCACGAAGAAGACATGGTCGAAGTAATCCGCCACCGTGGACAGGTCGTGATGTACGGCGATCACGGATTTTCCTTGCGCCTTCAGCGATTTCAGCACGTCGATGATGGCCTTCTCGGTGGCGGCATCGACGCCCGCGAAGGGTTCGTCGAGAAGATACAGCTCCGCCTCCTGCGCCAGCGCGCGGGCCAGGAAGACCCGCTGCTGCTGCCCGCCCGAAAGCTGCCCGATCTGGCGGTCGGCAAAGGCCTCCATGCCCACGCGGTCCAAGGCCTCCAGCGCCGCCGCACGCTCGCTCCGCGACACGCGGCGGAAGAGGCCCAGCTTGCGATACCGCCCCATCAGCACGACGTCGATCACGGTCGTCGGGAAATCCCAGTCGATGCTGGCGCGCTGCGGGACATAGGCGATGCGGTCCCGCGCGGCGGAGAGCGGCGCGCCGAAGATGCGCACCTCGCCCGAGACGGCGGGGATCAGGCCGAGGGCGGCCTTGAGGAAGGTCGACTTGCCCGCCCCGTTCGGCCCCACGATCGCCGACATGGCGCCGGCCGGGAAGGTGGCATCGACCGAGAAGAGCGCCGGTTTCTCGCCGTAGCTGACCGTCAGCCCGCGCACGGCGAGCGGGCTGGAGGGATCCAGCCCGGCCGCGGTCGCGGTGCCGTCCGTCGCGGCGAGGGTCAGCGTCTCTGCGGTCATCGCATCCTTCAGTTCATGGCCAGTTCGTCGATCCGCCCGCCTTGCGGCGCCTCTCCGCCCAGCGCGCGGGAGATGACGGTGACATTGTGGTCGATCATGCCGAGATAGGTGCCCTCGTAGGTGCCGGGCGCGCCCATCGCGTCGGAGAACAACTCGCCCCCGATCACGACCTCATGGCCCTGCGCGGCCGCGCCCTCGATCAGGGCGCGGATGTTGCGGTCGGAGACCGAGCTTTCGACGAAGACCGCGCGGATGTCGCGGGCGACCAGCATGTCGACCAGTTCCGCGATGCGTTGCAGCCCCGCCTCGCTTTCGGTGGAAATCCCCTGGATGCCCACCACCTCGAAGCCATAGGCCGCGCCGAAGTAGTTGAAAGCGTCATGGGCGGTGACCAGCACGCGGCTTTCGGCCGGGACCGAGGCCAGCACGGTCTGGGAATAGACGGCCAGTTCGGCCAGCTCGTCGAGATGGGCCGCGGCATTGGCGGCAAAGACCTCCTCCCCCTCGGGATGGGCGGCGATCATGGCGTCGCGGGTGGCCAGCACCACGCGGGACCAGAGGTTCGGGTTCATCCAGACATGCGGGTCGTAGCGGCCCTCGTAATCTTCCGAGCCGATGAGCTGCGTTCCGGGGATGGTCTCGGCCACGGCGACGACGGGTCGGGTCTCGGCCAGTTCGAGCAGGAATTCCTCGAGCTGCGCCTCGAGGTAGAGGCCGTTCCAGAGAACGAGGTCCGCCTGCGCGGTGGCGACGATGTCGCTGCGCGTCTGGCGATAGGCGTGCGGGTCCACCCCCGGCCCCATCAGGGCGGTCACATCGGCCAGCTCGCCGCCCACCTGGCGGGCAGCGTCGGCGATCATTCCGGTCGTGGCGACGACGGTCAGGCGGTCCTGCGCAGCCGCGGGCAGCGCCAGCGCGGCGGCGGTGGACAGGGCAAGAAGAAGGCGTCGGGTCAGCATGCGTAACCTCGGTTGAGCGGCGCGCGAACGGGCGCGCCATCCGTGCCGTCCCGATATATATTGCGACGCATTCGCAAGAAGTCAATGCAGTTGCGACTTAGTCGCAAGAAAAGATGTTGTCCCCCCATTTCCTGTCCGGCCTTCGGCACAGGTGATCGCCACCCGCGCCGTGGCACGGGATTGCCGAGCGTGGCACGCACGTCAGGATTTGTGGACGGCGGGACCCTTCCGGTGGTTAGATCAGGGTTCAAGCCGCCATCATGACCCGGAGCGAAAGGATGAGACTGCGCGCCGCCCTGCTCGCCTCGCTCCTTGCGCCGGTCTGGTCGGCGGCCGGGGCCGACGAGCGCGCGGGATACACGCTGACCTGCGCGACGCCGCATGCGGTCGTTCACGCCGCGGACGAGGCCGAGGCCACCGACACCTGCGCTGCCGTGGCCGCCGCGCATGCGCTCCTGTCGGCTTTCGGTCTTTGGAACGACGCCGAGATCCGCATCGAGGTCGCGGAAACGCTTCCCGTGGGACAGGGCTATTGCGTGGCGATGTATGACAGCTCCGCCCATTCGGTCCATCTGTTGTCGGCACATTGCCTTGAGGGGAACCCCGGGCGGCTCGGTCCCTTTCCCGACCTGCCGGTCGAGATCCTCTTCGACAGCCTGATCGTCCACGAACTTGCCCATGCCTACGTGGACGCCAGCCTCGAAGGACGCGCCTTGCTGCGTGTCGGGCATGAATACCTCGCCTATGCGCTGCAGCTCGACGCGATGGACGCGGGGGACCGGGCGCGCGTTCTGGCCGAGGCCTCGGTCGAGGTGCCGGCGGATACGGACGTCTTCAGCGAGGCCCTGATCGGTTTCGCGCCGCTTTCCTTTGCCGCGATGGCCTGGCTTCACTTCCGGGCGCAGGGCGGGAACGCCGGGGCGGTGGAGCGTGTTCTGACAGGCGAGACCCCGTTCTACAGCCTGCGCGAATGAGGCCCGGAGACCCGGCCCGCCACCCTATCCCGCCGAGACCGCCGCCATCACGCCCCTGAGTTCCGCCAGCCCCCGCATCCGCCCGATCAGCGGGTAGCCCGGCATCATCGGGCGCTCGAGGTCGCTCAGCAGCGCGTGGCCATGGTCGGGGCGCATGGGGATGACGGCATCCCCCCTGCCCTCGCCTTCGCGGCGGCGTTCCTCGGCCACCAGCGCGCGGATCGTGGCGACCATGTCCGTGTCGCCCGCAAGGTGCGCGCTTTCGGTGAAACTGCACCGCCCGCCCCTGATCGGCCCGCGCACCGTGTTGCGCAGGTGGACGAAATGGATATGCGGGCCCAGCCGTTCGATGAACCGCACGGGGTCGAAGGCAGGGGCCACGCCCAGCGAGCCGGTGCAGAAGGTGATGCCGTTGGCAGGGCTGGGAACGGCCGCGAGAAGGCGGGCGTAATCCTCCTCGGTCGACACGATGCGCGGTAGGCCCAAGAGCGGGAAGGGCGGGTCGTCGGGGTGACAGCAGAGGCGCAGGCCCAGCCGCTCGGCGGTCGGCACCACCTCCGACAGGAACGTGTCGAGATGCGCGCGCAGACGGTCCGCGTCGATCCCGTCATAGGCGGCCAGCGCCGCGCGCACATCCTCGATGTCCCAATGCTCCGCCGCGCCGGGCAGGCCCGCCACGATGTTGCGCGCAAGCTTCGCCTGCTCGGCCTCGGACCTTGCGGCGTGGCGGCGCGCGGCCTCCTCGCGCAGCTCTTCGGGGTAGTCGGCCCCGGCCCCGGCGCGGGCCAGCGTGTAAAGGTCGAAGCCCACGAAATCGGCCAGCTCGAAATGCATCGCCGTCCCGCCGCCCGGCACCGGGTGGGTCAGGTCCGTCCGCGTCCAGTCGAGGACCGGCATGAAGTTGTAGCAGATCACCCGCACCCCGGCGTCGGCCAGGTTCGCAAGGCTTTCGCGCCAGGTGTCCAGATGCGCGCGCCAGTCGCCGGTCTGCGTCTTGATCGCCTCCGACACCGGCAGGCTTTCGACCACGTCCCAGGTCAGCCCCGTGGGCGCACCCTCTCCGCCCTCGATTTCGGCCTTTCGGCGGGCGATCTCACCGGGGGTCCAGACCGCGCCCGTGGGCACGTGATGCAGCGCCGAGACGATGCCCTGCGCGCCCGTCTGCACGATCTCGGAGATCGAGATCTCGTCGGCGGGGCCGAACCAGCGCCAGGTTTGCCGCATGTCAGCCGTCCCTGAGCGACAGGCCCGTGTCGCTGTCGAAGAGGTGGATCTCGCCCTCGGGCGCGCCGACATGGATCGTCTCGCCGATGGCGATGCGCGTCTGGCCCGGGGAATGCACGGTGATGGGCGCACCGGCGGCGGTCTGGCCGTAGACATAGCTCTCGCCGCCCAGCTGCTCGACCGAGCGCACCTGAACGGCGACGGGCCCCTCGCCCACCAGCATGTGATTGGGCCGGATGCCCAGCGTCACCTTCTCGCCCGCGCGCTGCGCGAAGCCCTGGTCGGGCAGGCGTAGCGCCTCGCCCGTGTCGAGATGCAGAAGCGTCCGGTCGCCCGCATCGACCGCGCCCGTGATGAAGTTCATCTTGGGACTGCCGATGAACCCTGCGACGAACAGGTTTGCAGGCCGGTTGTAAAGGTCCAGCGGCGCGCCGAACTGTTCCAGCTTGCCCAGCCGCAGCACGGCGATCTTGTCGGCCATGGTCATCGCCTCGACCTGGTCATGGGTGACATAGATCATCGTGTTGCCAAGGCGCCGGTGCAGCGCCGCGATCTCGCCGCGCATGTCGACGCGCAGCTCGGCGTCGAGGTTCGACAAGGGCTCGTCGAACAGGAACACCCGCGGCTCGCGCACCACGGCGCGCCCGATGGCGACGCGCTGGCGCTGCCCGCCCGACAGGTCCTTGGGCCGCCGGTCGAGCAGCATGTCGATCTGGAGCATGCGGGCCACCTCGCCCACCTTGGCCTCGATCTGCGGGCGCGGCGTGTTGATGTTCTCAAGCCCGAAACTGAGGTTCTGGCGCACCGTCATGTGCGGGTAAAGCGCGTAGGACTGGAACACCATCGCAAGGCCGCGGTCGGCCGCCGGGATACGGTTCACCACCTCGCCCCCGATGGCGATCTCGCCGCCCGAGATGTCCTCCAGCCCCGAGATCATCCGCAGGAGCGTGGATTTCCCGCAGCCCGAGGGGCCGACGAAGACGCAGAAATCCCCCTCGGGGATCGCAAGGTCGATGCCCTTGATCACCTCGGCCGCGCCATAGGCCTTCTTCACCTGTCTCAGCTCGATGGATGCCATCATTTCCCCCCGGACGCTTCCTGATGCGCGGCTGTCATTTGCCACCCGTCGACGCAATGCCGGTCGCGATGTATTTCTGCAGGAACATGAAGACCATCGCGATGGGCAGAAGGGTGAGAACGGTCATCGCCAACAGGCTCGACCAATCGGTCTGCAACTCGCCCTGGAAGGAATTGAGCGCCAGTTGCAGGGTGAAGTTCTCGGACCGCGTCAGCACGATCAGCGGCCAGAGGAAATCGTTCCAGCGCCACATGATCGCAAGGATCGCAAGCACCGCGATGGCGGGGGCCGACAAGGGCAGGATGATCCGCCAGTAGATCTTCCACTCCGAGGCCTTGTCCATCCGGGCGGCGTCCAGGATCTCGTCGGGGATCGTCAGCATGTACTGGCGAAGCAGGAAGACCCCCGTGGGCGTCGCCGCGCCGGGGATGATCACCCCCCAGAGCGAGTTGAACATCCCCAGCTCCGTCACGATCAGGAAGAGCGGCACCAGAACCACCGTCTGCGGGATCATCAGCGTCCCGACCACGAGCAGCAGCACCAAGGTCCGCCCCCGGAACTGGTATTTCGAGAGCGCGAAGGCCGCCATGGAGTTGGTCAACAACATGATCAGCGTCGCCGTCAGCGTGATGAAGGTCGAGTTCCAGAAGTAGAGCAGGAAGTTGAAGCGCCCGAAGAGCACGGTGTAGTTTTCCGTGGCCAGCGTGAAGCGTTCGACCGGCACCCTGTCCTCGATGCCGACGCGCAGCCGCTCGCCGGGGTTGGCCGGGTCGATCATCTGCGCCTGAAGACCCACGCGGCGCAGTTGGGCCAGGATCATCCCCTCGTAGTCGCCCCCGGTCATCTCGAAGAGCGGCAGGGGGTCGTCGTAGCCCTCCACCATGATGGTCTGCTGCTGGTAGGGCAGGAAGGTGGGCGGGTAGCGCTGCAGGTCGGCCTCGGTCTTGAAGCTCGACATGACCAGCCAGATGACCGGGAAGAACATCAGGAAGACGCCCGCGCAGAGATAGGCGTAGCTGGCCCAGTCGGTCCAGTGCAGCTTTGCGCCGCCGCGGGTGGCGGTGAGGAACCCCAACAGGCGCGTCATGCCCGGCCCTCGGTCAGGGGCGGCGGAAAACTCGAGTTTTCCGGACAGGAAAACTGCAGTTTTCCTGCACGTTTTGCGTCAGCAAAACGCCCCCCTCCCCCGCGGTTCGTCCGCTCACCCATCGACATTCCTCCGGTTGACCCAGAGCTGCACCAGCGTCAGCACCACCAGCACGCCCGCCACCATCAGCGAGGCCGCCGCCGCGAGGCCGAAGAGCCGCGGCGCACCCGCAAAACCCTCCTCGTAGATATACTGGATGATGAAGGTCGTGGCCGTCCCCGGCCCGCCCCCGGTGAAGGCATAGACCTCGTCGAAGGTCTGCACCCCCTTGATCAGCGCCAGCACCAGCACCACCAGCATGGTGGGCGCCAGAAGCGGCAGCGTGATCTTGCGAAAGACCCGCCAGGGGCTCGCGCGGTCCATCGTCGCCGCCTCGTAGACATCGCGCGGGATCGCCTGCAGCCCCGCCAGCAGGATCAGCGTGTAGAACCCCATATGCGCCCAGACCGACAGGAAGACCGACCAGCCGAAGGCCCACTCGGCATCCACCAGCCAGTTGTAGCCGCCGATGCCGGTCCAATCGAGAAAGGCGTTCAGCACCCCCTCGCGCTGCAGGATCCATTTCCAGATCAGCGCCACGACAACGGGCGAGAGCAGCACCGGGAAGAAGAAGACCGATCGGAAGAAGCCGCGCGCGCGGATGTCGCGGTTCAGCACGATCGCGGTCAGAAGCGAGAAGCCGACCATGATGCCGACCTGCAGCGTCACGAACCACGTCGTGTTCCAGACCGCGCGCCAGAACTTGTCCTCGCGGCAGGTGTTGGGGTCGAGGTAGTTTCCGCACTCGGTCAGGAGCCCGAAATTGCGCGCGCCGACAAAGGGGCGGTCGGCCAGCAGCACGTTGTCCCCGCCCGTGCCCGCGTAGACCACGTTCAGCACGACGGGCAGGAAGGCGAAGAGGCCGAAGAGTAGCAGGTTCGGCAGAAGAAAGACCCAGGCGAGCCTGTTGATCCCGAGCAGCCGTTGCAGGCCCAGCATCGGGATCTCGATCAGCCGCATCACCGGCGCGACCAGGCGCAGCGCCAGCCCGTCCCCCCGCGCCTTCAGCGCGCGCGGGCTGCCCACGCCCGCGCTTTCGGTCAGCGCGACGGCGGC
>WVSO01000063.1 GCA_015689745.1 Rhodobacterales bacterium HKCCSP123 | reverse complement strand
CGTCGAACAGAACCCCGTCCAGCGCCTCGGCCGCGGAACCGTAGAGTTTTTTCATCGCCTGTCTTTCCCTGATCTGGTGGTCGCCGCGCACCCTGCCGCCGCGCCGCGGCGAAGTCAACGCAGGCGGGCGCTCAGGTCTCCAGCGCGGCCTCCATCTCGGCGATGAGGGTCGAGCAATAGGCCTCGAACCGGGGTCCGGGTTGCTGCGAGGTGATGCGCTCGGCCAGCGGGTCGGGCGCGGTGATGTCGCTGCCCGACAGCGCCTCGAGCACCGCATGTCCGCAGAACGGGACGTGCGCCTCGGAATAGCCGCCCTCATGCGTGAGGACGAGCTTGCCCCCGCAGAGCTCGCCCGCTGCCTCCATCGTCATTTCGGTCATTGCACGGAACGTGTCGGCGCTTGCCATCATGCGGCCCAGCGGATCCACGCCCGAGGCGTCGAAGCCGCACGCGACCACGATCACGTCGGGCCGGAAGGCATGGAGCTGCGGGATCACCAGCCGCTCGAACGCCTCCAGGTAGGTCGCATGCCCGCCCCCCGGCGGGAGCGGGATATTGAGGTTCAGCCCCGCGCCGTCGCCCGCGCCGCGGTCTTCGAAATCGCCGGAGTCGCGGGGGTAGTTCCGTTCCTGGTGGATCGAAATGGCCAACGTGTCCGCGCGCTCGTAATAGATCGCCTCGGTCCCGTTGCCGTGGTGGACGTCCCAGTCGATCACCGCGATCCGGTCGGCAAGCTTCGCCGCCCGCGCCGCCTCGCAGGCGATGGCGATGTTGTTCAGAAGGCAGAAACCATTGGGGAAATCCGGCAGGCAATGGTGCCCCGGCGGGCGCGACAGCGCGTAGGCATTGTCGAGCCGCCCCGTCAGCACGTCGAAGAGCGCGGCCTTGGTCAGCCCCGCCGAGATGCAGGCGATGTCAAAGCCATCCGGGCCGAAGGGGGTCCGCAGGCCCAGCTCGCCGCCCCCTTCCTCCGACTTCCGGCGGAAGGTGTCGACGTAGCTGCGGGGGTGGATGCGAAGAAGATCCTCCTCGGTCGCGGGCTGCGCGGAGGGAGTAGCGAGTTCCGCCATCAGCCCCGTCACCTCGACCAGGTTCTTCAGGCGCCGCTTCGTCTCCGGGTTTTCCGGCAGCCCGCCCGCCGTCGCGGGTTGCATCAGTCCCCCCACGGGGACCATGAAGCTGTAGTTGCCGCCCGAATGCCAGAAGCAGCGCTCATTCACGAAGAAGCCCGTGGCCATGGTGCCCTCCCCTGCGATCGAAAAACAGTATGGGCGCAGGGCATAGTGGCTGTAAACGGGCGATATCGAGATGTGGAGAAGTCTGGGGATTGGTCGATAAATGAAAAGCGGTTTGCCCGATCTGAGCCAGCAAGCGCAACCCGGGGCGGAGTTTCAGATACGCGCCACGCCGAAGGCCTCGCGCAACCGGATAGAGCCGGGCGAGCCCATCCGCATCCATGTGACCGCCGCCCCCGACAAGGGCGCGGCCAATGCCGCGATCCTCGACCTGCTCGCCAGGTCGCTTGGCGTCGCCAAGTCGCGCCTGACCCTCCTCCGGGGGCAGACCTCGCGCGACAAGGTGGTCCGCCTTGACTGAGCCCTTGCATCACGTGACCCGCTCTGGTGACCCTGGACCATGACGGATCTGACGGACAAGGAGTTGCGCGCCCGCTACGCGCCTCGCCTTGGTGCCGAGGCCGATGCCCTGCGCATCGCCTCGGAGGGCAGCAGCGAGACCCGCAAGCCGGTCGAGTTGGATCAGCAGATGGTCGGTCGCCTGAGCCGCATGGATGCCCTGCAGGGGCAGGCGCTGGCCCGGGGGCTCGAGGCGCGCCGCGCCGGTCGGCTCAGGGCCATTGACGCGGCCCTCATGCGCATGGACGCGGGCGAGTTCGGCTATTGCGGGGATTGCGGCGAATTCATCGGCTTGGGGCGTCTTGACGCCGACCCTTGCGTGGTGCGCTGCGTCTCCTGTGCGGGTTAGCCGCGGGTCTCCAGCTTGTAGACCCCCTCGGGCAGGTCCAGCGCGGCGGCAAGGTCGCGGAGCTGCGCCATCGACAGCGTCACGGTCTGCTCGCGGTCCGTGCGGGCGTCATATTGCACCACGGTCACGCATTCGGCGAAGGCCGAGATCGTGACATCTTCCTGCAGCCTCACGCCAGCCTCGCCCTCGCCGTCATCGACAAGGGTGATCACGGTGGCGTCGAATTCGTGCTCGATGGTGAACATGGCGCCAGCCTAGGCGCGCCGGCCCGGCCCTGCAAGCCCGCGCGCCTCGCGCCGGACCTGGCGGCGGTAGAGCCGGGGTGCGGCGACGCGGTTGTAGAGAAGATCGGCCAGTTGCCGGAGCCCCGGTGCCATCGCCAGCCGCGCGAGCCATCCCATCCCGGGCAGCGCGGCCCAAATCGCGGCGAAGGCGGGGACGCCGCTGACGATCCGCCCGTCGGGCAGCGCTGCATGCATCCTCCGTTTCGCCTGGTCCGGCGTCAGCTGCCACCCGCCGAGGTCGGCGCGGTTCAGGTCCTCGAACAGGAGCGGTGCGCCCGCGGCCTCGGCCCGCTTGCGGTAATGGGAGATCTCGGCCCGGCAGATCGGGCAGCGGTCATTGTACAGAATGCGCGTCTCGGCCATGTGCGGGAGCTATCGGTGGCCTCGCTCGTGTCAAGCCGTGGGCACAAGCCCGTGATCGCTCTGGACGCCGCTGCCCGACCGTCTAGGGTACCGGGCATCATGCTCCGATTTCGCCCGGTTGTCCTCGCCTGTGTGGCCGCACTCGCCCTTGCGGGCTGTGTGCCGACCGTCACCCCGAAACCTCCGTCCGGCACGCCACCGACCGAGGCGGAGCTGGCTGCCCGCGCCCGGCAGGCCGTGCTCAATTTCGACGAGGTCGTCACCCGGGTCGAACCCGTGGCCGAACAGGTCTGCCGCGAGGAAACGCCCGATCAGCCCTGCGATTTCGTCATCTATGTCGACCGCTCCCCGGAAAGCGGCGTCAACGCCTTTCACACGCTCGATCCTCAGGGCCAGCCTGCCATCATCTTCACGCTGGGGCTGATCGCCGTGGCACGCAACACCGACGAGCTGGCCTTCATCATGGGTCACGAGGCGGCGCATCACATCGCGCGCCACATTCCAACGCGCCAGCGCCGCGCCGCGGAAGGGGCCGAGACCTTCGCCCGGATCGCGCAGTCCCGCGGGGCCGGACCCGACGAGGTCGGCGAGGCGGCGCAGATCGGTGCCTTCGTCGCAAGCCGGGAGTTCGGCCAGCAGGCCGAACTGGAGGCCGACGCGATCGGCACGATCATCGCCGCCCGTGCGGGTTACGACCCGCTGGCCGGTGCGGCGTTCTTCACCCGCATCCCCGACCCCGCGCGCGAATTCCTCTCGAGCCATCCACCCAACGCGGCACGCATCCGCATCGTGCGGCAGACGCTGGCGGCCCTCGGTCCCTCTTGATCTGCGTCAAGGCGGCGCGACCGCCGTCGGCTAGGCTTCCTCCATCGGAAGGGAGCCGATCCGCAACGCGACAAGGGGTGAAGCCATGCAGGGCAAACTGACACGCGACCGCCACGAGGGGCTGATGACCCGGATGGCCGAAACCCTCGGCGCCGACCTCGACGCTGCCGAACTGCGCGGCGACCTGCCGCCCGAAATGCGCGAGGACATGCTTCTGGCCTGCACCGGCTGTTCGGATCCGACCGGCTGCCAGCACTGGCTTGAGACGCATGACAAGGCCGAGGCCGCGCCGGACTACTGCCGCAACGGCGCCGTGTTGCGCAGCCTTGCCGCCGAGTGACACCCCCTTCCCGGAGCCCCCCCTGATGAGCGAATGCCACCCCCGCCCCCTGGGCGACGAGAAACGCCATTACTGGCTGGCCGTCGGCATGGCGCAGGCCACCGGTGCCGACCTGCAGCGCGCGCTCGAGGAGGGCGTGATCAGCCATGGCGACTGGGCCGGCGTGGTGCAGCGTTGCCGTGGATGCGGCTGGGCCGAGGGCTGCGACTGCTGGATGACTGCGCAGGAGAAGGGCGCGGCAGCCGTACCGGCCGCCTGCCCGAACGCCGAGGTCTTCGCCCGCGTGATCGAGGCGCTCGACCCGGCCTGAGTCCTTGGCTCAGTGCGTCTCGCGCGCCAGCCAGTCGGCGGCATCCTTCGTGGTCTGCAGCTGTTCCCAGGTGATGACCGGCACGTCATAGGGATGTTCGGCCTCGAGAAAGGCGACCAGCGCGGCGCGCGCCGCCTCGGAGGTCTTGAAGACCACGATCACCTCGTCGTCCTCGGCGATCTCGCCCTTCCAGTGATAGAGGCTGCGCACCCCGTCGATGATATTGGCGCAGGCGGTGACATGTTCGGCCAGCGCCGCGCGGGCCAGCCGTTCGGCGCTCTCGCGGTCGGGGCAGGTTGTGGTGACGTGGATCATGGAGCGACCTTAGCGCCAGTGCGCTCCAAGGCTCAAGCCAGACGGCTGCCCCAAAGGTCGTAATCGCTGGCCTCGTCCACCTCGATCTCGACGAAGTCGCCGGGGGCCAACCCCTCGAACCCCTCGTCGATGAAGAGATTGCCGTCGATCTCGGGGGCGTCGGCCATGGTGCGGCAGGTCGCGCCCTCGTCGTCCACGGCATCGACCAGCACCGTCAACCGCTGGCCGACCTTGGCGGCGAGCTTCGCCTCGGAAATGGCCTGCGCCTTTTCCATGAACCGGTCCCACCGTTCCTGCTTGACCTCGTCGGGGACATGATCGGGCAGGGCGTTCGACCGCGCGCCGTCCACGTTCTCGTACTGGAAGCAGCCGACCCGGTCGAGTTGCGCCTCGTCCAGCCAGTCGAGCAGGGTCTGGAACTCCTCCTCGGTCTCGCCGGGGTAGCCCACGATGAAGGTCGAACGCAGCGTGATCTCCGGGCAGTCGCGCCGCCAGGCCGCGATCTCGTCCAGCGTGCGCGAGGCCGCGGCGGGCCGCGCCATGCGCTTCAGCGTGTCGGGATGGGCGTGCTGGAACGGAATGTCGAGATAGGGCAACAGCCCGTTCGACGCATCCGCCATCAGCGGGATCAGCTCGCGCACATGCGGGTAGGGGTAGACATAGTGCAAGCGAACCCACGCCCCCAGTGTGGACAAGTCTCTGGATAGGTCGAGAATCGGAAACTTGACCTCGCGCTCCTTCCAGTCGGTGCCATAGGCGGAGGTGTCCTGGCTGATCACGAGGATCTCCCTCACCCCCGCCTCGACCAGCTTCTCGGCCTCGCGCAGCACGGCCTTGGCGGGGCGCGACACAAGCCGCCCGCGCATGTCGGGGATGATGCAGAAGCGGCACTTGTGGTCGCAGCCCTCGGCGATCTTGAGATAGCTGTAATGGCGCGGCGTCAGCTTCACGCCCGCGGGCGGCAGCAGGTCGACGAACGGGTCGGGCGCGGGCGGCACGGCGGCATGGACCGCATCGAGCACCTGCTCGTATTGGTGCGGGCCGGTCACCGCGAGGACCTTGGGATGCACGCCGGTGATGTACTCGGGCTCGGCGCCGAGGCAGCCGGTCACGATGACCCGCCCGTTCTCGCGCAGCGCCTCGCCGATGGCCTCGAGGCTTTCGGCCTTGGCGCTGTCGAGGAACCCGCAGGTGTTCACGATCACCGCCTCGGCCCCCGCGTAATCGGGCGATATGGCGTAGCCCTCGGCCCGCAGCCGGGTCAGGATGCGCTCGCTGTCGACCAGCGCCTTGGGACAGCCGAGCGAGACCATCCCGATCCGGGGCTGGCCGGGACGGGCATCGTCGATGACGCGGGCGCGCGCAAGGTCGGGGCGCAGGTCTGGCGGGTTCTGGCTCATGGACGAGGCAGATAGCCCTTTGCGCGGCGAAGGGGAAGACAGGCCGCCCCGCCGCGCGCTAGACTGCAAGCAAAACGGGCAGAGGTTTTCCAATGCGGTGGATCATTCGGGTGATGGGGGCGGCCGCGCTGGTCGCCGTTCTGGCGCTGGGGGCACTCTTCGCCGTGCCGACGGACCGGATCGCCACGGTCGCCGCCGAACGGCTCGGCCAGTCGCTTGGCCGCGAAGTCACGCTGTCGGGCGAGGTGCGCCCGACCCTCTGGCCGCATCTCGGGGTGCGCGCGGCGGGGCTGCGCGTGGGCAACCCCGACTGGGCCGGAGAGGCACCCCTGATCGCGGCCGAGGCGTTGTCGGTCCGGGTGCCGTGGTCCGCGATCCTCGCCGGGGAAGTCCAGATCGACGAAATCACGCTGGTCGCACCCGAGATCACGCTGGTGCGCGCCGCCGATGGACGGGTCAGCTGGGCCTTGTCCGAGGCCTCGGCCGAGACCGATGCGGATGCCCCCGCCGGTCCCGCCCGCCCGCTCACCATCACGGCCGCCGAAATCAGCAACGGCACCCTCACATGGCGGGACGAGGCCGCGGGGCAGGAGTTGCGCATCGCCGGGCTTGATGCCCGCCTGGCCCTGCCCGCCGACGGGTCCGCCAGCGTCGCGGGCGAGGCGCGCGTGAACGGAACCGCGCTCACGCTCGAGGCCGATGTCGCAGGCCTCCCCGATCTGCTCGAGGGAGGGCTCGGCGACCTCGATATGGCCCTCGACTGGTCGGGGGGGGCGGTGCGCTTCGCCGGCCGTGTCGCGCTGGCCCCGGCGCTTGATGGCGAGGTGTCGGTCGAAGCGACCGACCTCGGTCCGCTTCTCGCGATCCTCGGCGCGGCGATGCCCGCGCTGCCGCAGGGGTTCGGTCGCGACCGCCTGGCGCTGACGGGTCGGGTGACGCTGACCGAGGAAGGCAGCGCGCATCTGCGCGAGGGGCGTCTGAGCCTCGACGAAACGGCGCTGTCGCTTGCGCTCGACGTGACGCGGGGTGACGAACGGCCGATGATCCGCGGCACCGTCTCGGGCGCGCGGCTGGTCCTGCCGGAGGGCGACGGCGGCGGCAGCAGCGGCGAGGCGTCGGGCTGGCCGAGCGATCCAATCGACGTCTCGGGCCTTTTCGCGGTGGATGCCGAAATCGCCCTGGCGGTGGAGCGGCTGGAGGGCGCGGGCCTCGCCGTCGGGCCCGTCGATCTGCGCGCGGCGCTCACGCGGGGCCGGGTCGTCTTCGACATCCGCGACATCGCGACCTACGGCGGAACCCTGACGGGCCAGTTCGTGGTCAACGGGCGCGGCGGTCTGTCGGTGGGCGGGGACCTGCTGCTTGCGGGTGTGCAACTGCAGCCGCTTCTGACCGACCTTGCCGGGTATGACCGCCTGCAGGGCACGGGCAGCGCCAGCCTGCAATTCCTCGGCGTGGGCAACGACATGGCCACCATCATGTCAGGGCTGGAGGGCGAGGGCGACCTGTCCTTCGGGGCCGGCGCGATCGAGGGGCTGGACCTTGCGGGGATGATCCGCACGCTCGACCCTGGCTTCCGCGGCGAGGGCGCGCGGACGGTCTATGACCAGCTTGCGGGGAACTTCACCATCGTGGACGGGGTGCTGTCGAATGACGATCTGCGCCTCGATGCGCCCTGGGGCGAGGTGACGGGGGAAGGGGTCGTAAGCCTCGGGGAACAAACACTGAATTACCGCCTGACCCCCGGTTTCATCGAGGGTGAGGCGGGCGCGCGGATCCGGGTTCCGATCCTTGTCAGCGGGTCCTGGGCCCGTCCGTCGATCCGGCCGGACCTGGAGTATCTCGCCGAGCAGGAACTGGCCGTGGAGCGGGCGCGTCTGGAAGCGGAGGCGCGGGCGCGGCTGGAGGCGGAGGCGGAGCGGCTGGAGGCGGAGGCGATCGGGCGGGTGAACGAGGCGCTGGGGACGGAGTTCGACGCCGAGACGACCGAGGCCGAGGCGCGCGAGGCGATCGAGCAGCGGTTGCGCGAGCAGGCGGAGCAGCAGTTGCTGCGGCTCCTGGGACAGGGGAACTGAGAGGGTGAAGATGGGCATGAAACCGGGTCTTGCCATGCTTGTTCTGGCGACACTACTGGCCGCCTGCGGGGCGGGACGGGATGCGCCCGGGTCAGCGGCAGCGGTCTCGTCCGGCCTTTATCCGGGGGAGACGCCCGAGATGCGCCGCATGGTGCAACGCTACGCGCAAACCCATGATATTCCTGAGGCTTTGCTGCATCGCGTGATCCAGCGGGAGAGCGATTACCGCGCCGATGCGCGCAACGGACCCTACTGGGGTCTGATGCAGGTCCTGCCCCAGACGGCGCGCACGATGGGCCATGACGGACCGCCCGAAGAGCTGCTCGACCCCGAGGTCAACCTGACCTACGGCGGGCGCTACCTGCGGGGGGCGTGGCTGGTCTCGGACGGGGACATGGACGCCGCCGTGGGGTGGTACGCGCGCGGGTATTACTACGAGGCGCGCGACCGCTGCCTGCTGGTCGAGACGGGGCTCGCCGAGCGCGAGACGGGGCGGCATTGCCGGTGAGTCCCGGCGTCACGGGGCGTACACGGGCTGTACACGCCGCGTGCATGCCGCGGGGGTGGGGGCGGCGAGGCGGCCCGTAGGGATCGCGTAGGGTTCCCGTAGTGATCCTGTCGTTACGCGGGGTGGGGCATGCGCCGCCCTCGGCGGTGAAGGTTCGGGTGGAGATGCAAGTCGATCCGCGTTGCGTGAACGAGCCACAGGCAGGACGCGGTTCGAGTGGAACGAGACGCAATCGGACGACAACCGGACGCGACGCGACGCGGCTTCGCCTTCGATGACGTGATGCAGAGCTTCCCCGGCCCCGACCGGGTGACCCCGGCCGATCCGCGCCGGGACGACGGCGAAGGCCGGTGGGTCACATTCGGCGAGATCGAGCACCGCCTCCGTGGCGCCACCGCCACGATGCGCGGCGAGGTCATGCGCATCACCCAGGCCCGGAAGCCAACCCGCCCAACAGGAGGCGGTCCGACGCGGACCGTCAGACGCACGGTCGATCAGGGTCCGCCGCGGAGGCCGGGCGCGGAGGCGAAGGCCCGCCACGACGCGATGCGGGACGAGGAGATCGACCACAGCGAGACGCCCGACCTGGGCGAGGTGGACTGGACGGCCGGGCGGGTGGAGATGCCGCGGGGCAAGCCGCGGTGACGAGGACGGGGGTGGGGTCTTCAGGGCGGAGGACCCGGAGGGCGACACGGGGCGGAGCGTGGCGGTGCTGGTGGCCTATGCGCGTTCTCACTACGGTCGTCCGTCCAGTGAGCGCCGAACGTCCACCCCACCTTCGCCTCCCCCCTCACGCCGCGCTCCCCTCGATCCCCGAGATCGCCTGGATCAGGCTGTCTTCCGTCACCTCCTCGGCGGTGAACTCGCGCATCACCCTCCCATGATACATGGCGACGATGCGGTCGGAGACGTGGAGGACCTCGGGCATCTCGGAGGAGATGACGATCACCGCGTAGCCCTGTTTGGCCAGTTCGCGCAGGAGGTTGTGTATCTCGGACTTGGAGCCGACGTCGATCCCGCGCGTGGGCTCGTCCACGATCAGCACCTCGGGGCGCATGGAGAGCCACTTGCCGATCACGATCTTCTGCTGGTTTCCGCCCGAGAGGTTGCCGACCGTCGTGCGCCAGCTGGGGGACTTGATCTGCAGCCGGTCGCGGTACTGGTCGTAGATCGAGATCTCGGCCCCGTCCGAGACGAAGGGGCCCGCCGTCAGGTCGCCGACCTGGGGCAGGGTGATGTTGTCCCGGCAGTTCATGCCGAGGACGAGGCCCTGTTCCTTGCGGCTTTCGGGGACGAGCGAGATGCCCCTGGCGATGGCGTCGATGGGGGAGGTGATGGTGACCTCCTCGCCCTTGAGGAAGATGCGCCCCGAGGTGGGTTTCCTGAGGCCGAAGAGGGTTTCGGCGATCTCGGTCCGTCCCGCGCCGACGAGGCCGTAGAAGCCCAAGACCTCGCCCTCGCGCACTTCGAAATGCGCGTCCTGGAAGAGGTCGCCGCAGCTCAGCCCCTCGACCCGCAGGGCGACGGGGCCGGGGGTGGCGGGCGCCTGTCGGCGGGTGAGGTCGAGGGAGCGGCCGATCATCATGCGGGTGATCTCGTCCTCGTCGGTCTTGGCGGTTTCCAGCGTGCCGCGATAGGCGCCGTCGCGCAGGACCGAGATGCGGTCGGTGATCCGGAAGATCTCCTCCATCCGGTGCGAGATGTAGATGATGCCGACGCCCTGCGCCTTGAGGTCGGCGATCACGTCGAAGAGGACGGATTTCTCGGCGTCGGTGAGCGAGGCCGTGGGCTCGTCGAAGATGACGGCCCTGGCATCGACGGTGAGAGCGCGGGCGATCTCGACCATCTGCTGATTGGCGATGGAGAGGTCGCCGACCCGCGTGCGGGCGTTGAAGGAGACCTTGAGCTTCTCGAGGATGGCGTCGGTGCGGGAATAGAGCGTGTCCCAGTCGACGCGGCCGAAGGATTTGCGGGGCAGTTCGCCGAGGTAGATGTTCTCGGCGACCGAGATTTCCTCGGCGAGGCTGAGCTCCTGGTGGATGAACATGACGCCGTTGGCTTTGGCCTCGAGCGGGCCGCGCATGACGGTCTCGCGTTCGTCGATGAAGATGCGGCCTTCCTCGGGCTGATAGATGCCGCCGAGCACCTTCATCAGGGTGGATTTGCCGGCGCCGTTCTCGCCCATGAGGGCGTGGACCTCGCCGGGCTGGACCGCGAAGCTGACGCCGTCGAGCGCGCGGACGCCGGGGAAGGTCTTGACGATGCCTTCGAGGCGGAGGGCGGGTTTTTGGTCGGTCATACCTTCAACTCCTCTGCGCCCTTGCGGTTCAGCTGCCGGTCGAGGAACAGGACCGCGATCAGGATGATGCCGATGACGAGGTTCACGGTTTCGGTCTGTGCGCCGATGTGGTTGAGGCCGCGGCGCAAGAGCTGGATGGCGATGACGCCGCCGAGCGTGCCGATGATCGAGCCGCGCCCGCCCGTCAGCTTGGTGCCGCCCAGCACGACGGCGGTGATCGCCCAGAGCTCGAAGAGCATGCCGTCATTGGGGTTCACCGAGCCGCTGCCGGAGTAGAAGGCGACGGCGGACAGCGCGGCGAGAAATCCGATCAGGGCGAAGTTCCAGACCATGTGCGGGCCGACGCGGATGCCCGCGTTGACGGCGGCCTCGCGGTTGTCGCCGATGGCATAGGCGTTGCGGCCGTGGACGGTGCGGGTCATCACCAGCCAGACGACCAGGACGACGGCGAGGAAGACGATGGCCGGGGTCTCGAGGCCGAGGATGTCGGCCTCGGCGAAGTCGACCATGGTCCAGTTCAGGTGATAGGTCGGGTTCTCGCCGTTGTACATGAAGACGAGGCCGCGGTAGCCGAGCATCGCGCCCAGCGTCACGATGAAGGCGTCGACGCCGGTCTTCCAGACGATCACGCCGTTGATCAGGCCCAGAAGGCTGCCGGTGAAGAGCGCGAAGAGCCAGGCGAGCGGGATCGAGGCGTCGCCCATCGCCTCCATGAAGGGCCAGTTCATCGAGTCGAGCATCACGATGCCCGCCAGCGCGTAGGTGGCGCCGACCGACAGGTCGATGTTGCCGTTGATCATGACCACGGTCATGCCGATGGCGATGATGCCGATGGGGGCCGACTGCTTCAGGAGCAGGAGCATGCTGTCGAGGTCCATGAAGGCGCTGTCGCTGAGCGACCACCAGCGGCCGGCCACCTCGAAGAAGACGAGCTGGAACAGGATGAAGCCCCAGATCGCGCCGTTCTTGATCAGTTTCTTCAGCGTGTCGTTCTGCATGGGTCCCACTCCTCAGGCGATCGGCGACCAGAGCTTTCCGCGCTTGGTGGCGATGTCGAGCCAGACCGCGAGGATGATGATGATCCAGGTCACGACGAACTGGACGTAGAATTCGAGCCCGGCCAGAAGCAGGCCGTTCTGGATGAAGCCGAGGATCAGCACGCCGATCACGGTCTTGAAGATCGTGCCCGATCCGCCCAGGAGCGACGCGCCGCCGAGGATGACGGCGGCCAGCACCTCGAGCTCGAGGCCCTGTCCCACGGTGTTCTGCGCACCCATGGTGCGGCTGGCCTGGATCAGGCCCGCGGTGGCGACGCAGAAGGCCGAGACGAGGTAGGTGATGAAGACCACCCGCGCCCGCGGGATGCCCGAGAAGGTGGCCGCCGTGCCGTTGCCGCCGACGGCGTAGACCTTGCGCCCGAAGGGGGTTTTGCCAAGCAGGATGCCGAGGATGGCCGCGAGCCCGATGAAGATCAGGACCGGGATCGGGACGCCGAGCGCCGAGCCGCGGCCGAAGACGCCGAACCAGGTCTCGTTCTGGTTGGCGATGTCCATGTTCTGTCCGCCCGACCACGTGAGCGTCAGGCCATGGATGGCCGAGAGCATGCCGAGCGTGACGATCAGCGAGTTGAGCCTGAGATAGCCGATGAGAAAGCCGTTGATCGCGCCGAGGCAGAGGGTGAGCGCGAACATGGCGGGGATGGCGAGCGCGGGGCCGAAGGCGGGGTTCTCGTGCAGGTCCAGCACCACGATGGCCGAGAAGGAGAGCATCGAGCCGACCGAAAGGTCGAGGTTCCCCCCGATCACCACGAAGGTGACGCCGAGCGCCATGACGCCGAGAATGGCCGAGGACCGGATCACGCCGAAGACATTGTCCGGGTCGATGAAGCGCGGGTTCCAGAGCGTGAAGCCCACCATGAACAGGATGAAGGCGACAAGGATGCCCTGCCGCGCCAGAACGCCACCGATAGATTTCATGGCTGTATCGGCCATTCCTGCTTCCTCCCCTCGTGGAAACGGCGCGCCGTGCGCGTTTCCGATCCGGCGTCAGACCAGCGTCATGCCGCCGTCGATCATCACGATCTGCCCCGTCATGTAGTCGCTGGCGCGTGAGGCCAGGAAGGTCGTGGTCCCGGTGATGTCCTCGGGGCGCGCGACGCGGCCCTTGAGGATCTCGGACGAGAACTCTTCCATGGCCTGACCCGGCCGTTCGGCGGCCCCGATGTCCATCAGGTCGCGGTCGACCTGCTCCCACATCTCGGTTGCCACGACCCCCGGCGCGAAGCCGGTGACGGTGATGTCATGCTTGGCGAGATCCCTCGCCGCGGACTGTGTCAGACTGACCACAGCCCATTTCGAGGCGCAATAGGGCGCCACGTTGTCGAATCCCTGCCGCGAGGCGATGGAGGCGGTGTTGACGATCTTGCCGGAGATACCGGTTTCGTCGGGGCCCTGCGCGATCATCTGGCGGGCGGCCTCCTGCATGCCGATCAGGCAACCGAGGCCGTTGATATCCATGATGAAGGACCAGTTTTCCTCGGTCACGTCCATGAAGTTCATCGGCTTGTTGACGCCCGCGTTGTTGAACATCACGTCAAGCCTGCCGAAGGCGGCGACGGTCTGGTCGATCATGGCGCGGGTCTGGGCGCGGTCGCGGACATCGACGCCCGCTGAGATCACGTTGTCGGGCGATGCGCCGGGCCGGGTGCGGCTTGCCTCGGCCACCTCGGCGGCCTGATCGGCGTTCAGGTCGGCGATGCAGACCTTTGCGCCCCCGTCGAGCAGCGCCTCGGCGATGGCGCGCCCAATTCCGCGCGCGGCACCCGTGACGATGCAGACGCGCCCCTCAACTCCACGAGGTTCGGTCACGGTATCCCCCTGTCCGTCTTCTTGCTGCTGGAAGGAACGGGGGCCGACCACCAGGGGCCGGCCCCCGTCCGGGGAGGGAGATCAGAACACCGGGCGGGTGAACTCGCCCATGTTTTCCTGCGTGATCTTCGGCGTGTCGAAGTAGTTGAGGAAGGGAACGTCCTCGCCTGCCAGGACGTCGAGCGCGGTCTGCAGCGCGGCCTCGGCGTCATCGACGGGCGACTGGTAGATCGAGCCCCAGTACTCGCCGCGCTCCATCGCGTCGTAGCCGACGGCGAAGTTGGTGGCGCCGACGAAGGTGATGCCTTCGGCGCGGCCTGCGGCCAGCGCCGCGTTCAGGGCGCCGACGCCCATGTTGTCGTCGCCGGAGTAGACGCCGTCGATGTCGTCATACTGGACGAGGAAGGCCTCCATCACGCGCTGGCTGTCCTCGCGGTTCCAGTTGCCGGGCTGGCTGTCGACGAGGGTGACGTTCGGGCAGACCTCGGGGAGACGCTGCTGGAAGCCCTCGCTGCGCTCGATGGCGGTGGTGTAGCCGGGTTGGCCGGTGATCTCGACCACGCGGGCCTCGTCCTGGATGCCGAGCTCGGTGAAGCGGTCGCACATGATCTCGGCCGAACGTGCACCTTGCGTGACGTTGTCGGGGCCCGAGAAGGAGCGGACGAAGTCGAAGCCGTCCTCGGCGATGTTCGAATTGGTGATGATGACCGGGATCTCGGCCTGGTAGGCCTCGCGCACGGCGGGGATCACCGCCTGGCCGTTGGTCGGCCAGATGATCATCGCGTCGACCTCCTGCTGGATGAGGTCCTGGATCTGGGCGATCTGGCGGGCCACGTCGCCGCCGGCGTCTAGGACGACGACCTCGACGTTGGGGTTCTGTTCGGCGGCCGCGATGAACGCCTGCTCATAGGTCGTCTGGTAGCTGTCGACGCCCACGTTGTTCTGCGTGATGCCGATGGTGACCGAGCCATGGGCATCGGCGAAGGCCATGCCGCCCGAGGCGATCAGGGCCGTGGTGCAGGCAAGCGTCAGCTTGGTGGAGTGTGTCATCTCTTTCCTCCCTGTGTGTCGTTCGTGATTGCCGCTGTCCTCTCAGCCCGGGAATCGCCCGGTGCAATCTGTGTCCATCCATTCCGGTTTCGCCCGGTTTCGGATCGCCCCAATCCATCCGGATTGGACATTTTTTTATCCATAATGGATATTTTGTGACATGCCAGAACGGCTCCAATTTGAACATTTCGGGGAGACGCCCATGACACGACGCCCGACTCGGGCCGCAGGGCCCAGCACTCACGGACCAATGACCAGCCAGGCTGCCGAAAACCTCCGATTTGGACAAGATGCCGCCCTGGCGGGGCGGCCGTCCACGGGCGTTGCGGAAGCCGAGCTGGAACGCGTTGTCGATTTCCTCGGCGAGCTTTGTGTCGAACTGGACAGTTCGCTCGAGCCGACGACGCCCAACCCCCATCTCAACATGATCCTACACCTGTTGCGCGGGCATATCGAGGGGCGGCTGGTGTCGGCCTCGTCGATGGCGGCGGCGTCGGGCGTGCCCTATGCGACCGCGATGCGCAAGCTGGCCGAGGTGCAGGGGGCGGGCCTCGTGGAGCAGCGGCCGCGGACGAAGTCTGGGCGCAGCTTCTCGCTGCATCCGAGCGCCGCGCTTCTCGACCGGTTCAGCGAGCTTGCCAGCCGGATCGGGCGGATCGCCCGGACGAGTTTCGACGCCGCGCCCGAAGCCGAGGCCGAGGATTACTTCTACGGCGGCTCCTACGTGACGGGGCAGGCCGCGATCGCGCCGCCGCGCGCGCTCCTGTCGCCGCTGAAGCTGGCGGGGGGCTTGCGCATCCTGGTGCATGGCGACCCGACCTTCATGGTGATGGAGACGCTCAAGCGGCAGTTCGAGACGATCGTCGGCACGGACATCCACCAGCGCGCCTTTTCCATCGACCGCCTCCACCAGGAGGTGCTGCGCAACGCCGAGCGCAAGCGCAGCGCCTATGACCTGATCGCGGTGGACCTGCCGTGGATCGGGGAATTCGTGGAGAAGGGCGTGATCCGCCCCCTGACGGACGTGATGGACACCGAACGCCTCGATCCGGGGGATTTCCACACCGCGGGCTGGCGTGCGACCCATTGGGAGGGCGTGCCCTACGGCGTGCCGAGCCAGACGACGCCCGAACTGATGTTCTACCGCCGCGACTGGTTCGCGGCCGAGGGGCTGTCTCCGCCCGCGACCCATGACGAGGTCATCGCGGCGGCCCGCCATTTCCACGACCCGCGCAGCGGTCGCTACGGGGTGGCGTGGAACGCGGCGCGGGGGACGGCGCTGGGGCACACCTTCATGATGACCTGCGCGGCCTTCGGCCAGCCGATCATCGAGCTGCCGGAAGTGGCGGGCGGCTATGACGCCGACCACCTGAGCGGCCCGCAGGTGCCGACGCTGGACACGCCGCGCGCTCTGGAGGCGGCGGAGTACCTGATGGAGCTTCTGGAGTGTTCGCCGCCCGACATCCTGTCGATGTCCTGGTACGAGCGGGTGCGGCCCTACGCGGCGGGCAAGGTGGCGATGGCCTATGGCTACACGCTGCTTGCGCCGTATTTCGAGCTGGACGCGAGTTGCCCTGCGCATGGCAACACCGGCTACCTGCCGCATCCGCACGGGCCGGAGGGCGCGCCCATCGCCCCGGTGGGGGGCTACGCGTTGTGCATCCCGGCGAACCTGGCGGAGGAGCGGGTCGCGGATGCCGTCGAGGCGCTGATCGCCTTCACCTCGCCCGCCGCGCAGAAGCTGTATGTCCAGAACGGAAGCCGCACCGCGCCGCGCTACTCGGTCGGGGCCGACCCCGAGGTGCGGCGGCTTTCGCCGATCTTCGAGACGGTGGACCAGATGTCCTGGCGCGACGAGCTGCAGTTCTGGCCGCGCCCGCCGATCCCGCGGATCTCGGAGGTCATCGAGCTTTGCGGAACCGAGCTTCACGACATGCTGCGCGGGTTGATCAGCCCGCGTGCGGCGCTCGCCCGCGTCCAGGCCGGCGCCGAGACGATACTGAGAGACCCAGTCCACTAGGGAGGAAGACATGGACCCCGAACGCCTCAAGGGAAAGAACATCCTGATCACCGGAGCCGCCCGCGGCATGGGCGCGGCCAATGCCGAAGCCTTCTCCGCGCAGGGTGCAAACGTGACGCTCGGCGATCTCGACGAGGGCGCCGCGCAGGAGGTTGCCGACCGCATCAACGGCGCGGGAAACGGCCGCGCGATCGCGGTCAAGATGGACGTGACGAAGCGCGCGGACAACGCCGCCGCCGTGGCCGCAACGGTCGAGGCCTTCGGCAGCATCAACGTGGGTCTCTTCAACGCCGGCCTGAACAAGCCCCGGTTCTTCATGGATATCGATGAAGACAACTGGGACATGATCATGAGTGTCAACACCAAGGCGATGTGGCTGGGTATGCAGGAAACCGCCCGCCAGATGATCGCGCAGGGCCCGCAGGACAAACCCTACAAGCTGATCAACGTGGGCTCGATCGCCAGCCGCAAGCCGCTGGTCGACGTGACGGTCTATTGCACCTCGAAATACGGCTGCCTGGCGCTGACCGAATGCGGCGCGCTGGGCCTGGCCGAGCACAACATCACCGTCAACGGCTACGCGCCCGGCGTCGTGGTCACGCCCTTGTGGGAGCAGCTGGACAAGGACCTTGTCGAGATCGGCTTCAAGGAGCGCGAGGGGCAGGCCTATGATGACATCGTCGAGAACAACCTGGTCATCAAGCGCGTCTCCTATCCCAAGGACATCATCGGCACGGCCTCGTTCCTGGCCTCCGACGACAGCGATTACATGACCGGCCAGATGATCTCGATCGATGGCGGCTGGGTCACGAAATAGACCGTCCCCCCCTGATTTCTCGAACAGATGGGCGCGCATGGGCGCGCCTGAAAGGAGCTTATGATGTCTCGTGCCCTGATGCCGAACATGCTGACCCCGCAGGACCTGGAACCCAACTGGGAATGGCGCGACCGCCTTCCGGCCTGGGGTCATACCTCGGTCGATTTCGAGCGCCGGATCGACCATGACCGCCTGCGCCGCTACCGCCTTGCCCGCACGCGGCAGGCCTTGCAGGCGTCGAATGCGGGCTCGCTGCTGCTCTTCGACGTGAACAACATCCGCTACGTCAGTGCGACGAAGATCGGCGAATGGGAGCGGGACAAGATGTGCCGCTTCTGCCTGCTGACGGGCGACGATTCCCCTTACGTCTGGGATTTCGGCTCGGCCGCGGTGCATCACAAGCGCTATTCCGACTGGCTGGAGCCCGACCATTGCCTTGCCGGCGTCGTCGGCATGCGCGGCACCATCCCGCCCGAGTTCGGGCTGATGCGCAAATACGCCAAGATGATCGCGCAGCTGATCAAGGATGCGGGCATGGCCGACATGCCGGTCGGCGTGGATTACGCGGAAACCGCGATGTTCCACGCGCTGCAGGAGGAAGGGCTCAAGGTCGTGGACGGCCAGCAGATCATGCTGGGCGCGCGCGAGATCAAGAACTGGGACGAGATCCAGCTTCTGACGCAGGCCGCCTCCATGGTCGATGGCGTCTATCACATGATCTACGAGGAGCTGAAGCCGGGCGTGCGCGAGAACGACATCGTGGCACTCTCGAACAAGCTTCTCTACGAGATGGGGTCGGACGACGTTGAGGCGATCAACGCCATCTCGGGCGAGCGCTGCAACCCCCATCCGCACAACTTCACCGACCGGCTGTTCCGACCGGGGGACCAGGCGTTCTTCGACATTCTCCAGTCCTACCAAGGGTATCGCACCTGCTATTACCGGACCTTCAACGTCGGGCGGGCGACGCCCGCGCAGAACGACGCCTACGTGAAGGCGCGCGAGTGGATCGACGCCTCGATCGAGCTGATCAAGCCCGGCGTGACCACGGACACGGTCGCGAAGGTCTGGCCGACGGCTGAATCGCTGGGTTTCCCGAACGAGGACGCGGCCTTCGGCCTGCAGTTCGGGCATGGGCTGGGCCTGGCGCTGCACGAGCGGCCGATCATCAGCCGGGCGGTCAGCCTCGATCATCCGATGGAGATCCAGACGGGGATGGTCTTCGCGCTCGAGACCTATTGCCCGGCGGCCGACGGCTATTCGGCGGCGCGGATCGAGGAAGAGGTGGTGGTGACCGAGACCGGCTGCGAGGTCATCAGCCTGTTCCCGGCGGAAGAGCTGCCGATCGCCAACCGGTATTGACGCGACGCGGGCCGGGCTGAAGCCCGGCCTACCGATCATTCCGTAGGCCGGGCTTCAGCCCGGCACCTGCCAAGGGACATGGGACATGGCCAAAGCCAAGACGAATACCGAAGACTACCTGCGGATGTACCGCCAGATGGTGCGCATCCGCACCTTCGAGGACAACGCGAACCAGCTGTACCTGTCGGCCAAGATGCCGGGGTTGACGCATATGTACTCCGGCGAGGAGGCCGTCGCGGTCGGCATCTGCGAGGCGCTGACCGATGACGACCGCATCACCTCGACCCACCGCGGGCACGGGCATTGCGTGGCCAAGGGTGCCGAGTTCAAGGAGATGTTCTGCGAGCTTCTGGGCAAGGCCGAGGGCTATTGCCGGGGCAAGGGCGGGTCGATGCATATCGCCGACCAGAGCCACGGGAACCTTGGGGCGAACGCCATCGTCGGCGGCTCGATGGGGATCGCCACGGGCTCGGCCCTGCGGGCGAAACTGCAGGGCAAGGATGACGTGACGGTCTGCTTCTTCGGCGACGGGGCGACGGCGCAGGGGCTGTGGTACGAGGTCATGAACATGGCCGCGCTGTGGAACCTGCCGGTCATCTACGCCTGCGAGAACAACGGCTATTCGGAATACACCAAGACCGAAGAGATCGCGGCGGGCTCGATCATGGCGCGGGCCGAGGCCTTCGGCATCGAGGCCCACCAGGTCGACGGGCAGGACGTGCTGGCCGTCAACGAGCTGACGCAAGAGCTGGTGGCCCGCGCGCGCAAGGGCGAAGGCCCGTTCTTCATGGAGCTGATGACCTACCGCTACCACGGTCACCACGTGGGCGACATCAACCGCGAATACTACCGCTCGAAGGACGAGGAGAAGGACTGGAAGGACAATCGCGACCCGATCATCCGGTTCCGGGCCTTCCTCGTCTCGGAAGGGATCGCCACCGAGGAAGAGATCGAGGCGATGAATGCCGAGATCGAAAAGGATGCAACGGACGCCGTGGCCTATGCCGAGAAGGCGCCCTACCCGCCGGCCCACGAGGTCGACATGCATGTCTTCGCGGACTGAGGAGGAGCGACGATGAGAGAGATCACCCTGTCCCAGGCCGTGAACGAGGCATTGGCCGAGGAAATGCGGCGCGACCCGACGGTCTTCATCCTTGGCGAGGACGTGGCCGAGGCGGGCACGCCGTTCAAGGTGCTGTCCGGTCTTGTAGAAGAATTCGGAACCGATCGCGTGATCGACACGCCGATTTCGGAGCCGGGGTTCGTGGGCATGGCCGTGGGGGCCGCGATGACCGGCGCGCGGCCTGTCGTGGACCTGATGTTCGGCGATTTCATCTACCTGGTGATGGATCAGCTCTGCAACCAGGCGGCCAAGCAGCATTACATGTCGGGCGGCAAGCTGACCGTGCCGATGGTGCTGCGCACCAACCTTGGCGCGACGCGGCGCTCGGCGGCGCAGCATTCGCAGTCGTTGCAGGCGCTGGTGGCGCATATTCCGGGGCTGAAGGTGGCGCTGCCGTCCTCCGCCTACGAGGCGAAGGGGCTGATGAAGACGGCGATCCGGGACAACAACCCTGTCGTGATCTTCGAAGACAAGCTGATGTACCAGGACAAGGCCCCGGTGCCGGAGGAGGAATACCTGATCCCCTTCGGCGAGGCCAACGTGAAGCGCGAGGGGCGCGATATCACGCTGATCGCCACCTCCTCGATGGTGCAGGTGGCCGAGAAGGCCGCGGAGCTTCTTGCACAAGAAGGCATCGAGGCCGAGGTGATCGACCCGCGCACCATCGTGCCGCTGGACGAGAAGACGCTGCTGGACAGCGTGAGAAAGACGAGCCGCGCCATCGTCATCGACGAGGGGCACCAGAGCTACGGGGTGACCGCCGAGATCGCCTCGCGCCTCAATGAAAAGGCGTTCTACCACCTCGATGCACCCGTGCTGCGCATGGGGGCGATGGATGTGCCGGTGCCCTTCTCGCCAGCGCTCGAGGATCTGACGGTGCCTACGCCCGAGGGCGTGGTCGAGAACGCGCGCAAGCTGTGCGCGGGGGAGTTGATTCATGCCGCATGACGTGACCATGCCCCAGCTCGGCATGGCGCAGGATGCGGGCAAGATCGTGTCCTGGCTGAAATCGCCCGGCGATGCCGTGTCGAAGGGCGATGCGCTGTTCGAGGTGGAGACCGACAAGGCCACGATGGAGGTCGAGGCGCAGGCCGACGGCTTTCTGACGGGGGTCAGTGCCGCCGAGGGCGATGACGTGCCGGTGGGGCAGGTGATCGCGCGGATATCGGAGACGGCCGAGGGGGAGGCCGCGCCAGAGGCGGCGGCGGCACCCGCCGCGGGTGGCGCGGGCGACCTGCCCGAGGGGCATCGCGTGACCATGCCGCAGCTCGGCATGGCGCAGGACAGCGGGCTGCTGGTCACCTGGCTGAAAGCGCCAGGCGACGAGGTGGCGGTCGAGGATGTGCTCTTCGAGGTCGAGACCGACAAGAGCACGATGGAGGTGGAGGCAGGCCGCAAGGGCTGGCTTGCCGCGACGCTCGCCGAGGCGGGCGAAGAGGTGCCGGTGGGCCAGCCGGTCGCCATCATCTCGGACGAGAAGCCCGAGGCGACGGTCGCGCGGTCGGTGAAGGACGGCGCGGCGACGCCTGCGGCGGCCGAGGCCCCGGCGAAGGTGGAGGCGGTGACGCCTGCGCCTGCACGGTCTGCGCCTGCCAAGTCTGAGCCGAAGCCAGCCGCGCTGGTCGCGGCGGGCGGGCGCATTCTCGCCTCGCCCAAGGCGCGGCGGCTGGCGCTGGAGCAGGGGCTGGACCTTGGCCGCTTGGCCGAGGCGGGGCATCCGCAGCCGTTCCATGTGGCCGACCTCGAAGTTCTGCGCGGGATGCCGGAGCGGGGCGCATCCGCCGCCCCGGCGATGGCTGCCGCCGCGCGGCGGTTGACGGCG
>WVSO01000062.1 GCA_015689745.1 Rhodobacterales bacterium HKCCSP123 | reverse complement strand
CTGGCCAGCTCGCAGCGCGGCGCAAAGGCGCAGCCTACGGGCGGCGCATGCAGCGCGGGCGGCGCGCCGGGGATCGCCTTGAGAAGCGCGCCGGGCTCCGCGCCCACGAGGTTCGCCGCCAGCAATCCCTGCGAATAGGGGTGGCGCGCGTCGCGGATGATCTCGGCCACGCTGCCGGTCTCGACGAAACTGCCGGCATACATCACCGCCAGCTTGTCCGAGACCTCGACCGCGACGCCGATGTCATGGGTCACGAAGATCACGCCCATTCCCATCTCGCGCTGCAACTCGCGCAGCAGGAGCAGGATCTGGATCTGCACGGTGGCATCCAGCGCCGTGGTCGGCTCGTCGGCAAGCAGCAGCTTCGGCTTGCAGGCAAGCGCCAGCGCGATCATCGCGCGTTGCCGCATGCCGCCCGACATCTCGTGCGGGTAGTTCGACAGCCGCCGCTTGGCCGAGGGGATGCGCACCAGCTCCAGCATCTCCAGCGCGCGGGCCATGGCGGTGCTGCGGCTCACGCCCTCGTGGCGGATCACGGTCTCGGCGATCTGGCGGCCGATGGTGTAGACCGGGTCGAGCGCAAGGCCGGGGTCCTGGAAGATCATCGAGACGACCCCGCCCCGGTGATCGGCGAGCGCCCGCCCCTCGAGCGCCAGCACGTCGCGCCCCTCGACGGCGACCTTGCCGCCGATCCGGGTGCGGCGCTCGGGCAGAAGCCGCAAAAGCGTCTTCAGCGTCACGCTTTTCCCTGAGCCGCTTTCGCCGAGTATGCCCAGCACCTCGCCTTGTCCCAACGTGAAGGAGACGCCGTTGACGGCATGAACCGGCGGCGTGCCCTGGAAGGTCACGGTCAGGTCGCGGACCTCGACAAGCGGCTGGGTCATTCCGCGGCCTCCTTGACGGTGTTGAGATGACAGGATGCAAGGTGCCTGCGGCCCACCAGCGCAGGCACCGGGGCCGTGCCGGGGCAGGGGCCGAAGGCGCGTGCGCAGCGGGTGTGGAACCGGCATCCGGGCGGCGGGTCGATCGGGTTGGGCGGATCGCCCTGAAGCGGGGCCTCCATCGTGCGCCGGTCGGGGTCGAGCGAGGGCATCGCGGCCAGAAGCGCCTCGGTATAGGGGTGGCGGGGCGCGGTGTAGAGGTCCGCCGTCGGCCCGATCTCGACCACCTCGCCGAGATACATCACCATCACCCGGTCCGAGATGTGGCGCACCACGTTCAGGTCGTGGCTGATGAAGATATAGGTCAGCCCGCGTTCGCGGCGCAGTTCCGTCAGCAGGTTCAGCACCTGCGCCTCGACCGATTTGTCGAGCGCCGAGACCGCCTCGTCCAGCACGATCACGTCGGGGTCGAAGGCCAGCGCGCGGGCGATGTTGACGCGCTGGCGCTGCCCGCCGGAAATCTCGTGCGGATAGCGCGGCCCGAAGCGCGCGGGGTCGAGGCCCACGCGCTCAAGAAGCGCGCCCGCGCGCCGCCGCGCCTCGGGCAGGTCCAGGCCATGCACCGTGGGGCCGAAGGCCACCGCGTCCAGCATCGTCATCCGCGGGTTGAGCGAGGCGTAGCTGTCCTGGAACACCATCTGCACATGGCGGCGGAAGTCCTTGAGCGGCACCTCGGTGCCCGCGACCCGGCCGCGAAAGCGCACCTCGCCGCGGTCGGTGGGCAGAAGATGCGTCAGAAGCCGCGCGGTGGTGGACTTGCCGCAGCCGCTTTCGCCGACCACGCCCAGCGTCTCGCCGGGGGCGACGTCGAAGCTGACGTCATCAACCGCGCGCACCACCTTGCGCGCCGCCCCCCAGCCGCCCGCGTTGAAATGCTTGACGAGGTTATGCGCCGAAAGGATCGCGTCGCTCATTGCTTGATATCCATTGCCGATCGCAGCCCGTCGCTGAGCATGTTGAACGAGATCGAGGTGAGGAAGATCATCACGCCGGGAAGGGCCGCGAGCCACGGTTGCACGTAGATCGCGTTGCGCAGCGTGTTCAGCATCAGCCCCCACTCCGGGTTGGGCGGGCTGACACCCAGCCCGAGGAAGGACAGCCCGGCGGCAAGGATCATCGAGACCGAGATCAGGCTGGTCGCATAGACGAAGATCGGCCCCAGCACGTTGCCCAGCACATGCGCGCGCACGATGGTGAAGGCGCTGGCGCCGCTGGCCCGCGCGGCCTCGATATACTCCAGCTTGCGCACCGCGGTGGTGACGCTTTCGGCCACCCGCGCGATGGGCGGGATGAAGACCACCGTCAGCGACAGCAGCCCGTTCAGGATGCCCGCCCCCAGCGCGCCCGAGATGGCGATGGCCAAGAGAACCGAGGGGAAGGCGTAGAAGACATCGAGCACCCGCATTGTGACCGAGTTCACCCAGCCCCCCGCGTAGCCCGCGGCGATGCCGATGGCCGAGCCGATGACGAAGGCGATCAGCACCGGCGTCACCCCCATGAAGAGCGACAGCCGCGCGCCGTGGATCAGGCGGCTGAGCATGTCGCGGCCCAGCTCGTCGGCGCCCAGCGGGTAGCCCTCGGTCCCGATGGGCGAGAGGCGGCGGATCATGGTGCCGTCGAACGGGTCCTGCGGCGCGACCCATGGCGCGAAGATCGCCATCAGGATCAGGCCCCCCGCGACGCAGCCCGCGGCGACCGCGACCTTGTCCTTAAGGAACCGACGCCCCACGCCGCTCCAGTAGCCCTGCGGCTTGTCGGCGGTGGCCAGCGTCTCGATGTCGGTCTGTGCGACGGCCATGGCTCAGCCCCTCTGCAGGCGCGGGTCGAGCGCCGATTGCACCACGTCGACGACGAGGTTCAGGATCACGAAGAACATCGCCAGCACCAGGATGGTGCCCTGCAGCAGCGGCAGGTCGCGCTGGAAGATCGCCTGACCCAGCAGGAACCCGGTGCCGGGCCACGAGAAGACCGTCTCGATCAGGATCGAGCCGCCCAGCAGGTAGCCCAGCTGCAACCCCATCACCGCCAGCGCCGTGGGGGCGGCGTTCTTGATGACATGGGCCAGCACGCCCCGGTCCAGAAGGCCCTTGGCGCGCAGGCCGGTGACGAATTCCTGTTGCAGGATATCAGCCACCAGCGCGCGCACGGTGCGCGCGACGATGCCCATCGGGATCACCGACATGGTGACCGCGGGCAGGACGAGGTGGCGCATGTGCTCCCAATCCCAGGCCCATTGGCTCGACCCGCCGGGGCCTGCGCCCGTGGCGGGGAACCAGCCCAGCTCAACCGAGAAGATGATGACCAGCACCATGCCCAGCCAGTAATGCGGCACCGAGACGCCCACGACGGCCAGCGTCGAGGCGAGCTTGTCGATCCAGCTGTCGCGGAAGAAGCCCGCGACGAAGCCGAAGAGCCCGCCGAGCGTGAAGCCGATGATCGTGGCGGTGACGGCAAGGATCAGCGTGTTGCCGACCGCGTTCATCACCTCGGCGGTGACGGGGCGGCCCGTGGCGATGGAATTGCCGAGATCGCCCTGCAGCGCGCGGCCCAGCCAGCGCAGGAATTGTTCGGGATAGGACCGGTCGAAGCCGTAGATCGCCATCAGCTGCTCCTGCAGCTCGACCGAGGCGTCGGGCGGCAGGATCGAGACCAGCGGATCGCCGGGCGAGATATGCACGAGCGCGAAACACACGAGCGAAACGCCCAGCATGATCGGGATGGTGTAGGCGATGCGGCGCGCCGTGAAGATCAGCATGACACCCTCGGGGTCCTTTGGGGAAGGGAACCGGCCGCCGCGGGAAGGGACGCGGCGGCCGGTCGGGGCAATGGCCTTATTCGGCCATCGTCATCGGTGCGATGTCGATGAACCAGCTCTTCGGCTGGACGACGCCGCCCACGGCGGGCGACATGGCGCGCGGGCCGACATCGTTGGCGACCCAGAGGAAGGGCGCCTCTTCGACCACGCGGGCGTGCAGGCGGGCCAGCGCCGCGTCCCGCTCGGCCCCGTCGAAGGAGGTCCGCGCCTCGGCGATCAGCGCGTCGAACTCGTCATTGCCGAAGTAGCCCCAGTTGTTCGACACCGGCGGGAAGGTCTGGGTCGAGACGAAGCGCACCATGGCGAAGAACGGGTCCATCGTGGCGAAGCTGACGTTGATCGCATCCGCCCCGCGCGAGCCGTCCGACAGCGCGCCCTGGCGCCAGTTGGTGAAGAGCGTGTTCCACTCGATCACGTCCAGCGTCACGTCGAAGAAGCAATCCGCAAGGCTTTGCTGCACATATTCGTTCATCGTGACCGGCTGCATCTGCCCCGAGCCCGAGGCCGAGGTCTGCACCGTCACCTCCAACGGGTTGTCGGGGCCGAAACCGGCCTCTTCCATCAGCGCGCGGGCGGCGTCGGGGTCGTATGTGATCTCGAAGCCGGGGTTGCCCCACCACGGATGCCCCTCGTTCACGGTGCCCTGCGGGATGCCCATGTAGCCGCCCAGCAGCACCTGCAACTCCTCGCGGTTCACACACAGGTTCGCGGCATGGCGCACGCGGCGGTCAAGCCAGGGGCTGTCTTCCGTGAAGGAGAACTGCCAGGGCCAGACATGGGGCTGCGGGTTGGAGTAGATCACGTTGCCTTCGGCCACGATCCGCGGGATCGCGTCGGGGGCGGGGGCCTCGATCCAGTCGACCTGACCGGACAGGAGCGCGGCGGTGCGGGCGTTGGCGTCGGGCAGCGGCACGAGGACCACGCGGTCGATCGTCGGCGTGCGGGCCGGGTCCCAGTAGTCGGGGTTGCGCACCATCTCGAACCGCTCGCGCGGCACCAGCAGGTCGCCCATGAAGGGGCCGGTGCCCGAGGGATCGGCGGCAAAGGCCGTCCAGGCCGCCGCGGCGCGCTCGGCCGGGTCGGTGACCGAGGCATCGACCGCGTCGTAAAGCGCCTGCCAATGGGCGGGCGAGGCCATGAAGAGCATCGTCATGTTTAGCGGAAGGAAGGCGTCGGGCTGCGATGTCACCAGCTCGACGGTATACTCGTCGATCACGCTGGCCGAGCGCAGCGTCGGCATCCGCGAGGTGGTGGCACCCACCTGGTCGGGGGCGAAATGGGGCGCCGCGTCGTTCAGCACCTTCTCGACGTTCCACACCACGGCCTCTGCGTTGAAGGGCGAGCCGTCGTGGAAGGTCACGCCTTCGCGCAGGGTGAAGGTCCAGCGCGTCGGGTCCTCGGGGTTCACGGCCCATTCGGTCGCAAGGCCGGGGATCACGACGCTGGGGTCGGTTTCGGACGACAGGTCCCAATGGGTCAGCGCGTCATACATCGGGATGCCGGTGAAGCGGTTGCCCTCGAAGCCCTGGTCGGGCTGACCGCTGGTGCGCGGGATGTCGGCGGCGGTCATGCCGATGGTCAGGGTCGTCTCGGCCAGTGCGGGGCCGGCAAGCGTCATCGTCGCGGCAAGGGCCGCGGCTGCCGTCGTTCTCAGAAGGGAGGTGCGCATGGGATGCTCCTGTTGGTGTCGATGGGCCCACCGGCGGCAACCGGAGTGCTGCGGACACAAGAGGGCGCGCCCCGCCTTTCGGCGACAACGATTGCAGATTTCGTATACAATTCTGATCTTGATTGCATACTTTGCCTGAAAATCGGGCGAATTTTTGGGTCATTTGCCTGCGCGGGAACGGATCGGTGATCGCTGCGGCGGAAGACCCCACTGTTTCCGGGGTAATTGGCGACAATACGAGATTCGGATTGCATACAACTTCAGGCTGCAGCATACCGGGCCCATGAAACACGACATGGGCTTCGACGAGGCGCCGGATCGTCATGACGGCCGGGCCAACCCGGTCTTCCTGGGCGTGGAGCGCGCGATCCACGAGCACCGTCTGCCGCCGGGCACGCGGCTGGCCGAGGCGGAGCTGTGCGAGATCTACGGCGTCTCGCGCACCATCGTCCGCGCCGGGCTGCAGGCGCTGACCCACAGCCAGCTCGTCACGCTCGTCCCCAACCGTGGTGCCAGCGTGGCAAAGCCCACCCCCGCCGACGCGCAGGAGGTGTTCGAGGCGCGCGAACTGATCGAGCCGCGCACCGCGCGCGAGGCCGCGCGCCACGCCACGCCCGCCGATATCGAGCTGCTGCGCCGCCACAGCGCGGAAGAACACAAGGCGCTCGATGCCCGCGACTACGGGCGCTCGCTCCGGCTGTCGGGCCTCTTCCACACGGAGATCGCGCGCATCTCGGGGCAGAAGACGCTGCTCGGCTTCGTCGATCAACTGGTGTCGCGTTCGGCTCTCATCATCGCGCTCTACTGGCACCGCGAGCGGGCGCGCTGCGACAGCCAGTGCCACGAGCGGCTGATCGACGCCATCGCCGCGGGCAAGCCCGACGAGGCCGAGACGCTGATGCGCTCGCATCTGGTGGACATCCACACCGCGCTGGATTTCCGCGATGCGGGCGACAGCCAGCGCGATCTGCGCGACATGCTCCTGCCCTGACAGGGGCTTGGACAGGGGCGGGCGGGCTTGCCTGCCCGGCGCATCTCTGCACAGTGGTCGGGCGAAAGGACCGTTGCCCATGCGCCTGATCGACCCGTCACATCCGTTCTTCCGGCCCGCCTGGCGCCGCTACCTGGTGGTTGCGGCGCCCTTTGCGTGGGCAGGCGTGGAATGGAGCGCGGGCAACACGGTCTGGGCCTATCTCTTCGCCGCCATCGGCGGCTATCTGGCGTGGAACCTGGTCATCGCCCATCGCCCGGAGGGCGAGGATTAAGCCGCGGGCAGGTCCACCGGCTGCCCCGTCTGGCGCGACTGCGTCGCCGCATCGGCCAGCATCTGCGCGCGCAGCCCGTCCTCGATCCCCGGATCGGGCTGGCTGCCCGAGGTAACGGCTTCGACGAAGGCGCGCATCTCGGCGAGATAGGCGGCCTCGTAGCGCTCGAGGAAGAAATGCTGCGCCGGGTCGCGGGCGAAGCCTGCCTCGGTCGCCAGTTCCACCGTCGTCTCGAGCTGGTTCTCGGCGCGCAACATGCCGCGTTCGCCGTGCACCTCGATCCGCTGGTCATAGCCATAGGCCGCGCGGCGCGAGTTTGAGATCTGGCAGATCCTGCCGGACGCCGTCGTCAGGATCACGGCGGCGGTGTCCACGTCGCCCGCCTCCCCGATGGCCGGATCGACAAGGGCCGAGCCCATGGCATGCAGCCGCACGAATTCCTCGCCCATCAGGAAGCGCGCCATGTCGAAATCATGGATCATCATGTCGCGGAACAGCCCGCCCGAGCGCTCGATGTAGGAGACCGGTGGCGGCGCGGGGTCGCGCGAGGTGATGGAGACAAGCTCCACCGCGCCGATGGCCCCTTGCTTGAGCCGCGCGCGGAGCGCCGCGAAGTTCGGGTCGAAGCGGCGGTTGAACCCGGTCAGGAAGGGGACGCCCGCCGCCGACACGGCCTCCATGCAGGCGCGGATATTGTCGACCGACATGTCGACGGGCTTTTCGCAGAAGATCGCCTTGCCGGCCTTGGCCGCGCCCATGATCTGCCCGAAATGCGCATCGGTCGGCGTGCCGATCACCACCGCGTCGATGTCGGGCGCGCTCAGGATCGCCTCCACCTCGCGCACCTCGGCCCCGGTGCTGGCCGCCAAGGCCCCCGCCGCCGCGGGCATCGCGTCGGCCACCGCCGTCACGCGCGCCTCGCCAAGCGCCCCGATGGAGCGGGCATGGACCTGCCCGATCCGCCCGCAGCCCAACAAACCGATCCTCAGCATCTCATGCCCTTCCGCTTGCGCCCAGCCCGCGGATGACCGCCCGTGCGGCCTCCATCACCGGGGCGTGTGTCTCTTTCAGGATCGCCACCCGGTCGAAGCGCGCCGGGTCGGCGTTGACGGCCTCGCGCAGCGCCGCGCCAAAGGCCATGCGCAACTCGGTGCCGATGTTGAACTTGGCGATGCGCGAGCCCTGCGCCAGCGACAGGCGCTGCGCATAGGGTACGCCCGAGCCGCCGTGGATGACCAGCGGCACCTCGGTCACCGCCTCGATCGCGCGGATGCGCGCCTCGTCGAGGCCCCCCTCGTGGTCGGTCTGCAGATGCACGTTGCCCACGCTGATCGCCATGGCATCGACGCCCGTCTCGCGGGCGAAGATCGCGGCCTCCTCGGGGTCGGTGCCGGCCGAGCCTTCGCCGCCCGAATAGCCGACGAAGCCGATCTCCCCCTCGCAGGAAATGCCGGCGTCATGCGCCATCCGGGCCACTGCGGCGGTTTCCTCGATGTTCTGCGCCAGCGGCTTGCGCGAGCCGTCATACATGAGCGAGGTAAAGCCGCTCTCCAGCGCCTCGCGGCATTCCTCCAGCGTGTAGCCGTGGTCGAGATGGGCCACGATGGGCACGTCCACGCTGTCGGCCAGATGCCGGAACATCGCGCCCAGAACGGGCAGGGGGGTATGCGCCCGGCAGCTTGGCCCGGCCTGAAGGATCACCGGCGCGCGCTCGGCTTGCGCCGCCATCGCGTAGGCGCGCATGTCTTCCCAGCCGAGGCAGACGAGGCCCGGCACGGCGTAGCCGTCGCGCAGCGCCGGTTGCAGAACCTCCGAGAGGGTCGCGAGGGTCATTTGAACTTCGCCACCATGTCCATGATGCCGGGGATCGTGTGCAGCTGCTCGGCATGGGTGGGCTGGAAATACTGCTTCAGACTGCGCTGCGAAAGGCCGCCCAAGATGGTGAAATAATACATCTCGTAGCCCGGCAGCACGCAGCAGGGGTGATACCCCTTGTCGATCAGAACCGTCGAGCCGTTGACGATGTGATAGGCGTCGCCCGGCTCGTTATCGACGCGCTGCAGCATCTGCAGCCCCGAGCCGTAATCGGGCTTGAAGCGAAAGTTGTAGCATTCGTCGTGCCGGGTTTCCTCGGGGAGTCTATCCGTGTCGTGCTTGTGCGACGGAAACCCCGACCAGCCCCCCGCGCCGACGGTGAACAGTTCTGATACAAGAAGCCGCCCGACCCGGTCGTGATGCCCGGCCCCGAGGATATGCTTGATCTTGCGATGCGTCTTGGTGTCGTCCGACCCGTATTGCACAAGGTCCAGATCGGCACTGCGCACGGCGAAAGGTTTCAGCGTCTCGGCATACTGCGCGCCCGCAATGAAGGTCTCGGTATCGGTCAGCGCGGTGATCCGCGCGGGCGTGTCGGTGGGGACATAGACCCCCTCGGGCTCGCCATCCCAGACATCCGCGCCGCGGTTGCCGATCTCGGCGAAACTCTCGCCCGCGGTCTCGACTGTCACCGTCCCGGTCGCCGGCACCACGCAGGTCTCGTAGCCCGGCACGCGGTAGTCGAAATGCTCGCCTGCCTTCAGCTTCACGATGTTGAAATAGGTCAGCGGCACCAGCGGGTCGTTCACGTCGACGATGGGCCGGTTTTCGTTGTCATAGGGGGCGATATGCATGCGCGTTCCTTTCAGGCGGGGACAGGCGCGGCCTGCGCGCTGAGGAAGTGGTCAAGCTCGGCGCGGGTCGGCATGGCGGGCGCGCAGCCCACCCGCGCCACCACCATCGCGGCGGCGGCGGAGCCTTGCAGCACGGCGTCCCGCACCGGCAGCCCGGCGGCCAGGCCCGAGACGAAACCGCCCATGAAACTGTCGCCCGCGCCGGTGGGTTTCAGCGCCTCGGTCCGGTAGATGCCGGTGGTGATCTCGCCTTCGGGCGTGATCGTCACGGCCCCTTTCTCGCCCATCTTGTAGACGGCGAGCTTCGCGCCCCGCGCCACCAGCTCCCGCGCCTTGTCGAGGCCGCGGTCGTAGTCACCGGCCATGAAGCCGAATTCCACGTCATTGCCGACGATCACGTCGCAGATCGCGCCCGCGCGAGAATAGACCTCGGCCGCGACCTGCGGAGAGGGCCAGGAATAGGGTCGATAGTCGATGTCGAAGATCAAGGGCAGCCCCGCCGCTTTCGCCAGCTCGAAGCCCCGGAAGGCGGCGCTGCGCGACGGCTCGGCGGCAAAGACCGTGCCCGTGGTGATCAGCGCGTCATACCCGCCGTAATCCACGCCCTCGACATCCGCCGCCGTCATCTCGAAATCGGCGGCCCCGTTGCGGTAGATGACCGACTGGTGATCCTCGATCGTCGTCTCCACCACGGCCAGCGAATTGCGCGCCTCGCCGCCCACGCTGCGGACATGGGCGCGGCCCACGCCGTAGCGGTCCAGCTCGTTCAGGGCGAAACGCCCGATGGCGTCATCCGAGACGCAGGTCACCAGATCGGCGCTGCCGCCCAGCTTGACGATGGCCACGCCGATATTGGCCGAGGAGCCGCCGAGGCAGGCGAAGAACTGCGTCGCGTGCTCGGTCTTGGTGCCGGGCGGGTCGGGGTAGAAATCCATACCCGCGCGCCCGATGATGACGAAACGATTGCCGCCCAGACGCATCTCACACCCCCTGCCGCTGGCGGGCGCGGGTGGCCTCGATCTCGGCGTGTTTCTCGCGCACGCTTTCGCTGTCCGAGACCTGCGCCGTGCCGACCTCCCACCAGGCGTGACCTTGCGCCGTCCACCCCTCGTAGGGGTCGACCCGCATCACGATCACGCTGGTCTTTTCGGATGCCTTGGCGCGGGTAAAGGCCTCGCCCAGCTCGGCGGGGTTCGACACGGTGACCGCATCGCAGCCCATGGAGCGCGCATGCGCCTCGAAATCGACGGCGAAGGGTTCGGGCACCGTGGGGCAATCTTTTATAAGATTGTTGAAGCTCTCCTGCCCGGTGTTGTTCTGCAGCTTGTTGATCACCGCGAAACCGCCGTTGTCCAGCACGAGGACGATCAGCTTTTTCCGCGTGAGAACAGAGGAGTAGAGGTCGGAGTTCATCATCAGGTAGCTGCCGTCGCCGACGAAGACGATGGTGTCGCGCTCCGGCTCCACCTCGGATTGCGCGATGCGCGCGCCCCAGCCGCCCGCGATCTCGTAGCCCATGCAGGAAAAACCGAACTCGACATCCACCGTCCCGATATCGAGCGTGCGCCAGTTCGCCGTGACCTCGGCCGGAAGGCCACCCGCCGCCGTCACCACCCGGTCGCGCGTGTCACAAAGCGCATTCACCACGCCGATGGCCTGCGCGTAGGAATTGGGGCGGTTGCGGTGCGCCACGTTGGTCTCGACATAGGCGTCCCACGCCTTGCGTTCGGCCTGCGCCTTGGCCGTCCACTCCGCCGGTGCGCTGTAGCCCTCCATCGCCGCGCCCAATGCGGCCAACGCCAGTTTCGCGTCGCCCACCACCGGCAGCGACAGGTGCTTCATCGCGTCATGCCGCCCCACGTTCAGCCCGATCAGCCGCGCGTCGCGGGCAAAGGCTGTCCATGACCCGGTCGTGAAATCCTGCAGCCGCGTGCCCACGGCAAGGATCACGTCGGCCTCCTCGGCGATGGTGTTGGCGCTGTCCGACCCCGTGACCCCGATGGGCCCGATATTGAGCGGGTGGGTCGCCAGCATGTTGGCGCGGCCTGCGATGGTCTCGACCACGGGGATGCCATGCGCCTCGGCCAGCGCGGTCAGCTCGGCCACCGCGCCGGAATATTGCACGCCGCCGCCCGCGATGATCATCGGGCGTTTCGCTTGGGCCAGCAGCGCCGCCGCATCCGCGATCTCGGCCGCATCGGGGGCCTGCCGCCGGATGCGGTGCACGCGGCGGGCGAAGAACTCCACCGGGTAGTCATGGGCCCAGCCCTGCACATCCTGCGGCAGGCCGAGGAAAGCCGGCCCGCAATCGGCGGGGTCGAGCATGGTCGCCAGCGCCGCGGGGAGCGACTGGATCACCTGCGCGGGGTGCGTGATGCGGTCCCAGTAGCGGGTGACCGATTTGAACGCGTCGTTCACGCCCAGCGTCGGGTTGCCGAAATGCTCGAGCTGTTGCAGCACCGGGTCGGGCAGGCGGGTCAGGAACGTGTCGCCGCACAGCATCAGCATCGGCAGGCGGTTGGCATGGGCCAAGGCCGCGGCCGTCAAAAGGTTCGCCGTGCCCGGCCCGGCGGAGGCGGTGCAGAACATGAAGCGGCGGCGCAGGTGGTATTTCGCGTATGCGGCCGCAGCCAGCCCCATGCTCTGCTCGTTCTGCCCGCGATAGAGCGGCAGGGCGTCCTGCACCGGGTAAAGCGCCTCGCCCAGGCAGGGCACGTTGCCATGCCCGAAAATGCCGAAACCGCCGCCGCAGATCCGCGTCTCCACCCCGTCGATCTCGATGAACTGGTTCACCAGGTACCGCACGATGGCCTGTGCCGTCGTGAGCCTGATGGTGGTGCCCGGTTCGCTCATCTTGTCCCTCCCTCGCGCGGGCCTCATCCGGTTTGCCCGTTGCGTGCCGCGCCGACTCAGGATACGAATTTTGCAACCGGTTGCAACCGGCGACTGCAAGGGAGAGGGGAGCGCATGACCGAGATCGGCATCGGCCTGATCGGCGGCGGCTACATGGGCAAGGCGCATGCCGTGGCCATGGCCGCGGTCGGAGCGGTCTTCGATACGCCCCTGCGTCCGCGGCTGGAGATGGTGGCGGCCTCCTCGGCCGAGTCGTCCGAACGCTACCGTGCCGCCTATGGCTTCGCCCGCGCAGGCCGCGACTGGCAGGAGGTGGTGGCCGATTCCCGCGTCGAGGCGGTGGTGATCGCCGCCCCGCAAGCCACGCATCGCGCGATTGCCGAGGCGGCCTTCGCCGCAGGCAAACCCGTCTTCTGCGAGAAACCGCTGGGCGCCTCGCTGGCGGATGCCGAGGCGATGGTCGCCGCTGCCGAGGCGTCGGGCCTGCCCAACATGATCGGCTTCAACTACGTCCGCACGCCCGCGACGCAGTTCGTCCGGCAGCTGCTGGCCGAAGGGGCGATAGGTCAGGTGACGTGGTTCAGAGGCGAGCATACCGAGGATTTCCTCGCCGATCCCGAGGCGCCCGCGAACTGGCGCTGCTTCGGGCGGGCGGCGGGCTGCATGGGCGATCTGTCGCCCCACATGGTCAATTGCGCGCTGGCACTGATGGGGCCCATCGCCGAGCTGTCGGCGCGGGTCGAGACGATCCACCCCACCCGCGGCGGCGTGGCGGTCGACAATGACGACCACGGGCAAATGATGGTGCGCTTCGCCTCCGGAGTCATGGGGCATCTCTATTTCAGCCGCGCGGCGACGGGGCGGAAAATGGGCTATGCCTATGAAATCCATGGCACAAAAGGTGCTGTCCGATTCGACCAGGAGGATCAGAACGCCGTCCACCTCTACCGCGCCGAGGGGCCGGAGGCCACGCGGGGCTTCACCCGCATCCTGACCGGGCCCGCGCATCCCGATTACCTGCCCTTCTGCCAGGGGCCGGGGCATGGCACCGGGTACCAGGACCAGATCATCATCGAGGCGCGGGATTTCCTGCAGGCGATCCACTCCGGCGAACCGGTCTGGCCCACCTTCCGCGACGGGCTGGCCGTGGCCCGCGTCATCGACACCGCTTTCGCCTCGGCCGGGGATGGCCGCTGGCATCCCGTTCCCGCAGCCTGAAAGGTCTTGCTTCCATGACGATCCGCATCGGCAATGCCCCCTGTTCCTGGGGCGTCGAATTCGCCAATGATCCGCGCAACCCGCCCTGGCGGTCGGTCCTGAAGGACTGCGCCGAGGCGGGCTATACCGGCATCGAGCTTGGGCCGGTGGGCTTCATGCCCGAGGATCCCGCTGTGCTGGCGGAGGCGCTGGACGAGCATGGGCTGGAGCTGATCGGCGGCGTGGTGTTCCGGGCGTTTCACGATCCCGATCAATGGGATGACGTGCTGGACGGGGCCGTGCGCACCTGCAAGGCGCTGGTCGCCCATGGCGCGCAGCACCTTGTGCTGATCGACTCCATCTCGCCCCGGCGCGCGCCGACGGCGGGGCGACCCGGCGATGCCGAGCAGATGGACGCCGCCGAATGGGCGGCGTTCCGCGACCGGATCGCCCATGTGGCGAAGATGGGCGCGGAAGACTACGGTCTGACGGTCGGCATCCACGCCCATGCGGCGGGCTTCATGGATTTCGAGCCGGAGCTGGAGAGACTTCTGGACGAAATTCCTGAAGAAACCCTGAAGATCTGCTTCGACACCGGCCATCATTCCTACGCGGGCTTCGACCCGGTGGCCTTCATGCGCCGCCACATCGACCGCATTTCCTACATGCATTTCAAGGATATCAACCCGGTCGTGAAAGCGGATGCCATTGCCAGGGGAACCGGCTTCTACGAGGCCTGCGGGCAGGGCATTTTCTGCAACCTGGGCCAGGGCGACGTGGATTTCCCCGCCGTTCGGCAGGTCCTGCTGGATCATGGGTTCGAGGGGTGGTGCACGGTCGAGCAGGATTGCGACCCGACGCTTGATGTCTCGCCCATCGACGACGCGCGGGCGAACCGCGAGTACCTGCAGAGCATCGGGTTCTGAGGAGGGGATGCGATGAAACTCAACTGGGGCATGATCGGCGGCGGCGAAGGCAGCCAGATCGGGCCGGCGCACCGGCTTGGCGCGCAGGCGGACGGGAATTTTTCCTTGGTTGCCGGGGCCTTGGACGTGGATGCCGAGAAGGGCCGCGCCTATGCGCAGCGCCTCGGCGTGGCGGCGGATCGGGCCTATGGCGACTGGCGCGAGATGCTGGAGGGCGAGCGCGGGCGCGACGACCGCGTCGACCTCGTGACGGTGGCGACGCCCAATTCGACGCATTTCGAGATCACCAAGGCCTTCCTCGAGGCAGGCTTTCACGTGCTCTGTGAAAAGCCCATGACCATGACCGTCGAGGAGGGGGAGGAGATCGTTCGCGTGGCCCGCGCCACGGGGCGCATCTGTGCGGTGAACTACTGTTATTCCGCCTATCCGATGGTGCGCGAGATGCGGCACATGGTGGCCAGCGGGCAGGTCGGGAAAGTGCGGCTGGTGGTCACGAATTTCAGCCACGGCCACCATGGCGATGCGACGGACGCCGACAATCCGCGGGTGCGCTGGCGCTACGATCCGGCGATGGCCGGTGTCTCGGGGCAGTTCGCCGATTGCGGCATCCACGCGCTGCATATGGCGAGTTTTATCGTTGGAGACCAGGTGGATAAGGTCTCGGCCGATTTCGCCTCGACGATCCCGTCCCGCGTGCTGGAAGATGACGCGATGGTCAATTTCCGCATGTCCGGCGGCACGGTCGGGCGGCTCTGGACATCCTCGGTCGCCATTGGCCGGCAGCACGGGTTCGACATCCAGGTCTTCGGCGAGACGGGGGGCATGCGCTGGGCGTCGGAGCAGCCGAACCAGGTCTATTACACCCCCGTGGGCGGGCGGACGCAGATCATGGAGAAGGGCGAAGGCGGGCTGTCGGACGAGGCGGCGCGGCTCTCTCGCGTGGCCATCGCCCACCCCGAGGGGTTCCCGCTGGCGGTGGCGAATATCTACGTGGACCTTGCCGCCGCGATCCGGGGGGAGGCGCATGGCGCGCTGCCCACGGCGGAGGACGGGCTGCGGTCGATGGCGGCGGTTTACGCGAGCGTCGCCTCGGCCAAGGCCGATGGCGCATGGACGGACGCACGGCCGCCGATGTTCCGTTAAGGGCAGGTCACACCGCGTACACGGGGCGTACACACCGCGTACATGCGCGACTTTCGCACTGTTCCTGGACGTCGCGCCTCATGCTGCGCCCTGTTGCACGGGGCGCAGCGTGCCGCGTTCGATCACCCGGCAGGGGAAGAGCCGCGTCTCGGGGTGGCGGTCGGGGTGTTCGATGGTGCCGATCACGAGGTCGATGGAGGCGCGGATGATCTCGGCCACGGGCTGCCGGATCGTGGTCAGGTCGATGTTCTGCCAGCGCGCCATGTCCATGTCGTTGAGCCCGATGATGCCGATATCTCCGGGGCAGCTGAGGCCCGCCTCCTCGATCGCCGACAGCGCACCGATGGAGAGCACGTCGTCGCCGCAGAAATACGCCTCGGCCGGGCCCGCCATGAGGAGCTTGGTCATCTCGACCCGCCCTGCGTCGAAGGAATAGGCGGAGGCGTAGCTGATCGAGACCTCGATCTCGGGGTGCTCGCGCAGCGCCCCGAAGAAGCCGAGCGCGCGGTCCTGGGTCGAAGTCGCCTTTTCCGGGCCGCCGAGGAATGCCACGCGGGTGTAGCCGCGGGCGATCAGCGCCTCGGCCGCCATGCGGCCGCAGGCGACGTTGTCGATGCCGACCACGTGGACATTGGGCGAGGTGGAGAAACGGCCGAAGGAATGCACCACCGGCACGCCCGCCTGCTTGAAGGCCTCGGCGAAGCTTGGGGGCAGGGTGGAGGAGGCGACGATCACCCCGTCGACCGAGTATTGCCTGAGCATCCGGACCGAGTTCTCGGGATCGGTTTCATTGCTGAGATTGACCAGCAGGGGCCGCAGCCCGCGGTCCTGCAACCCGCGGGTGAAAAGGTCGAAGACCTCGAGGAAGAGCGGGTTGTGGAAGTTGTTGGAAATGAGCCCGATCAGCTTGGTGCGGCCCGTGGTCAGCGACGAGGCCAGGGCGTTCGGGCTGTAGCCCAGTTCGAGCGCGGCCTTTTCGACCTTGGCGCGGGTCTTGGCCGAGACCGAGGCCCCCTCGGTGAAGGTGCGCGACACGGCCGAGCGCGACACGCCCGCGCGGTCCGCGACTTCCCTGAGCGTGACTGCCATCTGCGTCCTGTCCCTGGTTGCGACTGCGGGAGTTATACACGCCGCGCGTGCATCTGACAGCCCTTTGAGGGTGTCGAATTGCAACCGGTTGCAAAACGCGTGATTCGGGGCTAGGCTCGAAATCAGGGCGTGGCGGACCGGTTTCCGGACGCGCCCATGACATGTTTGGGAGGACATCATGAACGCATTCTGGAAGACGATGGCGGCGACCGCCGTCGCGGCCTCGGCCCTGATGGGCGCCACGGTCGCGCAGGCGGATGGCGAGCGCTACGTGCTGGTCAGCCACGCGCCCGACAGCGACAGCTGGTGGAACACGATCAAGAACGGCCTGGCCCTGGCGGGCGAGCAGATGGGTGTGACGGTGGAATACCGCAACCCGCCCACTGGCGACCTCGCCGACATGGCGCGGATCATCGAGCAGGCCGCGGCGAGCGGGCCGGACGGCATCATCACCACGCTGGCCGATCCCGACGTGCTGTCGGGCCCGATCAGCGCCGCGGTGGATGCGGGCATCGACGTGATCATCATCAACTCGGGCACGCCCGAGCAGGCGCGGGAAGTGGGCGCGCTGATGTATGTCGGCCAGCCGGAATACGACGCGGGCTATGCCGCGGGGCTGCGGGCCGCCGGTGACGGCGTGGGCAGCTTCCTGTGCGTGAACCACTACATCAACTCGCCGTCTTCCACCCAGCGCTGCCAGGGCTTCGCCGATGGCCTGGGCATCGACCTGGGCAACCAGATGATCGACAGCGGGCAGGACCCCTCGGAGATCCAGAACCGGGTGATGGCCTACCTGAACGCCAACCCCGACACCGACGCGGTCCTGACGCTGGGCCCGACCAGCGCCGACCCGACGATCCTGGCGCTGGAAGAGATGGGCCTTGCCGGTGACATCTACTTCGGCACCTTCGACCTGGGCGACAACATCGTGCAGGCGATCCGTGACGGCGTGATCCAGTGGGGCATCGACCAGCAGCCCTACCTGCAGGCCTACCTGCCGGTCATCGTGATGGCGAACTACCACCGCTTCGGCGTGCTGCCGGGCAACAACATCAACTCGGGCCCCGGTTTCGTGACCGCCGACGGGCTCGAGATGGTCGAGCAGTTCGCGGGCGAATACCGCTGACCTGACGGGCGGGCGCGCAGGCCGCGCCCGCCCTGTTCACCGGAACATCCGAGGGGAGGAACAGGCCATGTCCGAGGCAGGGCAGGGGGCGGCTTTGGCCCCGGCAAAGGACGAGCGCGTCAAGGAGATCTCGGGCTTCAGGAAGGCCCTGATCCGGCCCGAACTGGGCGCCATCGTGGGCACGATCGCCGTCTTCGTTTTCTTCATCGCCTTCGCCGCCGACAGCGGCATGTTCAACGCGCAGGGCATCCTCAACTGGTCGACGGTCTCGGCGCAGTTCATGATCATCGCGGTCGGGGCCTGCATGCTGATGATCGCGGGCGAGTTCGACCTGTCGGTCGGCTCGATGATCGGCTTTGCCGGCATGTCCATCGCGATCCTGTCGGTGACGCTGCAATGGCCGGTCTGGGTGGCGATCCTGCTGACCTTCGCGCTGTGCATCGCGGTGGGCGCGCTCAACGGCTGGATCGTGGTGCGCACGGGCCTGCCGAGCTTCATCGTGACGCTGGCCTTCCTCTTCATCCTGCGCGGCTTCACCATCTTCTTCCCGCAGCTCATCGAGCGGCAGACGATCATCGGCGGCATCTCGGACGCGGCCGAGGGCGACTGGCTCGCGCCGGTCTTCGGCGGCAAGATCCTGGGCTTCGTCTTCGACTGGCTGGCCGAGATGGAGATGATCGCCGTCTTCGAGCGCGGCACGCGGGCGGGCGAGCCCATCGTCGACGGCATCCCGATGCTGATCGTCTGGGCTCTGGCGCTGGTCGCCGTGGCGCATGTCATCCTGACGCGGACGCAGTTCGGCAACTGGGTCTTCGCCTCGGGCGGCGACGCGCAGGCGGCGCGCTACGTCGGCGTTCCGGTGAACCGGGTGAAGATCCTGATGTTCATGTTCACGGCCTTCTGCGCCTGTGTCTTCGCGACCTGCCAGGTGATGGAGTTCGGTTCGGCGGGTGCGGACCGGGGTCTGCTGAAGGAATTCGAGGCGATCATCGCGGTGGTGATCGGGGGCGCGCTTCTGACGGGGGGCTATGGCTCGGTCATCGGGGCCGCCCTTGGCGCGCTGATCTTCGGCGTGGTGCAGCAGGGGCTGTTCTTCGCGGGGGTCGAGAGCAGCCTCTTCCGGGTGTTCCTGGGGGTGATCCTGCTCTTCGCCGTCATCCTGAACACCTACATCCGCCGCATCATCACGGGGGAACGCTGATGTCTGCCTTCGATCACAATCCCATCGTCGAGATGAAGGACATCGAGAAGCATTTCGGCCCGGTCATCGCGCTGAACGGGGTGAGCTTCGACGTGCGGCCCGGTGAATGTCACTGCCTGCTGGGCGACAACGGGGCCGGGAAATCGACCTTCATCAAGACCATGTCGGGCGTTCACAAGCCGACGCGCGGAGAGATCCTCTTCGAGGGGCGCCGGATGGATTTCGCAAGCCCGCGCGACGCGATGGAGGCGGGCATCGCCACCGTCTACCAGGACCTTGCGATGATCCCGTTGATGAGCGTGACGCGCAACTTCTGGATGGGGCGCGAGCCGGTGAAGCGGATCGGGCCGATGAAGTTCATGGACTTCCGGACCGCCAACGAGGTGACGATGGAGGAGATGCGCAAGATGGGCATCAACCTGCGCTCGCCCGACCAGGCGGTCGGCACGCTTTCGGGCGGCGAGCGGCAGACGGTGGCCATTGCGCGGGCGGTCTATTTCGGGGCCAAGGTGCTGATCCTGGACGAGCCGACCAGTGCGCTGGGGGTGCGGCAGACCGCGAACGTGCTGGCGACCATCGACAAGGTGCGCAAGACCGGGATCGGGATCGTCTTCATCACCCATAACGTGCGGCATGCGCTGGCCGTGGGGGACCGCTTCACCGTGCTCAACCGGGGCAAGACGCTGGGCACCGCGCAGCGCGGGCAGATTACCCCCGAGGAGCTGCAGGACCTGATGGCCGGCGGGCAGGAGATGGTGGAACTCGAGGGCTCGCTCGGCGGGACCGTGTGACGGGAAGGGGCGGTGATGCTCGACCAGGGGTATTTCGGACCCGAGAGCGGCAGTCTCGAGGAATTGGCCGCACTGACGACGCGGGAGCCTGATCCCGGCGCGCTGGCCCATGCCGCGCGGGTGGAGCGCCGCGTTCCGCTCTACGACATGGGGCGGCTGCGCGGGCACCTGGCCGGGCCGGAGGCGCGGCGGGCGCTGATGGCCGAATGGGCCTGGGTGCTGGGGCCGGGGCCGGGGGTGCTGGTGTTGAAATCGGCTTATGCCGATGTCGGGCCGGTGGACCGTGCGAGCGAGGTCTTTCACCGCATCATCGCCGGGGAAAAGGCCACGGGGCAGGGCAAGGGCGATCATTTCGCCGCCGCGGGCGCGAATGACCGGATCTGGAACAGCCTTCAGAAACAGTGCTTTGCCGACCCGGAGGGCTTTGCCCTTTACTATGGCAACCCCGCGATCGCTGCGGTCTGCGAGGCCTGGCTCGGACCGTTCTACCAGATGACCGCGCAGGTGAACCTGGTGCGGCCCGGCGGCAAGGCGCAGAGCGCGCACCGGGATTATCACCTGGGCTTCCAGACGGCGGAAGTGGCGGCGCGCTTCCCGGCGCATGTCCATGCGCTGTCTGCCGTGATGACGCTGCAGGGCGCGGTCGCGCATTGCGACATGCCGGTGGAGAGCGGGCCGACGATGCTGTTGCCGTTCTCGCAGTTGGTGCCGGGGGGCTACATGGCCTATCGCCGCACGGACGTGGCGGCGTTCTTCGCGGAACATGCCGTGCAATTGCCGCTGGAGAAGGGCGATGCCGTCTTCTTCAACCCCGCGCTCTACCATGCGGCGGGCGAGAACCGGTCGGAGGATATTCACCGCATGGCGAACCTGTTGCAGGTCTCCTCGGCCTTCGGGCGGGCGATGGAGGCGGTGGACCGGATGGCGATGTGCCGGGCGCTTTACCCGGTGCTGGGGCGGTTGACGGCGGAGGGGCGGCTGGACGCGCCGGAGGCCGGGGCCGCGATCTCGGCGGCGGCCGAGGGGTATTCCTTTCCCACCAATCTCGACACCGACCCGCCCATGGGCGGGCTTGCGCCCGAGACGCAGGCCGCGCTGATGACGCGCGCGCTGGAGGGCGGCTGGACGGAAGACGCCTTCGAGGCGGCGCTGGCCGAGCATGCCGCGCGGCGGGCGCCCTGATGGCGGGGCTCTTGCGCAAACCCTCGGGCGTATCGGGCCATGTCCATGCGCTGAGCCCCGAGGATGCGGGCTGGGGCCATGTCGGCTTCGACCTCTGGCGGCTTGCCCCCGGCGAGGCCGCGGAGGGCAGGCTCGAGGGGCGCGAGGCGATCCTCGTGCTGGTCGAGGGCCATGCCGATGTGACGGCGGCGGGGCAGGATTTCGGGCGGATGGGCGACCGGCTCGATGTCTTCGAGAAGACCGCGCCGCATTGCCTTTACGTGCCGCCGGGCAGCGACTGGCGGGCGGTGGCGGCGACGGGCGTGACGCTTGCCGTCTGCACCGCGCCCAGCCCCGGCGGGCGGGCGGCGCAGCGGCTTGGCCCCGACGGGATCGCGCTGGAGGCCCGGGGCGAGGGGACGAACCTGCGCCACATCAACAACATCGCGATGGAGGCGCGCGACGTGGCCGACAGCCTCTTGGTGACGGAGGTCTTCACGCCTGCGGGGCATTGGTCCTCCTACCCGCCGCACCGGCATGACGAGGATGATTTCCCGAACATCACCTATCTCGAAGAGACCTATTACCACCGGCTGAACCCCGGCACCGGCTTCGGCATCCAGCGGGTCTTTACCGATGACCTGTCGCTCGACGAGACGATGGCGGTCGGCGATCACGACCTGGTGCTGGTGCCGCGGGGGCATCACCCCTGCGCGGCCCCTTACGGGGTGGAGATGTATTACCTCAACGTCATGGCCGGACCCCGGCGGAACTGGCGGTTCCGGACCCATCCCGATTTCGAGCGGCTGGTGGGTTGAGCCGCGCGCCCGGGCAGGGGGGAAGGGGCGTCACATGGCGGGGACGCCCTCGCAGGCGGCGAGGATGAAGGCATGGGCGGCTTCGCCCCCGATGCGGGCCTCGGTCAGGGCTGCCGATGCGAGCCGCCGGATGCGGGCCGGGTCCGGGTGGGTTTCGGCGCGAGCCTGCATGACGGTCCAGAGCTGCGACAGCAAGAGATGCGCGGTCAGCCCGGCGAAGGGATGCGCCAGCGCCGTGGCCTCGGCGCCGCCCTGCACCAGGTCGCGCGCGCCGCGCCAGCGCTCG
>WVSO01000061.1 GCA_015689745.1 Rhodobacterales bacterium HKCCSP123 | reverse complement strand
CGCCGCCCGACAGGCTGTCGTTGCCCGCGCCGCCGCCGAGCTGGTCGTCGCCCGCCCCGCCGTCGACCTGGTCATCGCCCGTGCCGCCATCGACCGTGTCGTTGCCGTCGTCCGTGCCGATCACGTCGTTGCCCGCGCCGCCCAGCACGCTGTCCGCGCCATCGCCCGTCGCGACGAAGTCGCCGCCATCGCCCGCATCGACCGTGTCATCGCCGCTGCCGGTCAGCACGATGTCGTCGCCCGCACCCGCGGCCACGTCGATCGGACCGGTCGAGGCCGTGCCATCGATCACGTCGCCCGCATCCGTGGTGATCACCGCCTCGATCTCCGAGAAGGTGATGTCCACGCCCGGATCGACGTCGATCCCGTTGACCGTGCCGGACTCCGGGTTCGCCCCGAAGGTCACCGTCACGGGTTCGAAGCTGTCCGACAGGTCCAGCACGTCGCCGGAACCGCCGTTGGTCGGATCGCTCAGGTCCTCGCCCGTCTCGCCGCCGGTCACCGTGACCGCCACGTCGCCCGCAAGGTCGATCATGTCGAGCGCGAAGACATCGTCGCCCGACCCGCCAAGCGCCTGGTCGCCGCCGCCCACGAGGATCACGTCATCCCCCGCGCCGCCGTCCAGCTGGTCGTTGCCCTGGCCGCCGGCCAGCGTGTCGCTGCCATCGCCGCCCACGAGGCCGTCATTGTCGCCGCCGCCCGACAGGCTGTCGTTGCCCGCGCCGCCGCCGAGCTGGTCGTCGCCCGCCCCGCCGTCGATCACGTCGTTGCCGGTGCCGCCATCGACCGTGTCGTTGCCGCCGCCCGCCTCGAGCGTGTCATCGCCGCCATTGGCGTTGATCCGGTCGTCGCCCTCGGTGATCCGGTCGCCATCGGCATCGGCATAGCCCACCGGCATGGTCTCGCCCGTCTCCAGGCCGTCCACCACACCATCTGCCCCCGGCCCGAAAGTCGTTCCCGTCACCGTCTGGTCCGACAAGAACCCGATGAAGTTGTCGCCGGTGATGGCCGTGATCCGGACATTGGAAATCTCGAGATTGTCCAGCGTTCCGTTGTTCTGGAGATCCGAGATGAACAGATCGCCATTCGTCGTCTGGAGCAACACGACATCGACCAGCCGGGTCGAGCCGTCCGTGAGTGTCAGTTCGACCGTGCCCAGCAGCGTGGTGTCCGCCTCGGCCGTGACCGAACCCGTCCCCAGATCGTAGGTGACACTGTCGCCCGTCCCGAGGTCATTGTCGTTGATGACGGTGTTGGAGCCGACGGATTCGTTGATTTGCAGCCCCACGTTCCGCAGCACCGTCGAATCCGCCTGCACACCAACGAGGTCCTGCTCGTTTTCAGCGCGGAGCCGATCGAGAAGCGACCCGCCCTCGACCGGGTCCACATCGGCGAAGTTCCCCAGGAAGATGACGTTGATGTCGGCAGGCGGCGGCAGGCCGACCACGGACTCGATCTCGGTGAAATTGACATTGATCAGCTCGCCATCGGCATTGGTATAGCTGACCGCACCCGACAGGGAGCCCGTGCCATCGTCGACAAGGGGAGAGACGATCGTCACGTTGTCGAGGCCGGTCAAGTCCAGAACGTCGCCCAGATCGCCGTTCTCGCTTCCCCCGGCATCGCCCGACGTGCCATCCGCGCCACCATCGACGGTGATCGTCCCGGGGCCGTCAGTGTTCGTCGGATCGAAAGTGAAGACGTCGTCGCCGCCGCCTCCAAGCGCGAGGTCCCCCGCGCCGAGCAGATGGTCGTCATCGCCCGCGCCGCCGGCCAGCGTGTCGTTGCCAAGACCGCCCACAAGCGTGTCGGACCCTTCGCCGCCGAGCAGGCTGTCGATTCCCGTGCCGCCATCAAGCAGGTCGTTGCCGGTGCCGCCATCGACCGTGTCGTTGCCGCCGCCCGCCTCGACCGTGTCGTCACCGCCATTGGCGTTGATCCGGTCACCGCCCTCGGTGACCCGGTCGCCATCGGCATCGGCATAGCCCACGGGCATGGTCTCGCCCGTCTCCAGGCCGTCGATCGTGCCATCGGGTTCGTTCACGTCGGTCACGTTGACGTTCAGCGACACATCCTGCTGGCCGCCCTTGCCGTCGGAGACGCGGACGGTGACCTGGTAGATGTCATCCCCGCTGGCGCTGTTCTGACCCTCGAAATCCGGGGCCGAGGTGAAGGACAGGGCACCGGTCGAAGGATCGATGGTGAACCGCGCCGCATCCTCGCCGCCGATGATGGAGTAGGTCAGCGCATCGCCATCGGCATCGGAGGCGTCGGCGTCCACGACGAAACTCGTGTTCTCGGCCACGTCGATCGTCTGGCCGTTCACCAGGTTGGTGAAGACGGGCGGCTGGTTGGCCGGCGTGTAGGGCGTGCCGAGGATCGTCTCGATCTCGGTGAAGTTCAGCACCTGACCGGTCGGGTTGCCCGACCCGTCAAGGAACTCGACCGTGCCGTTGGTGCCGTTGCCGTTCGAATCCGTGACCTGGTTGATGATGCGCCAGTTGCCGGCGCCCGTCAGGTCCAGCACGTCGGCGTCGACACCGCCCGCGCCGCCGTCCACCGTCATGTTGGCGGCGGTCAGGTCCTTCGCGTCCAGCTGCGCCCGGTCGACGATGATCGTGTCGGCATCGTCCTGGCCGAGAACCCGGTCCCCCGCGCCCACGGTCAGCGTGTCGTTGCCCGCGCCGCCCTCGATCGTGTCATTGCCGTCGCCGCCGTCGGCGGAATCGTTGCCGCCGCTTTCCAGGCCGATGAAGTCGTTCCCGGCCTCGCCGAACACGATGTCGTTGCCCGCGCTGTCGAAGATGACGTCATTGCCGGCCCCCGCGAAGATCTGGTTGTCGCCGTTGTTCGCGCCAAAACCCGGGGCATCGTCGATGACGTCATTGCCGTCGCCACCGAAGACGGTGTCGTTGCCAGCGCCATACTGGATATTGTCATCACCCGCGCCGCCGTCGATCCGGTCGTTCAAACCATCCGCGCCGTCGATCTGGTCACCTTGCTCATCGACGAACCCGATGGGCATGAAATCGTCCGCGCCAGAGCCGTTGACCGTGCCGTCCGGCACCGTCTCGTTCACGTCGGTCACGTTGACGTTCAGCGACACATCCTGCTGGCCGCCCTTGCCGTCCGAGACGCGGACGGTGACCTGGTAGATGTCATCCCCGCTTGCGCTGTTCTGACCCTCGAAATCGGGCGGAGCGATGAAGGTCAGAACCCCGGTCGTGGCATCGATGATGAAACGGGTTTCATCCTCGCCGCCCACGATCGAGTAGACCAGTGAATCGCCATCCGCATCGCTCGCGTCAACGTCCACGACGAAACTCGTGTTCTCGGCCACGTCGATCGTCTGACCGTTCACCAGGTTGGTGAAGACCGGCGCCGCGTTCGTGCCGAATTCGGTGCCGAGGATGTTCTCGATCTCGAAGAACTGGATGTTCTGGCCGGTGTCGTTGCCGTTCTCGTCCAGGAGATCGATGACCCCGTTGAAGCCGGGCTGGCCATTGCCGTTCGTGGTCAGCTGACTGATGCGCCAGTTGCCCGCGTTGCGCAGGTCCAGCGTGTCGAAATCGCTGCCGGTGGAGTCACCGACGACGAGCATGCCGCCCGTGGTGCCGCCGAAGCTGTCCAGCTGCGTGCGGTCGATGATGAACGTGTCGGAGCCTTCACCGCCATAGGCCGCGTCTTCGGCCCCGACGACGATGGTGTCGTCGCCGTCCCCGCCGTCCAGAACCTCGAACGGGGCCTCGAGCGTCGAGGGCCTGTCCGCGCCGGTGTTGTCGCCGCCGTCGATGAAATCGTTGCCCGCACCGCCGTTGATGCTGTCAAGACCGGCGCCGCCCAGGATCGTGTCGTTCAGGCCATCCGACCCGTCGACCTGGTCCCCCTGGGCGTCAATGGAGCCTGGGTTCAGGATGTCCCGCCCGGCGGTGCCATCCACGACGCCATCGCCGGTGGACGAAGGCGGAGGGGGCGTCGTGCCCGAGTAGGGTGTCCCGAGGAAATTCTCGATCTCGAAGAACTGGATGTTCTGGCCGGTGTCGTTGCCGTTCTCATCGAGAAGGTCGATGATCCCGTTGAACCCAGGCTGCCCGTTGCCGTTCGTGGTCAATGAACCAAACCGCCAGTTGCCCGCGTTGCGCAGGTCCAGCGTGTCGAAATCGCTGCCGGTGGAGTCACCGACGACAAGCATGCCGCCGGCGTTGGTTCCGAAGCTGGTAAGCTGCGTGCGGTCGATGATGAACGTGTCCATGCCGGACCCGCCATAGGCGGCGTCCTCGGCCCCGACGACGATGGTGTCGTTGCCGTCCCCGCCTCTCAGCACCTCGAAGGGGGCATCGAGCGGCGACGGCCTGTCGCCACCGGTGTTGTCGCCGCCGTCGATGAAATCGTCGCCTGCGCCGCCGTCGATGCTGTCGAGGCCCGCACCGCCGAGGATCGTGTCGTTCAGACCGTCGGCGCCGTCGATGACATCGCCCTGCGCATCGCCGAATCCGGGGTTCATGATATCCCGCAGACCCGTGCCGTTGACGACCCCGTCACCGATCCCGCCGCCCTCGTTCACGTCCAGCACATTGACCAGCAGCGACACTTCCTGCTGGCCGCCATTGCCGTCAGAGACACGGATGGTGACATCATAGATGTCGTCATTGCCGACCGCGCTGTTCTGCCCCTCGAAGTCGGGCGGGGTGATGAAGGTAAGGACACCGGTATTCGGGTCGATGGTGAAGCGCGCCGCATCCGCGCCACCGGCGATGGAATAGGTCAGCGCATCGCCGTTCGTATCAAGGGCATTCGCATCGACGACGAATGTCGAGTTCTCCGCGATGTTGATGAGCTGGCCATTCGACAGGTTGACGAAGATGGGCGCACTGTTGTCGGCCGGGGGCGGCGGCGCCGCGGAAACGGTGGTTCCCTCGATCGACTGGTAGAACCAGATCTCGTCATGCGCGGTGTTGAGAACGTTGATGACCCGGATCGAGGTGATCTCGCCCAGGTTGGACATCGAGCCGTCGCCCTGCCAGTCGGCGACGAACAGGTCGCCATTGGTCATCTGCGCGAAGGACGCGCGCGTGGTGATCGTGCTGCCGTCCGCCAGCGTCACCTCGACATCGACGGCGCCGACGTTGGAATCGAGGCGCTCGGTGACCTCGCCCGACCCGGTATTGTAGGTGACCGTTTGCTGCGGCCTTGCGCCGAACCCGGTTGCCGGACCTTCGATCGAAAGCTGACCCGTTCCGAGGTCGGTCGCGTCGAGCGTCGTGATCTGAAGCGGCGTGAAGACCTGGCCGGTCAGGTTCTGCTGATTCTCGGCAGCGACATCGCCAAGACCCTCGAAGGGGTCGAGGTCAGGGAATGTACCGACGTAGATGAAATTCAGAAGGGCCATGTCAGATCTCCTCGCGCTGGAAGCTCAGCGCCGCAATGACGGAAGGGGCCGCAGCGGCAGCCGGAGAACGGGGCGCGCTTGGGGCGCGAAGGAAAGGGCCGGATACGGCGCACTGCACCGCATGGGCTGAGGAAAGACATCCGGGAAACGGGGGATTGGGCTGCCGGTCCGTCGGGATGATCCCGACAGGAAGCGCGAAGGGGAAGGAGCCCGAGGAACAAGGGCCGGGAACGGGTACGGTCATTCTGCAGTGTCTTCCTGCATCAGGGGCCGGAAAGCCGGTTTACACACTCCCGCCGCTCTGGTCCCCCAACCGCGGCGACGGGTACATTCAGCGGGCGCAGCCAGGACCATCGGTCAGGGCGAAACCCTCCATCGAAACCGAATCTGGAGCCTGCCGTCGCGGCGGGTCCAATTCCGGTATCCTCCGGGATGCCGTGCAATCGGTCGCGAGTCCAATCCGCTTGTTTCGGATTTCGGAATGAGTACGAATTCGGTGGCACCCGCCGTGGTCTCCAGCCCTGTGAGGCGGTCAGGGGAACTCTCAAGAAACCCTTAAAAAATTGGTCATTATTGATGATTGCATGGGAGCGGACCCATCGCGGGGGGATTGGTTTCCGGTATGGAAAAAGTCTGATCCGTTTCAGGAAATCCGCCTCGAAACCATGTTGGTTTCGCAATCCGGAACAAGAATTGGCGCCTGAAAGGGCGCCCGCCCTTTCTCGCGGCAGGATAGTATGGTTTGGTGCCTTGGTCCCGTGACCGGAACGAGATTGCTTTTGTTTGGTGTGGTGTGCATGGACGGAACGAGTTCGGCGCCAAGGTCGTGTGGTTGGAGCCAAGACGTGCAGAGCAGGCGGTATGGAAATGGCGGACCAGGCCCTTGCCCCCTGAGACTAGGCAGCGTCGCCCATGCCCGCGAAGGTCTCGACAATGTGGCGGGCGCGCTGATTCATGTCCTCGAAGGCCGCCACCAGCTCATCCGCACGTCCCGCGCCCGACCGGGAACTGAACCGCAACGCCGCGGGCGTTCCCATCGAGCCGCGGACCGGCACGACGAGGAAACGTCCCTCGTGCGACCAGGTGTAGCCGGGCGCGCTGTCCGACTTGACCCGTTGCAGCGTCCGGCGCAAGGCGCGAAGCGCCTCGGGCTCCATCGTCTGATCGACCTGCTGCAGGTGGCGCTCGAGCTGCGGCGCCGTCATGGCGCGGCGCACCGCCAGCATCAGCACCTCGTCCTGGGTGTCGATGGGATGGGCCGCGGCCGTCATCCTGCGCGTCGTCTCGTGCAGGTCCAGCTCGCCCCTGGCGTTCATCACGAAGAGGTCCAGGTGGACCGCGTGGCTTTCGCCAAGCGCCGTCATCGTGTCGGCCACGGACGCGAATTCCTGGTCGGCGAAATGGGCGGTGGCAAACAGGTCGTCCAGACGGTGATCAAGTTCGATCACGCGCCCGCCGTGCCGCAGGCGAACCCAACCGGCATCCTTGAGCGTCGCGACAAGACGCCAGGTCGCCGTCTTGGACACGCCCAGTTCGAGGCGGAGCGCCTCGTAGGTAATCGGCCCGAGGGCGGCGATCTTCTCAACCGCCAGGAGGATGCGGAAGGATGGTGATAGGTTCTCCGCCAACGAGGCCGCGTCGGCGTCGTCGGCGGAGGTGCCTGGCCCAGGCTTGCTTGCACTCATGAATATGCTTGCACTCGTTAACAATTGCACCGAACGACCGTTGACGCGCCCGAATGTTCCAATTTGCGGAACGAGCCGGGCGTGTAACCGCGGTTCGTCACGGCACGCTCAACAAGGACCACGCAGGGCATGAAACCTGAAGACTCCGGTGGCCATATGGCCCTCTGCTTCGTGAACGGGTCACCTTGCCCGTTGACGGTTCGCGAACTGGTCGACCGGATCCGCCACAGGGCCGTCGCCGCGACGCTGATCATCCTCGCGCTGCTGCTGGCGACGAGCGCGGGCAATCAGGCGCTGGGGCAGGTTCCGATCTGGGCGCGGCTTCTGCTCAATGGCTTCTCGGTCGCTGTCTTCCTCGTGATCTTTCCCGCCTTTCTGTCCGAGGCGGAAAAATTCGCCGCGCTCAGAGGATGGCGGCGGGTCTACGAACCCCTCGTCACGGTGCCGACCGCGCTTCTGGTGACCCTCGCCTCCGAGGCCCTCGCCGTCTTCCTCGTTGGCGACCGTGTCCTTGTGCAAAGGGACCTCGCCCTCAAGCTGGCCATCGGCGTCCTGTTCTGGGAGGTCGTCGTCAACATCCTGATGATCTACGTCATGCCGGTCATCGTGCCCGAGGCTGCCCAGGCCCCGGAGTGGCAGGTGGCGAACGGACAGGTCAGCATCGGTTCCCGCCTCGTGGACCCGACCACCGTGCTGCGCGCCGAAAGCGACGACCATTTCATGGTCCTGCACACCCTGTCCGGGACGAGCCGGATCCTGTGCCGGTTCCGCGACGCCGAAGCGGCGTTGGAGCCGCATGGAATGGCCGTCCATCGCAGCCACTGGGTCGCCTACTCGGAATTCGGGCCCGTGGCGCGAAAGGGCCGCAGCCTGATCATGAAGACCCGCGCGGGTGACGCGGTGCCGGTCGCCCGCGAGCGCCGGGCCGCGGTCGAGGCCGCCCTGGAGGGACGTCGCGCACCATGATCCGGTCCAAGCACATCCTGGGGCCGTCGATCCCGACCAGCGAGGTCCGCGTGGCGCATGTCACGCGGTCGCCCCGCTTTCTCGCCTTCATGTCGCTGTTCGGGCTGATCGCGGCCCTCAGGCACCCGGCCGAGTCCCTGTCATCGACCCCCGTGACGACCCAGGTGATCTTCTGGACGGTCGCCTTCGCGCTTTTCAGCGCCGCCTACAGCGTCTGGACGATCGTGATCTTCCGGATATCCATGCGCCTGGGTCGGCGCACCATGAGCGAAACGCTCGTGATGTTCTGCGTCACGCTGCAATCCTGCGCGCTGCTCGTTCCGGTCGGGGCGCTTCTTGGGGTGCCGCTCGACCCCGCCGAGATGGTCCGGTTCCTCGTCTTCTGCTTCCTGCTGTTCGAAATCGGGGCCTATATCTACATCGCCTGGGCGGATCGGGTGCTCTTTCCCGAGGTCTACAAGGACCCGGGCCCTACCCCCCTGCGCCCGCCGGGGCACGAGATCTTCTTTCGCGGAACCGACCTGCCGATTGCCGAACTGGAAACGATCTCTGCCCGCGACAACGGGATCGAGGTGACCGGCCTGGGACGGACGCTGTTCGTCAACCGCGTCTTCGGCGGGGCGGTGGCGGAGCTGCCCATCGATCTGGGCTTCACGATCCATCGCTCGGTCTGGGTGTCGCTGAAGGTCGTGGGCGGTGTCCGGCGCGAGGGTCGTCACCTTCTTGTCATCCTGCCGGACGGTCGCCGCCTCCCCGTCGCCAGGTCGCGACAGAAGGAGTTCGAAAACTGGCTGGACCAGATGGGATTGGCCATCGACTGAGGCCCCGCATGGGGGCCCGCACCCAATCCTCGATGCGCTTCCGGGAACAAGACCCGAAGATCGAGCGGATTGTCCCGAGTCCGTCAACAGCGGGCCGGATTTCCGCCTGAATTCGGCGGTTCATGGGCTGCGGCGACGACAGATCGTTCGTCCCCTGTGAGAGCTTCGGACAAGGTCAAGGCGTGATGACGGGTTTTGACGACATCGGCACCGCAGGCAGACCCGCGCAACCCGGGTTCGTCCGGCTGCGGGATTGCACGTTGTCCGCATCCGGGATCGTCCTTGCTGCCCCGGACCCACGCAGAGACGGGGGCGCCCGGCCATGGCGGTAATCGTCGGCACATCGGGCAATGACACGCTCATCGGCACCAATGATGCCGATACCATCCTCGGGCTGGACGGAAATGACGCCGTCACCGGAGGGGATGGCACGGATTACATCGATGGCGGCAACGGCAACGACCTGCTCGATGGCGGCATCGGCGATGACTCGATCTTCGGGGGGGCGGGCGACGACACGCTGAAGGCGGGCTTCGGCAGCGATCTGTTCGATGGTGGCGAGGGTGCAGACCTCTACCGGATCGCGGGAACGGCGGTCGATGCGATCGCCTTCGACATCAACCTGCAGACCGGCACGGACGGGTTCGGCAACACCTATTCCGGCATCGAGGCCGTGGAGGGCGGCAGCCAGAACGATACCGTCGTCGGCAACGACACGGTAAACGAGCTTCTGGATGGCGGAGGCGGCGATGACAACCTGTCGGGCGGCGGCGGAAACGACACGCTGCGGGGCGGGATCGGCAACGACGGCCTGATCGGCGGAGATGGCGGCGACCTTCTTGCCGGGGGGGACGGCGCAGACTCCCTGCTCGGCGGCGCCGGTTCGGACAGTCTCAGAGGGAATGCCGGGACGGATTTCCTCGATGGCGGCGACGGCGACGACATGATCGTCGTGGACGGCGCGGATGTGGCCTTCGGCGGCGCGGGCGACGATATCTTCTTCCTCGATCCGGACGTCATCGGGATCAACGATGATATCTTCATCGTCGGCGGTGAGACGGGCGAGGATCTGAGCGACACGACCAATGGCGGCGCAGGCGACGTCCTGGACCTTTCGATCAGCCTCGACCCTCTTCTGGTCACATTCGGGACGTGCGGAGACTCCGGAACGGTCAACGGACTCGATATCGACGCGGGCGTGGATATCACCTTTTCGGAGATCGAGCGGGTCATCACCACGGGTGAGAACGACACCATCGATGGCGGTGCCGCCACGGGATCGATCCAGGTGGAAACCGGTGCAGGCGGTGACCAGGTCGTCACGGGCTCCGGCAATGACACGGTCGATGGCGGGGCGGACAATGACACCATCGACGGCGGGGCCGGCGACGACAGCCTGATCGGCGGCATGGGCGACGACAGCCTGGTCGGCGGGGCCGGACATGACAGCCTGAACGGCAATTCCGGCAATGACAGGCTGTTCGGCGGCGATGGCAACGACTGGATGACGGCGGGCAGCGGGAACGACACGCTGGACGGCGGAGCCCGGTCGGAAACCATGTTCGGTGGCACTGGTGCCGACGTGCTCATGGGCGGCGACGGTGCCGACCTGATCTACGGGGATGCCGACAATGACGTGGTGTCGGGTGGCACCGGCGACGACCGCCTGGTCGGCGGCGAAGGTGTTGACCTGCTGGATGGCGGCGACGGCGACGATAGCCTCGACGGAGGCGCGGGCGACACGCTTCAAGGCGGCGCAGGCGATGATGTCTTCTACTTCGACTCCGCGCTGTCCGGCAGCGCGCCCCTCACCGTCACCGGCGGCGAAACGGACGAGGACGGGGGCGGCGATGCGCTCAGCCTCGACGGGCTGACCAGTTTCACGATCACCTGGACCGGCGGCGACAAGAGCACCGAAAGCGGGACGCTGACCTACCTGAACGCCGGCGGCGAAACGGTGACGGTCAACTTCTCGGAAATCGAGCGCGTGATCTGCTTTGCCCGCGGCACCCTGATCCGCACCGCCCGCGGCGAAGTGCCCGTGCAGGATCTGCGCCTTGGCGACATGGTCCTGACCACCGACCACGGCCCGCAGCCGGTGCGCTGGCTCGCGGCCCGGCGCCTGTCGGCCGCCGACCTTGCCGCGGCCCCCCATCTGCGCCCGATCCGCATCCGCGCGGGCGCCCTCGGTCCGGGCCTGCCGCGCCGCGACCTGACCGTGTCGCCCCAGCACCGCATCCTGGTCCGATCCAAGGTGGCAGAGCGCATGTTCGGCAGCCCCGAGGTGCTGGTCGCCGCGCGGCAGCTCCTGGAACTGGACGGGGTCGTGGTGGTGGATGACGGGCACGGCGTCGATTACTGGCACTTCATGTGCGACCGGCACGAGGTCGTCCTTGCCGAGGGGCTGGAGGCCGAGACGCTCTTCACCGGCCCCGAAGCGCTGAAAGCGATCCCTCAGGAGTGCCGGGACGAGCTTTTCGCCCTCTTTCCAGACCTGCGCGACGCCCCATCCAGCGATCGCCGCCCCGCCCGGCCGCTGCCCAGGGGCGCGGCCTGCCGCCAGATGGTCGCCCGCCATATCCGCAACGGCAAGCCGCTGGTCACGCACATTTTCGCCTGACGACCGCCAGGGGTCCGACGTTCGGGAAGATGCAGGCACACCAAGTCGAACCCGTTGCAGCGAGGACAGGGCCGCTCTCCTGTCGCTGTTCCCAGGCCGGACGTCCCCGGGGATCGCGAAGACGCCCGATGTCGACGCAAGTCGGCGGTCTTTCTCTGCTCGCGAGCCACGGCGCCAGCATCCGCCAAGCCGAGGGGCAAGCCGGGATCGGCAGGTTCCGCCACATGGCAAGAGTGGACCGCGATCTCGGCCGAGCCCGCTTCATCCTTCCTCCAGCCGCCCGGCACGCCAGGCGACATCGGCACCCTGCCCCTTGCGGCCGCTGGCAACCGGATGCCACGAAGTCGAAGACGACCTCTCGGATGTCGGCGATGAGGTCCTCGTCGCTGATCCCGTCGTGTCCCGGAGGGATGTCGCACGGCCCAGCATCCGCGAAGGCGGGCTGTGACACCACAAGGCAGCGCCCGCGCGGACAGGCGACCTGCCCGCGGGAAAGGTGCTCCTGCGGCCGGTCCGAACGCCCCGGTCGAACCGCGTATCGGGCAGGTCGCCGTGGCCGCGGGTGTCGAGACACGAAGGGTCGTCGTCATGGCCACCGGCCTCGAGCAGGACCACCCGACGCCCGGGGTCTTCGGTCAGGCGGCCGGCAAGTACGCATCCCGCGTCCCCCGATCCGACGGTGACCGCGTCAAGGGAAGATGTGCGTTCCAGGACCCGCTTCGCAGCGGTTGGCCGGGCCCGGCACCGTCTTCCCGAACCTTGCCAAACTCTGCGGGCTCTCCCTGCCGTTCCGGCCACAGCCACGGTGACCGGACCGGCGGGTTTTCGCAACGCGCTTCGAGCGGGGGCCGCGATGCGACATGCGCCCGCCCCGTCCGGCAGGCGCGACCGGTTACGGCATCTCAGCCTGTCGCTGACGACGAGGCCGTCACATGGGCGTCGACCATCCGCTGCACCATCGGCGCGAAATGCCAGAAATCGGGCGTTTCCATACCGGGGACCTTGCCCGCCTCGTCGAGATACCGGACGGCGATGATCTCCTTGAGGTTGGGGTTCCTCTCGAACGCCGCCACTTCCTCGGACGACATCGGGCCGCCTTGCAGGGACAGTGAATGGATCGAGGCCTCGGACAGGCGCTTGACGTACTCGGGACGGGTCGCGCACAGATAGCGTTTCGCCGCGACATGGTAGCGGCAGCAATCGGTCACGACCGGGGGAAAGAACCGCTCAAGCACCGCGGCACCGGCGTCCTCGTGGTGGCGGTCCTCGGTGTCCTCCATGGTGAAGGTGCCGAATTCGCTTGTGAAATGGCCGATGTCATGCAGCAGGGCGGCGACGATGATCTCCTCGGGCTGACCGTTGCGCTCGGCGATGGTCGCACCCTGCAGCATGTGCTCGCCCATCGTCACGGGCTCGCCCAGGTATTCCTCGCCGCCCCGACGATCGAAGATCGACCCGATGAAGGCGACGACGGTCTGGGCCGTCAGGGTGTCGATGCCGACCGTCATTCCGCCGCATCCAGCACGCCGGCGCGGGTCATGGCGTCATGTGCAGAACGCAGCCCGTCCTTGTCCGCGTAGCAGCCCTGCAGCCAGCGCGTCCCCTCGCCGGAATAGCCCTTGCGCGCATGCAGCACGCGGGTGTTGTCGACGACGAAGGCCTCGCCGGGGTTCAGGCGGAAGGTCACCTCCATGGCGGTGTCGTCGATGATCTCGCCGAAGCGGCGATAGGCGGCGTAGTAGGCCTCCATCTTCTCGAAGGGGACATCGGTAACCGCCGCGCAGGAGCGGTTGTTGAAGCGCACGCCGATCAGTTCACCGTCCGGCGCCAGCTCTATCATGGGGCGGCGCGAGCGCAGGCAGACGCCCGCTTCGCCTGCATATTCGAACCGCGCGCAATGATCGGCCAGCAGGTCGAACCCCTCGGGGGTCTCCTCGCGCAGGCGCAACGCCGCGGCAAAGCCGTCGACCACCATGTTCTCGCCGCCCAGGGCCGAGCTTTCGAGGCAGTAGAGCACCTGGATCGTCGGCACGGGATCGCGGTACGGGTTGTCGGTATGCGCCTGGAGCCCCAGACCAGTGAAGGCAAGGTTCGTCGGGTTCACTTCGGTCCGAACCTCAAAGTGCCGACCGTAATTCGTCTCGCGCACATGGCCGAAGAGATCGACGATGCGGAACAGCGCCCCCGGTTCGACGGGGCCGTTCACCACCTTTGCGAACCCATATCGGACGACCTGGCCGAGCCACCTTTGGAGGGCGGCGCCGCCGCGCCGCAGGTCGGCAAGGTCGCCACAGGGCACGTTGTCCATCAATCCCGCGCTCCAGGGTTCGATCCCGTCCGGCAGCCAGCCCCGCGCCTGCGGCGCCGGACGGTCGTAGGCATGCGCCGCAAGCCAGGCCAGATCGAAACGCACGGTCTTGTCCTCGGGCGCAAATCGGACCTGAAGCGACCCGTCCGCCGCGAGCCCGGCCGCCGCGATCCGGGTTTCGGCCGGGATGTCACGCAGGGCGATCAGTCGCTGCCCATTCCCGGGTGCGCGCGTCTCGGCATCCTGCGCGTTGTCACGCAGCCAGATCGCGTGGAAGCGATGCCGGCCGTTGGCGGTGTCGAGCGTGAGGACGGAGCCGGATGGATCGACGGTGACCGAGGACATGCGAGACCCTGCGCTTGCGTTTCGTTTGACGACGAGTCTCGCAGGCTCGATACATTAACACAAATCAGGAGTACGCCCTCTGAGACCCCGTTTGATTTATGGATAAACAGCACCTCCCGCCGCTGGATTGGGTCCGCGCCTTCGAAGCCGCCGCGCGTCTGGGCGGATTTACCGCCGCAGCCAACGAGTTGGGGTTGACCCAGGCTGCGGTCAGCCAGCGGATCGGACATCTCGAGCGGCATCTTGGTGCCGCACTCTTCCATCGCCGGGCCCGCGCCGTGATGCTGACCGTCGAGGGAGAGGCATGGCTGCCGCATGTGCGCGTCGCCCTCGACGGGCTGCGCGACAGCACCGAGGCGGTTTTCGGAACCCGCCGCGATCGGCTGACCATCTCAGCCAGCCAGTCCGTGATCGAGTTGTGGCTTCTCCCGCGGCTGGACCGCATGCAGTCCCTCCTGCGGGCGGAAATCTCGATCCGGACCCTCGTTGTCGGCGCGCATGAGGCCCCGCAGGACGACGTGATCCGCATCCGCTATGGGGCGGGCGATTGGCCTCACCCCTATCGCGCGCGGCTCTACGCCGAGGAGATCATCCCCGTGGCGGCCCCCGACCTCGTCGAACAGGCGGTGCCCTGGACGGCCCTGCCCCGCATCGCCTGTGCCGGCCCACGCCCGGGCTGGACTGCCTGGGCATCGCTCTACGGGGGGTCGACCATGCCCGTGCCAAGACTGCGCTTCGACACCCATGTCTCGGCCCTGGGTGCCGCAAGGGCGGGTCTGGGCGTCGTCCTCGCATCCTTGCCCTTGTGCAACGACGCCTTGGAAGCCGGAACGCTTGTCCGGCTCGACCCCAGGTCCCTCCGCCACCACGAAAGCTACTGGATGCTCGCGGGGCAGAAATCGCTCTCGCGGAGCCAGTGGCAAACGATGCTCGGCATCATCGACCAAGCTTGAACAGGGGGCGGCCGACGTCCTGATCTCGGACCTCGTGACCGCCGATCACTGGAAGACCATCCGGATCGGCAGGAAAGCCGAACCGCCCGCCTCATCGCGCGGTGGGTCGCTCGGGTTCGAAACAGGTCCAGACCGCAAGATCACCGGCGTCAGAGGACACCGGATGAGGCCTGCTCGCAGCATCGACGGAGCGGCCCGTGTCGGCTTCGCAAGACCCCGGGCCCTCGGGCGCCGCACCAATGGACCGCTCGTGGTCGTTTCCGATGACGATGGCGGAGGAGGTGGGATTCGAACCCACGAGACGGTTTCCCGCCTGCCGGTTTTCAAGACCGGTGCCTTCGACCGCTCGGCCACTCCTCCGGATCGCATCCTCCTAGGCCCCTGGCCGCGATTCTGAAAGATGCGCTGTCGGCCACAGTCAGGCGACCGGATTCAAGGAGATCGGCAAACGGGTTTTCAGATCGAGCGAAACCGGCTATCTTCCCGCAAAACAAAGACGGGACCGGAGCGCTAGACGACGGCCCGGATAACCTGAGGTGCCATTCCGGTGCCCATTGAGTGCGGACAGAGCAGCAGATGACCCGACCCATAACGATTACGCCGCGCGCCCGGCTTGCGTTTGCCGCATGCGCAGTTCTCGCTCTTGCCGCCTGCGGCGAGGAATTCCAGCCTTTCGGCAATGCAGGCACCCGGAACGCCACCGGCGACGGGCCGGCCCCGATCGGGGCCACGCGGCTGGTCGAGCGCGACATCGAGGCGCCCGATGTGTTCGAGGTCACCGAGGAGGGGCTCTGGGACGGGCGGCCCTCGCTCGGCGGCGTCTGGGTCGCGCATCCGACGGCGACGGACCCCGAGCGGGTGATCATCCGGAACGAGGAAAACGGCCGTTTCGTGATCGGCGCGCTGTTCCGGCGCGAGCGGGATCATCCCGGGCCCGAGCTGATGATCTCGTCGGACGCCGCCGCGGCGCTGAACGTGCTGGCGGGCGATCCGACCATGCTCCAGGTGACCGCGTTGCGCCGCGAGGAAGTGCCGGACCCGGTGATCGCACCGGCGGTCGAGCCACCCGAGGCGGCACTGGCCGCTGCCGGGAACAGCGCCGCGTCCACGCCGGCGATCACGGCGACGCCGCTCTCCGATCCGATCGCGGCGGCCGAGGCGACTATCGCGCAAAGCGAGATCGCGGCCGAGACGGCGCGGACGGCCAACCGCGGTGCCGTCCAGCAGGTCGCCGCGGCGCCCGCAGCCGCAGCCGCAGCCGCGCCGGCACCGGTTCCCACGCCGGTCTCCGCCAGCCCCGCGCCTGCGGCATCTGCAATCGACCGGCCTTACGTTCAGATCGGCATCTTCTCCGTGCAGGAAAACGCCAACAACACCGGGCAGGCCTTGCGCAACGCGGGACTTGTGCCGACAATCTATGACCAGACCTCGAACGGCCGCCGCTTCTGGCGTGTCGTGGTCGGGCCGGCCCAGAGCTCGGGCGATCGCGCGGCGATCCTGGAGACGGTGCGCGGCCTCGGCTTCGGGGATGCCTATTTCGTCACGAGGTGACGCCACCGACACCGCCGACAACGGGACATGGAATGAACGCTGCCATCACGACCCTGACCCACCGCGCCGCCGCAATCGTGGCGGCGCTTGCCTTTGCCCTGACCGCCCTGCCCGCACCCGCGCAGGCGCAGGTCTTCGAGACCGAGGCGGGGGCCGCCTATGTCATCGACCACGGCACCGGGCAGGTGCTGCTTGCGCATAATGCGGACGTACCCCTGCCGCCTGCCTCGATGTCCAAGCTGATGACGCTCCTGATGACCTTCGAGGCGTTGCAGCAAGGCCGCCTGACGCTCGACACGCGCCTGCCCGTCAGCGAGCACGCGATGAGCTTCGGCGGCTCGACGATGTTTCTCAACACCACCGACCGCCCCACGGTCGAAGAGCTGATCCGCGGCGTGATCATCGTGTCGGGCAACGACGCCTCGGTCGTGCTGGCCGAAGCGCTGAGCCCCGACGGCACCGAGGCGGGCTTCGCCCGCATCGCGACCGAACGCGCCCGCGAGCTGGGGATGGCCCAGACCACGATCCGCAACGGCAGCGGCTGGCCCGCGGCAGGCCATGTCATGAGCATGCGCGACCTCGGGATCCTCGCCGAGGAGATCATCACCGAGCACGCGGAATACTACGGCTACTTCTCGGAAACCGAGTTCGACTACGAGAACCGCTCGCCCGCCAACCGCTTCAACCGCAACCCGCTTCTGGGCATGGGGATCGGGGCCGACGGCCTCAAGACCGGCCACACCCAGGAAGCCGGGTACGGCCTTGTCGGATCGGCCACGCAAGGCGGGCGCCGGATCACCTTCGTGATCACCGGCCTGCCCTCGGCCGAGGCCCGCGCGCGCGAGGCGGAGCGGATCACGAGCTGGGCGCTGCGCCAGTTCGTCGAGCGCGACGTGGTCGAAGCGGGAACCGAGATGGCGCGCGCACCCGTCTTCATGGGCGGAGCGGCCGACGTGGGCCTCGCACCCGCGACGGACCTGACATTGCTTCTGCCCGCCGTGGGCGAGCCGGTCCTGTCCGCCGAGGTCACCTATACCAGCCCCGTTCTGGCACCGGTCGCCGAGGGGGACGAACTGGGCACGCTGCGCGTCGTGATGGGCGAGGGCGAGGCGACGGTCGAGCATGTCATCCCGCTTCTCGCGACCGAGGCCGTCGCCCAGGGCGGGATCATGACGCGCCTGGGCACCGCGGCACGCGCGGTCCTCTACGAGGTTCTCGGCCCCCCGCCCGCGGCGGTCGGCGGCTGATGTCCGCGGCGGCCGGGCTGTTCATCAGCCTCGAGGGGATCGACGGGTCGGGCAAATCCACCCAATCGCGGCGGCTGGCCGACTGGCTTCGTGCGCGTGGGCGCGACCCCGTCCTGACGCGCGAGCCGGGCGGCGCGCCGGGCGCCGAGGAAATCCGCCGCCTGCTTGTCGAGGGAGACCCCGACCGCTGGTCGCCCGAGACCGAGATCCTGCTCTTCACCGCCGCCCGGCGCGACCATCTCGAGCGGACGATCCGCCCGGCGCTGGCGCAGGGACGCGACGTGATCACCGACCGGTTCGCGGACTCGACCCGCGTCTACCAGGGCGCCACCCGCGGCGACCTGCGGGGGCTGGTCGATGACATCCACGCCCGCGTGATCGGGATCGAGCCCGACCTGACGCTGATCCTCGACATGGAGCCGGAGGTGGCCCTGACACGCGGCCTGGCCCGGCGGTCCGGCGAGGACCGGTTCGAGGAGTTCGGCCTGCCCTTCCAGGAAAAGCTGCGCGACGGGTTCCGGGCGCTCGCCGCCGAAGCGCCGGGGCGCTGCGTGCTGATCGACGCGTCGCAGGACGCGGACAGCATCGCCGCGGCGGTCGCCGGGGCCGTGGCGGCACGGCTGGGATGAGGGGCGCAAAACGGCCGTTTTGCGGGGGCGGAAATCTGCAGATTTCCGGTGCGGAAAACTCGAGTTTTCCGCCGCCCGGCCCCCATGTTAGGACATGGGAATGACCGATGACGCCCTGCCCGAACCCGATCGCCTCGAAGGGGCGCCCCACCCGCGCGAGACCGCGCGGCTTTTCGGCCACGCCGAGGCCGAGGCGGCGTTTCTTTCGGCCGTCACCTCGGGCCGCCTGCCCCATGGCTGGCTGCTGACCGGCCCCCGCGGCGTGGGCAAGGCGACATTCGCCTGGCGCGCGGCGCGGTTCCTGCTGGCCACGCCCATCGACGAGGGCGACGGGCTGTTCGGGGCGCCGCCCCCGCCCGAAAGCCTCGACATCGACGACGGCCACCCGGTCGCCGCCCGGCTGCGCGCGCTGTCGGAGCCCGGCCTGTGCCTGATCCGCCGCGGGCCACGGCCCGACGGCAAGGCGCTGTCCGACGTGATCCGCGTGGACGAGGTCCGCCGCGTGAAGTCGTTCTTCGCGATGTCCGCAGGCGGCAACGGGCGGCGCGTGGTGATCGTGGACTGCGCCGACGAGATGAACCCCTCGGCCGCCAACGCGCTGTTGAAAGAGCTGGAGGAACCGCCGAAGAACGCGGTTCTTTTCCTGATCTCGCACCGCCCCTCGGGCCTTCTGCCGACGATCCGCTCGCGCTGCCGAACGCTTCGCTTCGGCGCTCTTGGCACGGAAGATCTGGGCGCGGCGCTGGAACAGGCGGGGCATGCCGTGCCCGAGAATGCAACCGGACTGGCGGAACTGGCTGGCGGCTCGGTGGGCGAGGCCGTGCGCCTGATGGCGCATGACGGGCTTGGCCTTTATGCCGATCTCCTGTCGCTTCTCTCCGGCCTGCCGCGGCTCGACCGGCCGCTTGCGATGCGGCTGGCGGATGCGACACAGGGCAAGACGGGCGAGGCGCGCTTCGACCTGACGCTGTCACTCCTCGACACCGCGCTCTCGCGGCTGGCACGCACGGGCGTCACCGGTCGGACCCTGTCCGAGATCGTGCCGGGCGAGGCCGCGACGCTGGCGCGCCTCTCGCCTGATCCCCGTGCCGCCCGCGCCTGGGCGGACCTCGCCGCGACGCTGACGCAGCGCGCGCGGCGCGGCAAGGCGGTCAACCTTGACCCTGCCGCGCTCACGTTCGATATGTTCCTCGACCTCGACCGGACCGCCGCGGAGCTTCCCGCGGCCTGACAGCCGCGAAAGCCCTTTGATGCCCGAGACCCCGGAAATCGTCGACAGCCACTGCCACCTGGATTTCGACAGCCTCAAGGATGAGCTGCCCGAGGTCGTCACGCGCGCCGCCGCGGCAGGCGTCACGCGAATGGTGACGATCTGCACGAGGCTGAAGAACGCCGACAGCGTCCGCGCCATCGCCGAGGCGCATGCGCCCGTCTTCTGGGCCGCGGGCACCCATCCGATGAGCGCCGCCGAGGAACCGCTTGCCACGGTCGACGACCTGGTGGCGCTGTCGCGCCATCCGAAATTCGTGGGCATCGGCGAGACGGGGCTGGACTACCATTACACCGCCGACAGCAAGGTCGTGCAGCAGGAAAGCCTGCGCCTTCATATCGAGGCCGCGCGCCAGACCGGGCTGCCGCTCATCATCCACGCCCGCGACGCGGACGAGGACATGGCCCGCATCCTGACCGAGGAACACCGCGCGGGCGCCTATACCTGCGTGATGCATTGCTTCAGCTCGGGCGCGGGACTGGCGCGGGCGGCACTGGACCTGGGCTTCTACCTGTCGATGTCGGGCATCGCGGCCTTCCCCAAGAGCGGCGCGCTGCGCGAGATCTTCGCCGCCGCCCCCCTCGACCGCATCCTCCTGGAAACCGACAGCCCGTACCTCGCCCCCCCGCCCCATCGCGGCAAGCGCAACGAGCCCGCCTATACCGCCCATACCGCCCGCACTGGCGCCGAGGTCTTCGGCCTCGACTATGCCGCCTTCTCGCGGGCGACCTCGGAGAATTTCGACCGGCTGTTCTGGAAAGCCGCGGCCTGGGCAAAGGCCGCGTAACCCCATGGCGCAATTGATCTTCACCATTCTCGGCTGCGGCTCCTCGGGCGGGGTTCCGCGGCTTGGCGGGCATTGGGGCGATTGCGACCCGGAGAACCCCAGGAACACCCGCCGCCGCTGTTCGCTCCTGATCCGCCGGCGCGAGGGTGCGGGCGAGACCGCCGTCCTGATCGACACCTCGCCCGACCTGCGCGCGCAACTGCTCGACGCAGGCATCGGGCGGCTCGACGGGGTGGTCTTCACCCATTCCCACGCCGATCACACCCACGGGCTCGACGACCTCAGGATGATCGTCTTCAACATGCGCCAACGCCTGCCGGTCTGGGCCGACGGGGCGACGCAGAACGACCTTCTTAACCGCTTCGGCTATGCCTTTGTCCAGCCGCCGAACTCGGCCTATCCGCCCATCCTCGACCTGAACGGGATCGAGGGCGACGTGGTGATCGACGGACCCGGCGGCGAGATCCGCCTGACCCCCTTCGAGGTGGAACACGGCAACATCGACGCGCTCGGCTTCCGCATCGGCGACGTGGCCTACCTGCCCGATGTCTCCGACATCCCCGAGGCGGCCTGGCCCCTGCTCGAGGGTCTCGACTGCTGGATCCTCGACGCGCTCCGACGCACGCCGCACCCCTCCCACGCGCATCTGGCCAAGTCGCTGGGGTGGATTGAGCGGGCACGGCCGCGCCATGCCGTCCTGACGAACATGCATATCGACCTCGACTACGCCACCGTCGCCGCGGAGACGCCCGGGCATGTCACCCCCGCCCATGACGGGCTGACGCTGACCTACGAGGTCTGAGCGCGTGGGTGACATCCTCACGATCGTTCTGCCGGTCTTCCTGGTTGTCGGCGCGGGCTACCTCGCCGTCTGGCGCGGGCTCTTCAGCGATGCCGCCGTCGACGGGCTGATGATCTTCACGCAGAAATTCGCCATCCCCTGCCTGCTGTTTTCGGCGATCGCCACGCTGGACCTTGGCGCCGATTTCGATCTTGCCCTGCTGCTCAGCTACTATGCCGGCTCGACCGTGGCCTTCTTCGGGGCGATGTTCGGCGCCCGCTACGGCTTCGGGCGGCCATGGACGGACAGCGTCGCCATCGGGTTCTGCGCGCTCTTCGCCAATTCGGTGCTCCTCGGGCTCGCCATCGGAGAGCGCGCCTATGGCATCGAGAGCCTCGGGCCGAACTATGCCATCGTCGCGATTCACGCCCCTTTCTGCTACCTGCTCGGCATCGTCACGATGGAGATCGTGCGCGCCGAAACCGGCGGCGTGGCGTTGCTGGGCACGGTGGCCAAGGCGATCTTCCGCAACGCGCTGATGATCGGGATCGGACTTGGCTTTGCCATGAACCTGACGGGCCTGCCCATTCCGGCAGTGATCGACGACGCGCTGGCGCTGATGATCCGCGCGGCGCTGCCGGCGGCGCTGTTCGGGCTGGGGGGCGTCCTTTACCGCTACAAACCCGAGGGGGACGCGGGCGTCATCGCGATGATCTGCGCCGTCTCGCTCCTCGTCCATCCGGCCATCGCCTGGGGGCTGGGCAGCACGGTGGCGGACCTCAGCCAGGAACAGCTGCGCGCGGCGGTGGTGACGGCGGCGATGGCGCCGGGCGTCAACACCTACATCTTCGCCGACATGTACGGCGCGGCGCGGCGGGTGGTGGCCAGCTCCATCCTGATCGGGACGGCGATCACCGTTCTGACCGTGACCGGCTGGATCTGGCTGGTGGGGTGAACCGGCAGCTCACGCCGTCAGAAGGACCCTTGCCTCGGCGTCGGACAGGACCGGAAGGGCTGCGCGCGCTGCGCCTGTGCCCCATCCGGCCTCGGCCAGCGTCGGGCAGGCGTCCAGCAGCGCCCGGCGCGACATCGCGTCGAGCAGGTCGAGTCCATCGGGACCGGGACGCAAGGTTTCGCACGGCACGTTCTCGGCCAGCACGATCTCGTGGCGATCGAACATAAGGTGCACGAAGGTCACGGGGCCATCCGGCGCCTCGAGCGTGACATCGGTGCCGTTGACGAAGGATTTCGCGGTGGCCAGCACGGCGTCGGCTTCGAAGAGAAGCTCGGCCCGCCAGCCGGAGACGCGGACACGGTGACCCGGGCCGAGGCGCAGGGGGCGCATGTTTTCCATGGTGCCGATCTCGAAGCGAACCGGTGCACTCTGCGCCGTCACATCGACGCTGGAGGTACCGACCCAGGTCAGCTGCGCATGGCGGCCATCGGCGGTCAGCACGGTGTCTCCGGCCGAAAGCCGCTCGACCGCGACATAGCCCATGAGCGTCGCGACCCGGACGCCCGCGACAAAACCGATCGTCTCGCTCGCCCCGCTGCCCAACCCATCCCGGCCGGTGGTCCGCAACAGAGAGGCGGGCAGGTAGCTTTCAAAGGCATCGGGAAGGATCGGGGCGGACATGGCACTGTTTCCTGCAACTGGCGTCGTCCCGGTAACGGTTAGGGTGAGTCTCGGGCGGGAATGCGGGCCGATTGAGGCATGATTGCGACCCGCGGCCAGGTCCGCCTCGACCCTACAGCGCCGCCGTTTCGGTCCCGTCGCGCCCTCGCGACGCGCGCGGCTTGTGGGCGTGGCGCGCATGTCGTAAGTCGGGTGTTCACCGACTGCCTTGCCCTGCCAGCCGCCGGAGCGGTTCCCCTGCCG
>WVSO01000060.1 GCA_015689745.1 Rhodobacterales bacterium HKCCSP123 | reverse complement strand
GCGCGGGCAATGACACGCTTCGGGGCGGGGCCGAGAACGACCGGCTCTTCGGTGGGGCCGGGTCCGACATCCTCGAGGGCGGCGCCGGCGACGACACGTTGTTCGGCGCCCTCGACACCGACACCTTCGTCTTCGGGACGGGCCACGGCACGGACGTGATCCGCGATTTCGACGCCAACGGAGAGACGATCGACCTGACGGCGCTGGGGACCACCTTCGCGGCTCTCGTCATCGACGAGGTTGCGGCCGACGAGGTGCTCACCGGGGTCGGCGCCGCGGTGCGGGTCGAGACCGGGCAGGGCACGATCCTTCTCGAAGGGGTGGCGCTGGCCGACGTGACCCAGGACGATTTCCTGTTCATCCCCTTGTGACCCCATCCGGGAACCCGACCTGGGCATGCGGGCCGCCCCCGGAACGGGCGGCCCGCCTTGCGTTGAGCGCGTTCGCGCAGGGCGCAGGTCCCGAGCCAGGCCGGCCGGAGCGGTCGCCGTGCCCGAGCCGGGCAGGCCAGGCGCCTGCCGCCTTGACGGATCGCACGGGCGCGGTTACCTCGGGCGTCAGAGGCGGGCATGGTGAAATGGTATCACACGAGCCTTCCAAGCTCTTGGTGCGGGTTCGATTCCCGCTGCCCGCTCCAGCCTCCCCCCCCTGCCCCGTCACGCCGCCAAGGGTTCGACCAGCCCGGCCCCTTCGGCCCGGTTCGAATTGACGCGCGCATCGACGCGCCAGCGGTCGTAGTACCCTTCCGGCGCGGGGCGCATCAGGGGGGCGGCCTTCTCCCCGGTCTCTCCCAGCCAGCGCGCCCAGTCCTCGGGGGCAAGGCGCAGGGGCTCGCGGTGGTGGGTCTCCGACATCCAGTCGCTTGCGCCCGTCGTGACGATGGCGACGGTGGTCAGGGGCTCTTCACCCCTGGTCCAGTCCTGCCAGATGCCTGCGAAGACGAGCGGCGCGCGATCCCTCGGCACGAAATACCACGGCAGGCGGCGGCCTTCCTCGTCCTTGGTCCATTCGTAGAAGCCCGTGGCGGGCACGAGGCAGCGTCGCTCGCGCACGGCGGCGCGGAAGGCAGGCTTTTCGGCGATGGTCTCGGCACGGGCGTTGATCAGAAGAGGTCCGTCCGTCGGGGTCTTGTACCAGTGCGGCAGGAACCCCCATCGCATCGGCCTGAGCCGCCGCCCGCCCTGCCCCGCCGTCACCACGGCAACGGATTGCGTGGGACAGATGTTGTACCGCGGCACCGGCGGAAGATCATTCGACGGCGCGGCCTCGAACAGCCGCGCCATCGCGTCGGTTGGGTGGGTCATGGTCATGCGCCCGCACATAGGCGAGAGCCTAGCCCGTCCGGTCAGCGGCCGTAAACGTGTTTCCAGGCGATCTTTTCCGCATCCTCGCGGAAGATGCCCAGGTCCAGCGCCACGTCGAGCGGCAGGTTGGCGATCTCGTGGACGGTCTGGTGGTAGGCCGCACGTTTCGCGGCGGCGGTGCGCAGGCGGGTCATGATCGAAGTCATTTGTGCAGCTCCTTTCAAGCTTGGCGTTTCGTCTCTCGTGACAAGGATGTGGTAGCGCTAACGGGATTCACAATTGACGGCTCGCCAAAGCCGGTCTGCACATGCTGCATGGCAGCAGAAAGGCCGGCGCGGGGGTCCGCGCCGGCCTGAAGATCGTACCGTGACGTCCTTACTCCGCGGTCGAAATCCGGCCGTCGGTGTAGGGCGTATATGGGCTGTTTGCGCCGATGTAGGTCGCCGCCACCTCTTCGAGGCCGGGGCCGAAGTCATAGGCGTTCATGGCGTTCCGGGCGAAGACCGAGTAGCCGTCGCCGCCGCCGCGCATGAAGTTGTTGGACACGACGCCATAGGTCGCCTCGGGGTCGAGGGCGGTCCAGGTGCCGTCCATGTCGACCTCGACCGACACGATGCGGCTGCCCGGCTCGGCGGTGGGGTTCCAGACGAAGCGCATGCCCGAGACCTGCGGGAAGCGGCCCGCGCCTTCCTCGACCTGGCTTACGCCGTTCTCGAGGGCGGCCAGCACGTCGGCGCCCGACAGCTGGAAGGTGGCCAGCGTGTTCTGGAAGGGCAGCACGGTGAAGACCTCGCCCATCGTGACCTCGCCTGCGTCGATCGAGGCACGCAGGCCGCCGCCGTTGGCGATGGCGATCTGGATGCCCTGGTCGCGGACACGGTCGAGCATCGCGTCGGCCACGAGGTTGCCCATCGGGCATTCCATCGCGCGGCAGACGGAGCGGTCGCCCTCGATGAACTCGGTCGTGTCGCCCACGATCTCGCCCATGGCTTCCTCGATCGGACCGGCAAGCTCGGCCACGCGCGCGGCGATCCCCTCGTCGGGCGTCACGCTCGCATCGAGGAGCATGGTGTTGCCCTCGGCATAGAGCACCTCGCCCGCGTCATCGAAGGTCACCTCGAGATGGCCGAGGTATTTCGAATAGGCATAGGCCTGCACGATCGGGATCATCATGCCGTCGGGGTTCGAGATGAAGGTCGGATAGGGCCCGTCGCGGTCGGGGTCGTCCTGGCTGAGATAGGTGTGGGAATGGCCGCCCACGATCACGTCGATGCCGGTCACGGCCTCGGCGATGCGGATGTCGGCGGGCAGGCCCACATGGGTCAGCGCGATGATGATATCGACGCCCTGGTCGGTCAGCGCATCCACGTCGCCCTGCAGCGCATCGACCTCTTCCTGGAAGATGACGCTGGCGCCGGGAGAGGAGATTTCCATCGTGTCGCGCGTCAGGGCCGAGACGATGCCAACCTGGATGCCGTTCACGTCGAGGACGATCGTGTCCCCGACGCGCCCGTTCAGCGACGGGTCCTGGCTCACGTCGAGGTTGCCCGAGACGACCGGGAAGCTGACGGCGTCGAGCAGCGGCAGAATGCCCTCGGGGCCGTTGTTGAACTCGTGGTTGCCGAGCGCCATCGCGTCGAAGCCGATGGCCTCCATGAACTCCCCGGCGGCGGCCCCGCGGTAGGTCGTGAAGAACAGGCTGCCCTGGTACTGGTCGCCCGCATCGAGGACGATCACGTTCTCGCCCGCGGCCTCCAGTTCGCCTCGGATCTGGTTCACGGCGGTGGCGACCCGCGCGACCCCGCCGAAGCATTCGCCCGCGGCGTCATCCTCGGCCGGGCAGGTCGAGTCGAAGCGGTTGATCGGCTGGATACGGCTGTGAAGGTCGTTGATGTGCAGAATGTGAAGCGTGGTCTCTGCCGCGGCCGGTGCGGCCATGCCGAGGCCCGCGAGGATCGCGGTGGACCCGAGAATCCGTGCAAGCATTGTTGCTCTCCCGTTTGTGTTGGACGCCTGCCAGAGTGGCGGGGCGCGCCAGCCAAGTAAAGCGGCTTGGTGACGTTGGCGTTACACTTGACGGCGCGTCAGCGTCGGGCAATGGGAAGGCATGCGTATCTACAAGATCCTTCGGCCCGAAGAATGGGCAGAGCTTGAACGGGCGGGTGAGACATCCGGCGCCCCGGTGGACGTGGCGGACGGGTTCATCCACTTCTCGACCGCCGAGCAGGCCGCAGAGACCGCGGCGAAGCATTTCGCAGGCGAGGACGGGCTGATCCTGGCCGCCTTCGAGGCCGATGCGCTCGGCGCGGCCCTGAAATGGGAGATCTCGCGCGGCGGCGCGGAGTTTCCGCATCTTTATGCCCCCCTGCGCCTTGCCGACGTGATCTGGCACGCGCCCCTGCCACTCGTGGGCGGGGCGCATGTCTTCCCCGGGGGGATGTGAGCGCCATGTGGGAGCGCTTCGGCCTGTCCGTGATGCAGCGCATGGAGCCCGAGCGGGCGCATGGGCTGGCGATCAAGGCGCTGCAGACGGGCCTCCTGCCCGCGCCGGGCCCTGTGACCTCGCCGCGGCTGGCGGTCGACCTGGCGGGCATGGCGCTGCCGAACCCGGTGGGGCTGGCGGCAGGCTTCGACAAGAACGCCGAGGCGGTCGGGCCCCTTTCCCGCGCGGGGTTCGGTTTCATCGAGGTGGGGGCGGCCACGCCCCTGGCCCAGCCGGGCAACGCCAGACCGCGGCTCTTCCGGCTGACCGAGGACCGGGCGGCGATCAACCGCTTCGGCTTCAACAACGAAGGCATGGAGGCGATCGCGGCGCGGCTTGAAGCCGCGAAGCCCGCGGTGCCCGTGGGCCTGAACCTCGGCGCGAACAAGGAGAGCCGCGACCGCGCGGGGGATTTCGCGCGGGTTCTGGCGCGCTGCGGGCCGCATGTGGATTTCGCCACGGTCAACGTCTCCTCGCCCAACACCGAACGCCTGCGCGAGCTGCAGGGGCGCGCCGCGCTCGAGGGGCTTCTGGCCGGCGTGATGGAGGCGCGCGCCGGGCTGGCGCGGCCGATCCCGGTGTTTCTCAAGATCGCGCCGGACCTGTCGGAGGACGAGCTGGCCGAGATCGCCGGGGTGGCGCTGGCCTCGGGCGTGGCGGGGATCATCGCCACCAACACGACGCTCTCGCGCGAGGGGCTCGCAAGCCGCCACCGCGGCGAGGCGGGCGGGCTGTCGGGCCAGCCGCTCTTCGAGGCCTCCACGCGGGTGCTGGCGCGTCTCTACGGGCTGACCGAGGGGCGGCTGCCGTTGATCGGCGTGGGCGGTGTGTCGACGGCCGAGCAGGCGTGGGAAAAGCTGCGCGCGGGCGCGACGGCGGTGCAGCTCTACACGGGCCTCGTCTATGGCGGTCTGACGCTCGCCGCGCGGATCGCCCGAGGGCTCTATGCGCGCTGCGCCGCCGAGGGCGTGGCGCGGATCGGCGATGTGACGGGAACGGGGGTGGACGCATGGACCTGACGCTCTGGCACAACCCGCGCTGCTCGAAATCGCGCGCGGCCCTGGCGCTGCTGACCGAGCGGGGGCTGTCCCCGACGGTGCGGCTCTACCTCAAGGAGCCGCCGACGGAAGGCGAGATCGTCGAGCTCTTGCGGAGGCTGGAGATCCCGGCGATCGGGCTGGTGCGGACGAAGGAGGGCGTTTTCCGCGACCTCGACCTGGCCGACAGCGACGACACCGCCCTTGTCGCGGCCATGGCGGCGCATCCGGTCCTGATCGAGCGCCCGATCCTCGTGGCGGGCAGCCGCGCGGTCATCGGGCGGCCGCCGGAAAGGATCCTCGGCCTGCTCTGACCCCGAGGGGGACTTTGCCGCGCGTCTCGGCCTGCGGCCTCCGTCAGCGACGGCGGTGGCACCGCTGGCGCGGTGCGGTGGTGCCCGGCTGTCCGAGGCTGGCGCGGGGTGGCGAGGGCGGATGTGCGTATTTGGGGAAAGATGAAGGCGGGGCCGGGTCCGGTCAGGGGGCCGCGTCGCGTTCGAGGGCCGGGTAGCGCAGGGCGAGGGTGAGGCCGCGGAGCGCGAAGAAACCGGTCAGGGCGGCCCAGAGGCCGTGGTTGCCGAGGGCGGGCATCAGGAGCGCCACGAGGGCCGCGTAACCCGCGAAGCTGAGCGCCATCATGTTGCGCATGTCGCGGGTGCGGGTCGCGCCGATGAAGATGCCGTCGAGCATCCAGGACGCGCAGCCGATCAGGACCGCCAGCGCGATCCAGGGCAGGAAGACGCGCGCCTCGGTGCGGACGGTGTCGGCGGTGGTCATCGTGTCGATCAGCGCGCCGCCCCCGAGCGTGAAGGCCAGCGCCAGCGCGGCGCAGGTGCCAAGCCCCCAGAGGCTGGTGAGGATCGCCGCGCGCCGGACGCGGCCGCGCGCCCTTGCGCCCACGGCCTGCCCCACCAGAGCCTCCGCGGCGAAGGCGAAGCCGTCCATCGCGTAGGAGGTGACATAGACGAACTGGATCAGCACCTGGTTGGCGGCGAGCGTCACATCGCCGAAATCCGCCCCGAAGAAGAGGAAGGAGGAGAAGCCCAGCAGAAGCAGGACCGAGCGGATCAGGATGTCGGTGTTCACCGCCGCCATGCGCCACAGGATCGCCCGGTCGAAGATGCGCGCCCAGTCGCGCCAGTCGGGCACCACGAAGGCGCGGCGGCAGAGCCAGAGGCCGAGGAGCAGCCCCGACCATTCCGCGAGGAAGGTGGCGAGCGCCACGCCCTCGACGCCGAGCTCGAGGCCGAGGACGAACCAGATGGACAGCGCGGCGTTCAGCCCGTTCTGCCAGAGCTGAAGGGCAAGGACGGCGCCCGTGCGCTCCTGCGCGATGAGCCAGCCGAGGATGCCGTAGGTCGCGATGGCCGCGGGGGCCGAGAAGACTCGGACCTGGAGGTAGGCGCGCACGAGGCTTTCAACCTCGGGGCTGGCGGGGGAGAGCCAGAGCGCGGCGGAGAAGATCGGCATCTGCAGGAGCATGAGCGCCAGCCCCGCCGCGCCCCCGATCAGGAGGACACGGGTCAGAAGCGCCGCGACCTCGGCCCGGTCGCCCGCGCCCAGCGCCTGCGCGGCAAGGCCCACGGTGCCCATCCTGAGGAAGCCGAAGGCCCAGTAGATCGAGGTCAGGATGACCGCGCCGAGGCCCACGGCCCCGATGGGGGCAGGGTCGCCGAGCTGGCCCACCACTGCCGTGTCGACGACGCCGAGAAGCGGGATCGTCGCGTTCGACAGGACCACCGGCAGCGCGATCCTGAGGACACGGGCGTGCGTCAGCGGCGCGCGCGCTGCTGTCTCAGTCATCGCGGGGCGGCATCAGGAAATGCCCGGTGGCCTGGGCGAAAAGGCGCTGGCGCTGGTCCTGCCAGGCCTCGACATGGACGCTTGCGTAGCGCCGCCCCTGCCGGTTCACCCGCGCCCGCGCATAGGCGTCGCGCGGCAGGCCGGAGCGCAGGTAATCGACGGTGAAGTCGATGGTCTTGGGCAGGCGCGGCAGGGTCTCGGGCGTGAGCGTGTCGGGGTCGATCCGGCCCTCCTCGACATCGTCCCAGAGCATGTTGAAGCTCAGCTCCATGATCGCCGTCACCTCGAGGAAGGAGGCGATGGCACCGCCGTGGAGCGCGGGCAGGAGCGGGTTGCCGATCAGCTTGTCGTCGTAGTTCAGAACCGCCGTCAGTTCGTCCCCGCGGCGATCGAAACCGACGCCGAGAAAGCCGATGTAGGGCACCCCGCCCACGAGGGCCGCAAGCGTGCGGTCGCGGCGCTGCTTGATGACGGCGACGGGTTCGGGGCGGGGCCGTGTCACGGGAGAACCTCGGCCTTGACGCGCTCGACGGTGAAGGCGCCGGTGGCGGTGGCGACGGGGCGGTCCTCGTCCTCGTCCCAGGCGGTGGCGCGCACGAAGGCCACCGAGCGGGTGAGGTGGTAGCACTCGGCGCGCGCGCTGATGCGCTGGCCGGGCGCGGCGGCGCGCATGTAATCGATGCGCAGATCTATGGTGGCCGTGCCCGCCAGCGCCTCGGGGTGGCTCATCACCGCGGCCCCGCCGCAGGTGTCCATCAGCGCGGACACCGCGCCGCCATGGATCACGCCGCTCTTGGGATCGCCGACCAGCGCGTCGGACCAGGGCATCGAAATCACCGCGGTGCCGTTTCCGATCTCGTCGAGCCGCATCTTCAGCGCCTGGGAAAAGGGGATCGCCTCGATGAACTGCCGCGCGATGCGCGCCTTGTCTTCCGCCGTTACGGTCATGTCCGCCGTCCTTGCCTTCCCGCCCGAGTGTCACTGCTGGGCGCGGCCGGCGCAAGGGCGCGGAGCGCTTTTCCCGCGGCGTCATGACCGGTATGATATGATTGGAAGTGCAAAACGGCGAGGGGACCGATGGGAGACGAGACCCGGCTCAGCTTCAAGGAGATGTGTGCGCGCTTCGACGTGACGCCGCGCACGCTCAGGCACTACGAGTACATCGAACTGCTCTTCCCCGAACGGGAGGGGCGCGCGCGCTTTTACGGCCCGCGCGAGGTGGCGCGGATGACCCTGATCATGCGCGGGCGCCGCTGGGGCTTCGCGCTCGAGGAAATCCGGCAATGGCTCGAGATGTACGATGCAGACCCCCAGGGCGGCGCACAGCGCAAGGCCTGGCTCGCGCTTGCCGACCGGCAGCTCGACGAGTTGCGCCAGAGGCGCAGCGAGCTCGACGAGATCATCGACGAATTGCAGGCGATGCGCGACAGGACCGAGGCCTCCTGGAGCTGACGGCGCGGGCCGCGCGCCCCCTGCCCGAACGGAAATTGCGCTTTACCCCAGGTCACCTTTCCTGACGTTTCGTCAAGCTCCGAAGTGACGTGACGTCTCGTTTACGTCAACGTCATCTTGTCTTGTATTAAGAGGGCCGACTCGCACATCAGTCAGGCCAGACACCAGAATGTTCGACATGGACGACCCGATCATGACCGAAAACGTGATGACCATCCGGCAGATGTGCGACGCCTACGAGGTGACGCCCCGCACGCTTCGCTTCTACGAGCAGAAGGAACTCCTGTTCCCGATCCGCGAGGGTCAGAAGCGCCTCTTCACCCGGCGCGACCGGGCGCGGCTCACCCTGATCCTGCGCGGCAAGCGCTTCGGCTTCAGCCTCGAGGAGATCCGCCAGCTGCTCGACCTCTATTACGTGGGCGACCAGCAGGCGACCCAGCTCAGCCGCACGCTCGACATCGCGCGCGACCGGCTGACAGACATGGAGCGCCAGCGCGCCGAGCTCGATGTCGCGATCAACGACCTTCGAAGCCAGATGAGCCTCGTGGAGGACATGCTGGACACCCTCGGCAGCCCGCGCGACGCGGCCGAGTGACAAGACCGAACGACGAACAGAACCCTCCGGGAGGACGACAATGCCCAGCTACACCGCCCCCACCAAGGACATGCAGTACATCCTGCACGATGTGCTGAAGGTGACCGAGGCCGGCATCCCCGGCTACGAGGAGATCGAGCGCGACTTCACCGCCGCCATCCTCGAGGAGGCGGGCAAGATCGCGTCCGAGGTGCTGGCGCCGCTGAACCCCGTCGGCGACACCGAGGGCTGCCGGATGGAGAACGGCGTGGTCTACACCCCCACCGGCTTCAAGGAGGCCTTCGAGCAGATGAAGGCGGGCGGCTGGCCCGGCATCGACATGCCCGAAGAATTCGGCGGCCAGGGCATGCCCTACGTGCTGGGCACCGCGGTGGGCGAGTATTTCTCCTCGGCCAACCAGGCGTTCATGATGTACCAGGGCCTGACCCATGGCGCGGCCTCGGCGATCCTTGCCCATGGCTCCGACGAGCAGAAATCGACCTGGCTGCCCCGGATGGTCGCCTGCGACTGGACCGGCACCATGAACCTGACCGAGCCGCATTGCGGCACCGACCTCGGCCTGATGCGCACCAAGGCCGAGCCGCAGGAGGACGGCAGCTACAGGATCACCGGGCAGAAGATCTTCATCTCGGCAGGTGAGCATGACATGGCCGAGAACATCGTCCACCTGGTGCTGGCCAAGATCCCCGGCGGCCCCGAGGGGATCAAGGGCGTCTCGCTCTTCATCGTGCCCAAGTTCCTCGTGAACGGGGACGGCAGCCTCGGGCCGCGCAACGGCGTCTCCTGCGGCAAGATCGAGGAGAAGATGGGCATCCACGGCAACGCCACCTGCGTGATGAATTACGACGAGGCCACCGGCTACCTGCTGGGCGAGGCCCACAAGGGCATGCGCGCGATGTTCACCATGATGAACGAGGCGCGGCTGGGCGTCGGCATGCAGGGCCTGGCTCAGGCCGAGATCGCCTTCCAGAACGCGCTGGCCTACGCCAAGGACCGGCTGCAGGGCCGCGACGTGACCGGCCCCGCGAACCCGAACGGCCCGGCCGATCCGCTGATCGTGCATCCCGACATCCGCCGCAACCTGATGGAACAGAAAAGCTTCACCGAGGGCGGCCGCGCGTTCATCCTCTGGGGCGCCACGCTGATCGACCGCGCCCATCGCGGGCAGGATGCCGATGCCGACGGGCTGATCTCGCTCCTCACGCCGGTGATCAAGGGCTTCCTCACCGACAAGGGCTTCGACATGACCGTGCAGGCCCAGCAGGTCTACGGCGGGCATGGCTACATCGAGGAATGGGGCATGTCGCAATACGCCCGCGACGCCCGCATCGCGATGATCTACGAGGGTGCGAACGGCGTTCAGGCGCTCGACCTCGTGGGGCGCAAGCTCACGGCCGATGGCGGCAAGCATGTCATGGCCTTCTTCGACCTGGTGAAGGGCTTCTGCAAGGAAGCGGGCGAGACGGGCGGCATGGCCGAGTTCGTCGAACCGCTGAAGCGCGCCTCGAAGGACCTGCAGGCCGCCGGCATGTATTTCATGCAGGAAGGCATGAAGAACCCCAACGCGGCGCTCTCGGGGAGCTACGATTTCATGCATCTCTTCGGGCATGTCTGCCTCGGGCTGATGTGGGCGCGCATGGCCGAAACCTCGCTCAAGGCACTGGCCGCGGGCAGCGAGGACCCGGTGTTCCACGAGACCAAGCTCGCCACCGCGCGTTTCTACATGGCCCGCCAGCTGCCGATGACGGCGACGCATCTGGCGCGCATCCAGTCCGGCGCGGAACCGGTCATGGCACTGGACGCCGCGAATTTCTAAGGTCGGACGGGGCGGCGCGGGAGGGCGCCGCCCCATCACCGGCCCACGGGAGGAGAGACATGCCCAAGCGCCTGCGGCTCACGCGCCGCCCCAACATCGCGATGAGCGAGGATGGTTACCGCAAGCTGCGCGCCCTGGCCGTGGAGGCGGGGCTCGACGACGGGGAATTCCTTTCGTTTCTCTTCGAGCACTGGGGCAGCGTGATCAACGAGGAGAAATTCCTCGCGCGGATCCGGCTGTTCAATTCCGAGCTCGAGGAGCGCAAGAAGTGAGCCGCGGGGCCCCCATTCCCGACCGCAGCGCGCCCGGCCGAGGTCGCGATGCGTATTTGGAGAAAGGTGAAGGGAGGGGCGCTCGCCCTGCCCCACGCGCCGCGCCAGGTTCACGTCCGGTGTCGGACGCGACGGTTAACCTTAATGGAACGTGATGAGCCTTCATCTTTCCAGAAATACGCACGGCGCAACGCTGACGCCGGGCAGAACGCGGGGATAGCGAAATGACCAACACGCTCTATTGCTTCGGGGAATCCGGCAATGCCTACAAGGCCGCGCTGGCGCTGGAGCTGGCCGGTATCGACTGGACCCCGCGCCATGTCGATTTCTTCAACGGCGAGGCGCGCAGCCCGGAGTTCCGGGCCATCAACCCGATGGGCGAGGTGCCCGTTCTGGACGCGGACGGGCTGATCCTGACGCAATCGGGCGTGATCCAGGACTGGGTGATGGGCGAGACCGGCCTGCTCTGCGGCGACGGGTCGAAAGCCACGCGGCGCGAGATCCTGCGCTGGACGATCTTCGACAACCAGAAGGTCTCGGGCCAGGCGGGAACGCTCAGGTTCCTGATGAACTTCCTGCCCGCGGACAAGCGCCCGGCCGAGGTGATCGGCTGGCTGTCAGGCCGGCTCAAGGCCGCGCTCGCGGTGCTGGAGGGCGAGCTCTCCACCCGTGACTGGCTGGCGGGCGAGGCGCTCACCTGCGCCGACATCTCCTGCGCGGGCTATCTCTTCTACGAAGAGCCGTTCACCTTCGACCGCGCCGAATATCCGGCGATCGACGCCTGGCTTTCCCGCATCGCGGCGGTGCCGGGCTGGAAACACCCCTACGAGCTGATGCTGCGGGCCTTTCCCGCCACCTGACCAGAGGACGACAGATGACCGACGCCTATATCTACGACGCGATCCGCACGCCGCGCGGCAAGGGCCGCAAGGACGGCGCGCTGCACGAGGTGACCGCGGCGCGCCTGTCGGCCTTCACGCTCAACGCGTTGAAGGCGCGCAACAATCTCGACGGGCACGCGGTCGAGGACGTGATCTGGGGCAATGTCACGCAGGTGATGGAACAGGGCGGCTGCCTTGCGCGGACGGCCGTTCTCGCCTCGGAGCTCGACGAGCGCATCCCGGGCCTAGCCATCAACCGTTTCTGCGCGTCCGGGCTCGAGGCGGTGAACCTTGCCGCGAACCAGGTCAGGGGCGGCGCAGGGGCCGCCTATATCGCCGGCGGGGTCGAGATGATGGGCCGCGTCGCCATGGGCAGCGACGGGGCGGCGATCGCCGTCGATCCGTCCATTGCCATGACCACCTATTTCGTGCCGCAGGGCATCTCGGCCGACATCATCGCGACGGAATACGGGTTCAGCCGCGATGACGCCGACGCGCTGGCCGTCGAAAGCCAGAAGCGCGCCGCGATGGCCTGGGAAGAGGGCCGCTTTGCCCGCTCGGTGGTGCCCGTGACCGACATCAACGGGCTGACCATCCTCGACCGCGACGAATACATGCGCCCCGGCACCGACATGCAGAGCCTTGGCGCGCTGAAGCCCTCCTTCAAGGAGATGGGCGAGGTCATGCCGGGCTTCGACCAGGTCGCGCTGATGAAATATCCGCACCTGGAGGCGATCAACCATGTCCACCATGCCGGCAACTCCTCGGGCATCGTGGACGGCTCGGCCGCGCTTCTGATCGGGAACAAGGAATTCGGTGAGAAATACGGCCTGACGCCCCGCGCCCGCGTCCGTGCGACCGCCAAGATCGGCACCGATCCCACCATCATGCTCACCGGCCCCGTGCCAGCGACCGAGAAGATCCTGAAGGACAGCGGCATGTCGATCGGCGACATCGACCTGTTCGAGGTGAACGAGGCGTTCTCCTCGGTCGTGCTGCGCTTCATGCAGGCGTTCGACGTGGACCATGACCGCGTCAACGTGAACGGCGGCGCCATCGCGATGGGTCACCCGCTGGGGGCGACGGGCGCGATGATCCTCGGCACGCTGCTCGACGAGCTGGAGCGCACCGGGAAGGGCACCGGCCTTGCCACGCTCTGCGTCGCCTCCGGCATGGGGGCCGCAACCATCATCGAGCGCGTGTGATGATCCGGGTTGACCCGTTCGATCGGACCCGGCGCGACACCCGGGCGCGTCAAGTGACATTGACAAGTGCTTGCGAAGGAGTGAGCATGCGCCCGCCGAGACCGATGACGGATCAGAGCGCACGAACCCTGATCAGGCGGGAAGGGCCTGTGGCGTCGCGTGTGCAGCTACGTGAAGGACGAGTGAAAAATGCCGGTTGCGATCTATCAGGAGACGGTGGATGCGTTGAACGCGACGATCATGGCAAGGGATATCGAGGGGTTCTACCGCCTGGTTGCCCTGCCGTTCTTCGTCAGTCTTCCCTCCTCGCAGGTGATCATCTCCTCGGTCGAGGAACTCGATCTCATGCTGTGCGATTTCCATGCACAGCTTCGCCACAAGAAGGTGACGCAGTATCGGCGCATTTGCCTGCAGGCGTCGTTCCAGCAGCACGACCGGAACATGATCGTCGGCGTCCACCGGTCCGAGATCCTGTCGCACGGGACCTACGTGGTGGAGCCTTTCCTCGTCCACAGCGCCTTCATCAAGGTCGAGGGTGTCTGGCGGAATTTCTGGGAACAGGTCGTCATCAACCAGACGCACCTCGAATTGATTCACCCGGACCTGATCAAGGCCCAGTCCGAGGCGCAGAAGAGGATGGCCGCGCGCAGCGGGTCCGACATCTGAGACGGCCAGGGCCCGGCTCAGCCCCTGTCATCGCGCCGTTTCCGAACCCGGCACATGGCAGAGATCGCCTCGAAGGTCACGCGTATCAAGCAGCAATGCCCAAGGGTCTGTACCAGAGCTTTCTTGACACCGTCTCCCGTGCCGTGATGGACGGCGACCTGGTGACCGTGCTGCGTCACGTCGCGCTTCCGCTCATGATGTCGACGCGCAACCGTCAGATCGTCGCCTCCTGTCCGGAAGAGATGGACATCGTCATGTCCGACCTCCGGTCGCATCTGCGCGCCCATGATGTGACCGTTTACCGGCGCACCTGCATCGAGGCCGGCTATTTCCCCGGCATGTCCGACATGATCATCGGCCGGCACCTGACCGAGGCCCTGTCCCATGACGGTCCTGCCATGCCCAGCCACACGAGCCACATGGCCCTGCTCCTGATCGGGGGACAATGGAAGGCGCTATGGCTGGAGTCGGACGCGGATGACCGCGTGATCCCGATGCTGTCCTCGGATCTTTCCCACGCGCAGGCCGCCGCCGCGCTCACGAACCAGGTTGCCGGCCACGACAGCCGCCCACCCATGAAGGGACCAGAAAAATGACCGATTTCACGATGGAAAAGGGCGCCGATGGCGTCGCCGTCATCACCTGGGACGTGAAGGACAAGTCGATGAACGTCCTCAGCCGCGAGGCGCTGGTGGTCATCGACGGCATGATCGACGACGCGCTCGCGGACGACAGCGTAAAGGGCATCGTCATCACCTCCGGCAAGGACAGCTTCGCCGGCGGCATGGACCTCAACACGCTGGCCACCATCAGGGCCGAGGCGGGCGAGGATCCCGCCCCTGCCCTCTTCGACTTCACGATGACGGGCCACCGCATCCTGCGCAAGCTCGAGCGGGCGGGCCTCGATCCCAAGACGAACAAGGGCGGCAAGCCCGTCGCCTGCGCCATCACCGGCACCTGCATGGGCATCGGCACCGAGATCGCGCTGGCCTGCCACCGCCGCTTCATGGCCGACACCCCAAAGGCCCGGATCGGCCTGCCGGAGATCCTCGTCGGACTCTTTCCGGGCAGCGGCGGCACGACGCGCTACTCGCGCATGGTCGGCGCCATGGCGGCGGCCCCCGTCCTGCTCGAGGGCAAGACGATGGAGCCGAAGAAGGCGAAGTCCGCGAGCCTCGTGGACGAGGTGGTGCCGGCCGACGAATTGCTGGCCCGGGCGAAAGAGTGGGTCCTGTCGGCGACCGACGCGGACATCGTGAAACCCTGGGATCAGAAGGGCTGGAAGATGCCCGGCGGCGCGCCATACCACCCTGCGGGCTTCATGACCTTCGTCGGTGCCAGCGCCATGATCAACGGCAAGACGAAGGGCGTCTACCCGGCGGCCAAGGCGCTGCTCTCGGCCGTTTACGAGGGCGCGCTCGTCGATTTCGACACCGCCCTCAGGATCGAGGCGCGGTGGTTCACCAACATCCTGATGAACCCCTCGTCTTCCGCGATGATCCGGTCGCTGTTTCTCAACAAGCAGGCACTCGAGAAGGGTGCCAACCGCCCGGAAGCGCCCGACCAGCGGGTGAAGAAGCTGGGAGTCATCGGCGCGGGCATGATGGGGGCGGGCATCGGCTACGTTTCGGCCAACGCGGGCATCGAGGTGGTGCTGATCGATGCGGCGCAGGAGGCCGCCGACCGTGGCAAGGCCCATGCCGAGGACATCCTCGACAAGGGGATGAAGCGCGGGAAGGTCACCGAGGCGAAGAAGGCCGAGGTGCTGGGCCGGATCACGGCGACGACGGATTACGCCGCGCTTGCGGGCTGCGACCTGATCGTCGAAGCGGTCTTCGAGGACCCCGGCATCAAGGCCGAGGTCACGAAGAAGGTGCTGGCCGCCGTCGGCCCCGACTGCATCTTCGCCACCAACACCTCGACCCTGCCGATCACGGAACTGGCCAAGGCGTCGGACAGCCCCGAGCAGTTCATCGGCATCCATTTCTTCAGCCCCGTCGACAAGATGGCGCTGGTCGAGATCATCAAGGGCGAGAAGACGGGCGACCGCGCCGTGGCCAAGGCCCTCGATTTCGTGCGCCAGATCCGCAAGACGCCGATCGTCGTGAACGACGCGCGCTTCTTCTACGCCAACCGCTGCATCCTGCCCTACGTCAACGAGGGTGTGCGCATGGTGCAGGAGGGCGTCGCCCCCGCGCTGATCGAGAACGCGGCCAAGCTCGTGGGCATGCCGCTCGGCCCGCTCCAGCTGACCGACGAGACCTCGATCGACCTCGGCGCCAAGATCGCGCGGGCGACGAAGGCCGCGATGGGCGCGGCCTATGACGATGCCGCCGACGATCTCGTCTTCTGGCTGGAAAGCGAAGGCCGGCTGGGCCGCAAGGCCAAGGCGGGCTTCTACAGCTACGACGAGAGCGGCAAGCGGCTGGGTCTCTGGGACGGCCTGGGCGAGCGGTACCCGGTCAGCCCCGAACAGCCGGGCCTCACCGAGGTTCAGCACCGCCTGCTCTTCGCCCAGGTGCTCGAGGCCGTGCGCGCCTTCGAGGAAGGCGTCCTGACCGACATCCGCGAGGGCGACGTGGGCGCGATCCTCGGATGGGGCTTCGCGCCCTGGTCGGGCGGCCCGTTCTCCTGGCTCGACATGCTTGGCACGCCCTATGCCGCGGAACGTTGCGACCAGCTGGCCGCCGCGTACGGGCCGCGCTTCAGCTGCCCCGCACTGCTGCGCGAGATGGCCGGGAAGGGCCAGAGCTTCTACGGCCGCTTCGGGGCCGGAGCGGAGAACAAGGCCGCCTGAGCCAGGACCGCCGGACGAGATCGGACAGGTGCCCGGACACCGGGCGCCTGGTCGCGTGCGAGCCGGCGAACGGCTGGCCCGCCTGCGCGCCCTGCCCTACCATGACGCGAGTCTGAGCCGAGTCATGCCATGTCCGACCTGCCCGCCCGACCCCGCGCCGACCTCTCCCTGCCGCTGACCACGGGGCCGCAAGGTGCCCGCATCGAGACACCGGACGGGGTTCTTCACTACCTCAACCCGACCGCGGCGGTGGTCTGGCTGCTCTGTGACGGCAGCCGCGATCACCCGGCGCTGGCCGGGGCCGTGGCACGGGAATTCGGCCTGGCAGATCCGCCGACCCGCGACGTGGAACAGGCCCTGCGGCTGCTGACCGCCAGGGGCCTCGTTCAGGAGGCGTAGAGAAAGTCGAAACAGGCGTAGCGCCGGCTGCGATCCGTGTGATCCCTGGGCAGCTTCGGCACACGCCAATCGGGTCCGATCGCGAGGTCCAGAAACCGCTCTGCGCGGCGCGGCGCGGAAAAGGCGAGGCCACGAAGCTGCACCTTGCGAAACGGCGTGACCGCACGCGCGGGAAGCACGCCCGGCAGGATCGGATAGGCGTAGTGCTGCCCGCCCGTGCTGAAGCTTGTCCAGATCTCGATGCCGTGGTCGGACGTTCCGCGGGGACCGGCCACGCCGCCCAGCATGAATCGCCCGGGCGATGGCGTGCCGGTCACCCGGCCATGTCGCCGGAAGAAGCCGAGAATGCGCGCCCGTTCGCGCAGCACCCCGGCCTTGGACCGCGCGCGACTGACATAGGCGAGGTCGATGTCGAAGTCATGCGGGATGAGATCACCGCCCCGGACAGCCCCCAGCAGGCTGCCCCAGGTCAGGTGCAGGTCGTAGCCGAACTCGACCCGGAAGATCAGCTCGACCGCCTTTGCTTCGGCCACCAGCCTGTCGAGGTACTCGGCGGGGTAATCCATAAACCATTTTGAGGGGCGCCCGTAGTGGTCTACCCTCGCGGGATTATCTGCGTAAAGATCGGTGGCCATGGCCGTATCATACGCCCGGTCGTTTCCATGTCATGACGAAACTCTCACGGCAGGAGGTATCCCATGCCCGACGACCCCACCGATCCCGACGCACGGCGCCGGGCGCTCATCGCCTCGGTCCTTGTCGGCGGCGCGACCTACGCGTTGCCGGTTGTGGCCAGCCTCGGCGGGACCCGCCCTGCCTCGGCCGCGGGGACGTCCGGACCAGAGACCGGCGGCGGGCGCCCTGATCATCCGGGTACGCAAGGCAACGGAAGCCCGCAGCGCCCCGCCGACCCCGGCGAGGGCGGCCTGGGTCGAAACACCGGCGACAATCCCCATCACGGCGACACCCAGCAGGACAGCGAGGAACCCGGCCGCAGCGGCGACCGGACCGGTGCCTCCACGGAGGAGGAGGCAGGCTATTTCGACGGGATCGGCCCCGGCGGACGCGGCTTCGCGTAAGGCCGTCCCTTGATCACGGTCTTCACCGAGGGGGTCTTCGACCTTCTCCATGCGAACCATCTGCGCCTTCTCCACGAGGCGCGGGCGATGGGCGACCGCCTGATCGTGGGCGTGACACCCGATGATCATGCCGCCGCCTACAAGCGCAGGCCGATCCTGACGCTGGCCGAACGGATGGACACGGTCCGTGCCACGGGCCTCGCCGATCTTGTCGTGGACTGCCCGACCATGTTCGGCGCAACGCTGACCGACGCGTTCCTCGATCGCCACGGCATCGGCCTTGTCGTCTACGCGGGGACGGGGTGGGATGATTTCTATCGCGCCGCGATCGACCGCGGCATCCTGCGCCGCCTCCCCTATCACGAGGGGGTCAACACCTCGACCATCATCGCCCGCATCCGGGCGCGCGACGACCTTTAGGGGCCGACGCGGCAGGCCGCGAGCGCGTCTTCATCCGGCCTCAGGCCAAGGCCCGGTGCATCCGAGACGGCGAGGACACCGTCGCGCAGCCGGGGCGGTTCCGGCATGAGGAGACGGGCGATCCGCGCCTGCGCGCGGTGAAGCTCGACAGCGCCCGAGGTCATCGCGCCGCACATCCAGTGCAGGTTGACGATATCCCACCCGCCCGCGGGCGAGACGGTGCAGCCCGCGGCCTCGGCCGCTCGGGCGGCACCGATGGCGGCAGGGATGCCGCCTGCGAAGACGGCATTGGGCTGGATCACGCGCACCCCTGCCTCGGCCAGGAGGGCGAAGCGGTCGGCGCTCTGCTCCATCTGGCCGGCCCCCAGGGGCACGATCCCCTCGGCGGCGAGCGCGGCCAGCGCCTTGCGGTCATTGCCGCGCACGGGTTCCTCGAGAAAGGACAGGTTCAGCGCGGCCGCACCCCGCGCGAAGGCCAGCGCGCTCTCCGGGTCCCAGCCGCAATTGGCATCCGCGATCAGCGCCGCACCTTCGCCGATGGCGGCCCGTACCGCCGCGACGCGGGCAAGATCCTCGGCCGGGCTGCGCCCCCTTGCGGCGACCAGCACCTTGACCCCATGGGCGCCCGCCGCGACCTCCTGCGCGCAGGCGGCCACGAGCGCGTCCGTGTCGAGCGCGGGAAAGCCGCAGGTCACGTCGACCGGGGCCGAGGGCCGCGCGCCCCCGAGAAGCGCCGCCACGCTTTTTCCCGCGCGCTGCCCGGCAAGGTCCCAGAGCGCGATATCGAGCGCAGAGAGCGCGGAGACGACCACCCCGGTCATGCCGCGCGGGTTCAGGACGCGCGCAAGATCCGGCATCGGCCCGCGCCGCGACAGGGCCTCGGCGACGGCCCCGTTCAGCAGATGCGCCACCTCGGCCGCGCAGAAACGCCCGGTGAAGCCGTGGCCCAGGGCCCCCTCGGCATCGGTGACGCTGACCCGAACAAAGGTGAAGCTGTCCTCGCCTGCATAGGGTGCGGGATCGCCCGGCGCGGCCTCGGCCCGGTGGACCGACGCGCGCAAACGCAAGGGCAGGCTCGGGGCGGGCGGGGCGAAGGGCGTCATGGGCGCGGGTCCGGTTGCGGATGTGTCGCCGGTCACCCTAGCCCCCCGCAGGGCGGGCCGCGAGACCCCTCTGCGACGCTTCGTCAACGGGGCTGGCCCCGGCCCCTGCCCCGCCTAGCTGTGCGCCCATGGCCCCGGACCCCGGACATATCGACCGCCTTCTGACGCTGATCCGCGGCGTCCTGACGGCCCCTTGGCGTGGCGCACGCTTCTGGGGGGCGCTGGCCTGTGGCGCGCTGTGCCACGCGGTCTTCGCGGTCTCGGTGCTGGCAATGGTGCTCGCCATGGGCTTCGGGATGAACGAAAGCCTCGGTCGCGTGCCCTGGCCCTGGGCCGCCCTGGCGAATGGGCTCCTCCTCCTGCAATTCCCGCTTGCCCATTCTCTCCTCCTGACAGGGCGGGGCGGCGGCTGGCTCGCGCGTCTCCTGCCCCATGGCGCCACGCTGGCCACGACCACCTACGCGATCATCGCCTCGGCCCAGCTTCTCGCGCTCTTCGCGCTCTGGACGCCCTCGGGCGTGACCTGGTGGCGGGCGGAGGGCGCGGCGCTGTGGCTGATGCTGACGCTCTATGCGGGATCGTGGCTTCTGCTGATGAAGGCCAGCTTCGACGCGGGCGCCGAGGTGCAATCGGGCGCTCTGGGCTGGATGTCGCTGGCGGCAGGCCGCAAGCCGGTTTTCCCCGACATGCCCGAGACGGGACTTTTCCGCGTGATCCGGCAGCCGATCTATGTCGCCTTCGCGCTGACCACATGGACCGTCCCGGTCTGGACGCCCGATCAACTGGCCGTGGCGCTGACGCTGACGGCCTATTGCCTGCTCGCACCGATCCTCAAGGAACGCCGCTTCGCCGCACGCTACGGCGCTCGGTTCGAGGCCTATCGCGCCCGCACGCCCTATGCCGTGCCGCGCCTGCTCCGGCACGGGGACGGGCCGCGCCCCGGCTGAAGGCCCCTTTCCTTTTCTTGCGCGTCTTGCCATGTGTTGCGACAGAAGCTTGCGCAGGACGGAGGGTGGCCGATGGGCTGGATGAAGGACGAAACCGGGCTCGAGAAGCGCGCGGCCAATTACGTGGCCCTGACCCCTCTGAGCCACCTCGCCCGCGCCAACCGCATCTTCACCGACCGCGTGGCGCTTGTCGACCGCGGGTACCGCGCGACCTATGGAGAGCTTCACGCACGGGCCGGCCGCCTTGCCTCGGCGCTCGCCGCGCGCGGCGTGGCCCCGGGCGACGTGGTGGCGGCGGTGATGCCCAACACGGCCCCCCATGTCGAGGCCCACTGGGGGGTGCCGGCCTGCGGCGCGGTGCTGAACTCGATCAACATCCGCCTCGATATCGGGACGATTTCCTACATTCTCGACCACGGCGAGGCCAAGGTGGTGCTGGTCGACACCCAGTTTCTCGGCGTCGTCGAAGAGGCGATGAAGGCGCAGGACGCCGAGGACCCGCCGCTGGTCGTGGAAGTGCCGGACGAGGAAGCCGGTTACCATGCCTCGGGCCGTCACCTGACCTACGAGCAACTGCTGGCCGAGGGCGACCCGTCGTTCGACTGGATCATGCCCGTCGATGAATGGGAAAGCCTTGCGCTCAACTACACCAGCGGCACGACCGGCCGCCCCAAGGGCGTCGTCTACCACCACCGGGGCGCCTATCTCATCACGATGGGCACCCCGATCAGCTGGCGGATGACGCTTTACCCGACCTACCTGACCATCGTGCCGCTCTTTCACTGCAACAACTGGTGCCATGTCTGGACCATGCCCGCCGTGGGCGGCACGACCGTCTGCTGCCGCGACATCACGGCCAGGGCGATCTACGACGCCATCGCCGACGAGGGCGTCACCCATTTCGGCGGCGCGCCGATCGTGCTGAACATGATCGTCAACGCGAAGGAGGCCGAGCGCCGCGCCTTCGACCACGTGGTCGAGGTCTTCACCGCGGGTGCCCCCCCGGCCCCGGCGACGCTGGCGGCCATCGAGACGATGGGCTTCAACATCACGCAGGTCTACGGCCTGACCGAAACCTATGGCCCGGCGACCGAATGCACCTTCAAGGACGAGGACTGGGGCGCGCTGCAGGGCGAAGACCGCGCCGCGGTCAAGGCGCGGCAGGGCGTGCCGATGCCGAACATGGACCACATCACCGTGATGGACGCCGAGACGATGGAGCAGGTCCCGATGGACGGCGCCGCCCTGGGCGAGATCATGATGCGCGGCAATTCCGTGATGAAGGGCTACTACAAGAACCCCCGCGCCACGAACGAGGCCTTCCGCGGCGGCTATTTCCACTCGGGCGACATCGCGAAACAGCACCCCGACAGCTACGTGCAGATCGCCGACCGCGCGAAGGACATCATCATATCGGGCGGCGAGAACGTCAGTTCCGTCGAGGTGGAGGGCGTCCTGATGCATCACCCGGCCGTGCTGCTCTCGGCGGTGGTGGCGAAACCGGACGAGAAATGGGGCGAGGTGCCCTGCGCCTTCCTCGAGCTGAAAGAGGGGGCGACGGCGACCGAAGAGGAGATCATCGCCTTCGCCCGCCAGCGCCTTGCCGGGTTCAAGACACCCAAGCGCGTGGTCTTCACCGAACTGCCCAAGACCTCGACCGGCAAGATCCAGAAATTCGAGCTGCGCAAGCAGGCCGCCGAGCTGTGACACCCCGCGCGCGCGAGCGTTGAGAAACGGTCCGGCGCGGGATATGCTCACCCGTAACGTAGTACCGAGCAGTGCGCCCGCATGACAGCGCTTGAGCAATACAGCCGTCTCGAGGCGACCGGCCTCTGGCGCGAGGCGCCGGATGCGCAGCGCCGCGACGTGCTGGTGGCGCTTGGCGACGCGACGCTGATGATCTCGACCCCGGCCGAGGTCGCGCTGACGCATTGGTCGCTCCCCGCCGTCGCGCGGCTGAACCCCGGCCGCCGCCCCGCCCTCTACGCGCCCGGCGCGGAAACCGAGGAACGGCTCGAGATCGAAGACCCCGACATGATCGAGGCCATCGAGACGGTGCGCGCCGCCATCGATCGCCACCGCCCGCACCCCGGCCGGCTGAGGCTCTGGATCGGCGGAGGCATCGCCGCGCTTCTGCTTGGCATCGGCGTCTTCTGGCTGCCCGAAGCGCTGACCCGACAGACCGTCGCCCTTCTCCCCGAGGCCAGCCGCGAGGAGATCGGCAACCGCCTCCTGCAGGAGATCGGGCGCCTTGCCGGGCCGATCTGCACCAGCCCCCGCGGCTCGACGGCGCTGAACCGGCTCGCGCGGCGCAGCTTCGGCGAGGATGCGCCGCGCGTGGCGCTCCTGCCCACCTCGATCCCCGAGACGCTGGCGCTGCCGGGTGGCATCCTCGTCGCGAACGCCGGCCTCGTCGAGGATTACGAGACGCCCGAAGTGCTCGCGGGCTACCTGCTGGCCGAGGACGTGCGCCGCACCGAGACCGACCCGATGCTGACGCTCCTGACCGAGGCGGGCCTTGGGGCGACCCTGCGCCTTCTGACCACGGGGCAGATCGACGAGGACCCGCTGCATGCCCATGCCGCGAGCCTGCTCTCGCGCGAGGCGCCGCCGGTTGCCGACGGCCCCCTGCTGGCGCGGTTCGAGGCCGCCGGGATCTCGTCTCTGGCCTATGCCTTCGCGCGCGACGTGTCGGGGGAAACCGTGCTCGGCCTGATCGAGGCCGATCCGATGCGCGGACAACAAGCGGCGCCGCTTCTCAGCGACGCCGATTGGGTCAGTCTGCAGGATATCTGTGGGCGCTGAGGCGCCTCAGGGACGGATCACGGTCAGCTGCGCCGCAACCACCTCGGCGGGGCGGTTCGCCCGCGTGAAGATCGCCCTGTACCCGCGCGGCCGATCGCCGAGAAGACGGCGCGGCAGCGTGTTGGTCCAGACCTGCTCCATCTGTCGCTGGCCGCCCTGGAACCCGAGGCCTCGGTAGGGGTTCATGCGCCCGTCCTCCCAGGCCGCGCGGTAACCCGCGGGCGGGTTGACCTCGTAGCGGACGACCTGCCCGATCCCGCCGCCCCTCTCGCCTCCCAGCGCGCTGGTGCGGTCGAGGCCGCGCGCCGCATCGCCGGGATGCACCGCTTGCGGGCCGCAGCGCGGGTTGGGTCCGGTGAAATAGGGCCGGATGTCCGCCGGCAGGTTCGCACAGGGCCCCCCCGCCGCCGGGGCCGCGCGCGGCGTCTCGGG